>NZ_LUVY01000016.1:0-334545 GCF_002992185.1 Pseudomonas sp. LLC-1 | reverse complement strand
GACCACCACCGTCACCGACGAACCGGGTTCGGGTACTCCGGGCACCGGTAACCAGGGTGACCTGGTGCTGGTCACCATTACTGCCGACCAGACCTCGGTCGCCGAGAATGTGAAGCCGAGCTTCACCGTGCACATCAACACGGCACTGGCCAACGACTTGGTCGTGACCCTGAGCAACAACGCCCAGGTCACCATCAAGGCCGGCCAGACCAGCGCGCCATACGAGCACGCTGCCCAAGGCGACGACGTCTACAAAGACGGCGGTGAAATCAGCCTGGGCATCAAGTCGGCTGCCGACATCGGCAACCGTCCGTTCGAGAACCTGCAGCTGGGCGATGCGGCGAAAGTCACCGTCACCGACACCACCGACGAAGTGATCGCGAAGCTGACTGCCACGCCTTCGGTGACGGAAGGCGGCGTGATCACCTACACCGTGACGCTGACCAACAAAGACGGCTTGCCGATCAACAACCACTCGGCCCTGACCTTCACGCTGAACGATGGCAAGACCACCATCACCGTGCCGGCCAACGGCACTGTGGGTACTACCACCGTCACCGCGCCGGACAACGTCTACATCGGTACCAACGACTCGATCGTGAAATCGATCGCCTCGGTCAGCGGCACCGACGTCGGCAAGTTCGAACAGCTGACCCTGGACAAGGCCCCGGTCACCACCACCGTCACCGACGAACCGGGTTCGGGTACTCCGGGCACCGGTAACCAGGGTGACCTGGTGCTGGTCACCATTACTGCCGACCAGACCTCGGTCGCCGAGAACGTGAAGCCGACCTTCACCGTGCACATCAACACGGCACTGGCCAACGACCTGGTCGTGACCCTGAGCAACAACGCCCAGGTCACCATCAAGGCCGGCCAGACCAGCGCGCCATACGAGCACGCTGCACAAGGCGACGATGTCTACAAAGACGGCGGTGAAATCAGCCTGGGTATCAAGTCGGCCGCCGACATCGGCAACCGTCCGTTCGAGAACCTGCAGCTGGGCGATGCGGCGAAGGTCACCGTCACCGACACCACCGACGAAGTCATCGCGAAACTGACTGCTACCCCGTCGGTCACTGAAGGCGGCGTGATCACCTACACCGTGACGCTGACCAACAAAGATGGCTTGCCAATCAACAACCACTCGGCCCTGACCTTCACGCTGAACGACGGCAAGACCACCATCACTGTGCCGGCCAACGGCACTGTGGGTACTACCACCGTGACTGCGCCGGACAACCCGTACGTGGGCGCCAACGACCCGGTCGTGAAGTCGATCGCTTCGGTCAGCGGCACCGACGTCGGCAAGTTCGAGCAACTGACCCTGGACAAGGCGCCGGTCACCACTACCGTGACCGACGAACCAGGCTCGGGCACACCGGGTACGGGCAACCAGGGCGACGTCACCACGGTCGGCATCACCGGTACCACTTCGCTGACTGAAGGTGAAACTGGCCAGTACACGCTGACCCTGAGCAATGCGTCCAAGTCCGAAGTCACCATCACGCTCAGCTACAGTGGCACCGCCAAGAACGGTGAGGACTTCTCTGGTGTCACCACCGTGAAGATCCCGGCCAACAGCACAGGCACGACGTTCAACATCGCTACCATCGACGACAAGCTGGTCGAAAGTACTGAGAACTTCACCGTGAAGATCGAAACCGCCACCGGTGGTACCTTCGAGAACCTGCAAGTTGACAGCACCAAGTCGAGTGTGACCACTGCCATCCTCGACAACGACCACCTGCCGGTTTCGCCCGGTGGCGCGGTGTTTGGTGTGGAAGACACTGACTACGTGTTTGCATGGAGTGATTTCAAAACCACCGATGCCGATGGCAACACTGGCTTGTCCGTAACCATTACCTCGCTCCCGGCCGCTGGCACCCTGCAATTCTTCAACGGTACTGCATGGGTGAACGTGACGGTCAACCAGGTGATCAGCCAGGCCGACATCACTGCCAATAACCTGAAGTTTGTGCCGGCTCTCAACCAGTCGGGCGCGGACAACTATGGTGGCAACGGCGTAGGCAACAAGCAGGCCGACTACGCGCAGTTCAAGTTCAAGCCGAACGACGGCACCAACCTGGGCAGCGAAGTGACCATGAAGGTCGACATCAGCCCGGTTGCCGACAAGCCGACCCTGAGCTTCGGCAGCGCTGATATCGACTCCAAAGGCCTGACCAAGGAAGTCTGGAACACCCTGAAAAACTTGGGTACTGGTGGTAATGGCATTACCGGTGACGACCTGAAGACGGTCTTTGCCAACTCTGGCAGTGCCAACTCCAGCAGCACCATTATCAACGTGCAGTCCGATGGCAGCGTCACCGCTGGCACCGGTTCGAAGACCTCGGGCCTGATCTACCTGGAGGCTGGCAAGACCTATACCTTCAGCGGTACCGCTGACGACAGCTTCGTGCTCACCATCGGTGGCAACACTGTGGTCACGGCTACCTGGGGTGCTGGTGGCAAGATTTCGGGCACCTTTACCCCGACCACCAGCGGTTACTACCCGATCGAGGTCTACCATGCCAACCAGTCCGGTCCAGGCAGCTATGACCTGAACATCCAGGTAGGCTCGGGTACTGTTACCGACCTGAGCAGCTCGAACATCAAGATGTACCAGAACGTCACCGAGATGGCCAACGCTGGCCTGGGCGTGTCCGATCTGCACACCGTGAATGGTCAGAGCTACTACGACGGCTACAAGCTCAACGAAGGGCCGGAAGGTGGTTCGGTGAAACTGGTCGGTATCTCCACCGCCCTGACCGATACCGACGGTTCCGAAACCCTGAACGTAACCCTCAGCGGCATTCCGAAAGGGACCGTGCTGAGCGATGGTGCTGGCCATACCGTAACGGTAGGCAGTAGCCCGGTAGATGTGACGGGCTGGAAACTCAGCAGCCTGACACTGACTCCGCCGGCCTACTACAAAGGCTCGTTCGACATCACGGTCACCTCGACTGCCACCGAAAGCCTGGGCGGCTCGGCCATCACTACCGGCAATATCCCGGTGACGGTGTATGCCGCAACCTACAAGGCCAGCGTGGGTACCTCGGGTAACGACACGATGACCGGCAGCGAAGGCAACGACATCATCGTTGCTGACGTGGCGGGCCTGAACGTGGTTCAGGGCAAGAACTACAACATCGCCTTCATGGTCGACAGCTCGGGCAGTATGAGCGACAAGTCGATTGCCGACGCGAAGACGCAGCTGGCTTCGGTGTTCAATTCGCTCAAGGCCAGCCTGGGCTCCGACACCTCGGGTACCGTGAACATCTTCCTGGTCGACTTCGACACTCAGGTGAACAAGAACGTGGCGGTGAACCTTGCCGACCCGGATGCCCTGAGCAAGCTGCAGGCGGTGCTGAACTCGATGGTGGGTGGCTACAACGGTGGCGGTACCAACTATGAAGACGCGTTCAAAACCACGTCCAACTTCTTCAACAGCACCATGGCCACCAGCAATAAAGGTGCGGAGAACCTGACCTACTTCATTACCGATGGTAAGCCGACCTATTACCAGAGCGGGGAGAACACCAACCCTAGCCTGTGGAAGAATGGCAAGAACCTGGATGATGTGGTCAACGTCAACAACTACAAGATGGGCGATACCTTCAGTGCCTGGGCCGACGCGACTCACAAGGTCGAGATCAGCAGCAGTGGCGTAGTCAAGGTGCTGACATACTCCGAGAACCGCTGGGGTACGCTGGTGCTTGACTCCACCAAGACGGTCGGCACCCTGCATGCACAGGGCGATGGCACCTACGAGTTCTCCAACCTGGACGGTACTGGCTACGCAGAGTACTGGAACTACGTGGACTCGGCGGCAGGTTCCACCGCGAGTTTCGCTGTGCTGGGTGGCACCAGCGGCTTGAGCAAAGTCCAGGCTATCGGCCTGAACAGCGATGTCACGCTGAACGACTTGAAGCCATACGACAGCGCCGGCAAGCCGCAGACCAACATCGACCCGTCCGACCTGGCGAAGGCGATTCTCGGCCACTCCGAAGCAACGGTGCCAGGTGCCGACACCATCGATGGTGGTAATGGCAACGACATCATCTTCGGTGACTTGATCACCCTCAACGGTGTTGTCAGCGAGGGTTACCAGGCCCTGCAGACTTACGTCGCGCAGAAGAGCGGTGTCGAGGTCAGCTCCGTTACCACCAGCAATGTCCACCAGTACATCACCGAGCACTACACCGAGTTCGATATCTCCGGTGCCAAAGACGGCAACGACATCCTGTCGGGCGGCAATGGCAACGATATCCTCTTCGGTCAGGGTGGTAACGACACGCTCGATGGCGGCAAAGGTAATGACATCCTGCTGGGCGGTACCGGCAATGACACCCTGATCGGTGGCCAGGGCAACGATATCCTGATCGGTGGCAGCGGTGCCGACACCTTCGTGTGGAAGGCGGGCGACATCGGTAACGACGTGATCAAGGACTTCAAGGTGGCCGAGGGCGACCGTATCGACCTGAAGGACCTGCTCCAGGGCGAGAAGGGCAGCACCATCGACAACTACCTGAAGCTCACCACGGTGGAAGGCACGACGACGCTGCAAGTCAGCAGCGAAGGCAAGCTGAACGCCGAAGGTGGTATCGCCAACGCCGACGTGACCATCAAGCTGGAAGGGGTGAACTGGTCCAACACCACGATCAACTCGTTGATCAGCGGTGCCGACCCAACCATCATCATCCACAACAAAGACAGCTGATAGACCACCGGGGCCGCTTAGCGGCCCCGGCTCTTTCCTGCCATCTGCCAACAGCGCATACTCTTGCGCCGGGCCTGCGTGCCTGGCGATCTTTGCCTATGCTGCTGTCTACCAACAAGGAACCAACGTGACGAGGGACACCGCCATGTTCTACGTGCAACGCGACGCCGCTGGCCAGTTGCTGCGGGTAGAAGCAGCCGCTTTTGACCAGTTCACCGAAATGCTCCCCGCCGACCATGCCGATGTTCAGGAATGGTTCGCCGATGACGTTGTGGAAAACAGCCTGAACCAGCTCAAGCAAAGCGATCTGGACATGATCCGCGTGCTTGAAGACCTTATCGATGTGCTGACCGCCAAGGGCGTGTTCAAGATCACTGACTTGCCGCCAGGCGCGCAGGCCAAGCTGCTCAACCGCTCCACGGCACGCAAGGCGCTCAGCAGCCTGAATAACCTCATCGATGAAGAAGAGCAGGGCGGGCTGATCTGATCGCGGGCCGCCCCGCCCCCAGTGCTATGGTTATGCGTTAAAGGTATTTAAAATATTGCTCTTATGACTTTATAGTCACTTCCACTGCGTACCCGTCGACCAATCGATGCGCCGCACGACTTGAACCCACACGGGAAAACCCCGTGCGTTTCTGATCGTTGCGCGCCATTGAAGTCGCGCACTGCGTGGGAGTGAAAAATGTCAGCCGCCTTGAACGCCTTGTCGTCCATCGACAGCGCCCAGCCGCAAGTGTTTGAAATCCGCCCGTTCTCCGGTGCCGTAGGCGCCGAGATTATCGGCCTGGACTTGACCAAACCGGTCAGCGCCGAGGATTTCACCCGTATCCACCGCGCCCACCTCGACCACCATGTGCTGGTGTTCCGCGACCAGCGCATCAGCCCGGAACAGCAGATCGCCTTCAGCCGCCGCTTCGGTGAGTTGCAGATCCATGTGCTCAAGCAGTTCCTGCTGACTGGCCACCCCGAGATCCTGATCGTTTCCAACATCATCGAGAACGGCCAGAACATCGGCCTGGGTGATGCCGGCAAGTTCTGGCACTCGGACCTGTCGTACAAGGAGCTGCCAAGCCTCGGTTCCATGCTGCATGCCCAGGAACTGCCCAGTGAAGGTGGTGACACCCTGTTCGCCGACATGCACAAAGCCTGGGACGCTGTACCTGACGCCCTGCGCAAAGTGGTCGAGGGCCGCAGTGCCGCTCACTCCTACACCGCCCGCTACGCCGAGACCAAATTCGAAGGCAACTGGCGCCCGACCCTGACTGCCGAGCAACTGGCGCAGGTAAAGGAAGTCATCCACCCGGTAGTCCGCACTCACCCGGAAAACGGCCGCAAAGCCCTGTTCGTCAGTGAAGGCTTCACCACCCGCATCGTCGGCCTGCCAGACGACGAAAGCCGCGACGTGCTGCAGCAACTGTATGCCCTTAGCGTGCTGGAGCAGAACATTTACCGCCACCAGTGGCAGCCCCATGACCTGGTGTTCTGGGACAACCGCTCACTGATCCACCTGGCCACCGGCTGCCCCGCGCACCTGCGGCGCAAGCTGTACCGCACCACCATCCAGGGCGATGCCCCGTTCTGACGACTGAGGAAACCATCATGCGCAAATCCATCAGCCGCCTGGCGGCAAGCATCGGCCTGGGCGCAAGCCTGGTCGTCGGCAGCCTGGCTGCCCCCGCCGTGGCCCAGGCCGAAGGCAAGATCCGCATTGCCGAACAATTCGGCATCGTCTACCTGCTGCTGAACGTGGTGCGTGACCAGCACCTGATTGAGAAACACGGCAAGGAGCAGGGCATCGACATCGAAGTCGACTGGGCGCAGCTGTCGGGTGGCTCGGCCATCAACGACGCACTGTTGTCCGGTTCGGTGGACATCGCCGGCGCTGGCGTCGGGCCGCTGTTGACCGTCTGGGACCGCACCAAGGGCCGGCAGAACGTGAAGGCCGTGGCTTCGCTGGGCAACTTCCCGTACTACCTGGTCAGCAGCAACCCCAACGTGAAGACCATCGCCGACATCTCCGACAAAGACCGTATCGCCGTTCCGGCGGTAGGTGTTTCGGTGCAGTCGCGCTTCCTGCAGTACGCCGCTGCCCAGCAGTGGGGCGACAAGGAATACAACCGCCTCGACAAATACACCTTGGCCGTGCCGCACCCGGACGCCACCGCCGCGCTGCTGGCGGGCGGCACCGAGCTGAACGGGCACTTCTCCAACCCGCCGTTCCAGGACCAGGTGCTGGCCAACAAGGACGTGCACGTGGTGCTCAACAGCTACGACCTGCTCGGCCCCAACTCGCCGACCTTGCTGTTTGCTACCGAGAAGTTCCGCAAGGACAACCCCAAAACCTACAAGGCCTTCGTCGATGCTCTGGCCGAAGCCGCAGACTTCGCCCAGAAAGACAAGGCGGCTGCCGCCGACACCTATATCCGCGTAACCAAGGCCAAGATCGACCGCGACACGCTGATCAAGCTGATCGACAACCCACAGTACGAATTCACCGTTACGCCCAAGAACACCTACAAGCTGGCCGATTTCCTCTATCGGGTAGGCGCCATCAAGCACAAGCCGGAGTCGTGGAAGGACTACTTCTTCCAGGATGAACGCCCGCTGCAGGGGAGCTGACCGATCATGACCGCCCCATTGCCAGGCCACACGGCCAGCAACCTGAGCCGTGTCGCAACGCCGCCTTTGCTCAAGGTGGATAACCTCAGCCTCGAATACCGCACCGCGCAACGCGTGGTGCGGGCCACCCATCAGGTCAGCTTCGAAGTCGACCGCGCTGATCGTTTTGTACTGCTCGGCCCCTCCGGCTGTGGCAAGTCCACCCTGCTCAAAGCCGTGGCCGGTTTTATCCAGCCGCAAGAAGGGCAGATTCTGCTGCAGGGCCAGACAGTGCGTGGCCCAGGCCCCGACCGCATCGTGGTGTTTCAGGAGTTCGACCAGTTGCCGCCGTGGAAAACGGTGAAGCAGAACGTCATGTTTCCGCTGCTGGTGTCTGGCCAGCTCAAGCGGGCGGAGGCGGAGGAACGGGCGCTGCATTATCTGGAAAAGGTCGGTCTGGCTGCCTTTGCCGATGCTTATCCACACACGTTGTCCGGTGGTATGAAGGCACGTGTGGCAATTGCCCGGGCCTTGGCCACCCAGCCCAAGATCCTGTTGATGGATGAGCCGTTCGCCGCCCTGGATGCGCTGACCCGGCGCAAGATGCAGGAAGAGCTGTTGCTGCTGTGGGAGGAAGTGCGGTTCACCCTGTTGTTCGTCACCCACTCCATCGAAGAAGCACTGGTGGTTGGCAACCGGATCCTGCTGTTGTCGCCGCACCCGGGGCGGGTGCGTGCCGAAGTGCACAGCCACCAGTACAACCTGGGCAGCCTGGGTGGTAGCGACTTCCAGGCCAGTGCCCGGCATATTCACCGTTTGCTGTTCGACGAGGCGGATACCCCGGAACAGGCAGACGACCTTGGCTTCAACGATATCCGCATCGCCTACTGACAGGAGCTTCAGCCATGACCACTACACCTGTACGCCAGGAATACGAGGTGCAGCTGGAGCCCTTGCTCAGTGTGCCTGTAGAACGCCAACTCCCCTTGGTGCAGCGCTTGTGGCAGCAAGGCTGGCTGCGCAAGGCGGTTATCCTGCTGGTAATCGCCATGCTGTGGGAGGCCGTAGCCCGTTATCAGGGTAACGACCTGCTGCTGCCAGGCTTCTTGCAAACCGCCGCCGCCCTGTGGGACGGCCTGGCCAGCGGTGAACTGCCCGCCAAAGTCGGGGTTTCGCTGGTGATACTGCTCAAGGGCTATGTGCTGGGTATCGTCCTGGCCTTTGGCCTGACCAGTCTGGCGGTTTCGACCCAGCTGGGTCGGGACCTGCTAGGTACACTGACGTCGATGTTCAACCCGTTACCGGCCATTGCGCTGTTGCCACTGGCCTTGCTGTGGTTCGGGCTGGGCGACAACAGCCTGATCTTCGTGCTGGTGCATTCGGTGCTGTGGGCGTTGGCGCTCAATACCTACGCCGGTTTCCTTGGTGTGTCGGAAACGCTGCGCATGGCTGGCCGCAACTATGGCCTGAAAGGGCTGCGGCTGGTGTTGCACATCCTGGTGCCGGCGGCCTTGCCGTCGATCCTGTCGGGGCTGAAGATCGGCTGGGCGTTTGCCTGGCGTACCCTGATCGCTGCCGAACTGGTCTTTGGTGCCAGCAGCGGCAAGGGCGGGTTAGGCTGGTACATCTTCCAGAACCGCAACGAGCTGTATACCGACAAGGTGTTTGCCGGGTTGGCGGTGGTGATCCTGATCGGGTTGTTGGTGGAAGGGCTGGTGTTCAACACCCTGGAGCGGCTGACTGTGCGGCGTTGGGGAATGCAGCGTTGACCTGATCCGGCCCTATCGCCGGCAAGCCAGCTCCCACAGGAAAGCCACAAACCTCAAGACCTGTGGAGTACCTGTGGGAGCTGGCTTGCCGGCGATAGGGCCAGTTCAGGCTATACAGTCTGGTACTGCGCAGCTGCATTACTGAGGATTTTGCCAATTTCCTCGCGCAACCCCGCAGGCTGCTCCACCACCACCCCATCCCCATGGCTCAACAGCCACCAGCGCAATGGCCAGCCATCGTTCACCGTGGCCCGCAACCGATGCCCATGCTCCAGCGCCGTCAGCTGCATATCGTTGCTCAACGGTGCAACCCGCAACTGCCGCGCCAGTGCGTCGCTGATCCGCGCCACCAGCTCCACACCCTCACCCTGCGCCGGTTGCAACGCGTCCCCCCGCAGGTGCGTCAGCAAGTCGAAATTACCGCGCAATTCGCCCACCGCACTTGCCGACCAGTGCCAGCCGAACGGGATGCTCTTGTCATTGCGTTCCAGCGGAAATATCAGCGAAAGCTCGTTGAGGTCACGCTCGACCGTGCGTTTGCTGACCGTGAAGCCCACGTCACGCAGGCGCCACACCAACTCGGCGCTGGTTATGCCTGGGGAGCGGCTGGGCAGCTGGCGCAGCAGTGCCCACTGTCGGCTGAGGGTGGCGCGGGTGGTGGCGAACGGCAAAAGATAACGTCCTTGTCTAGGCTTGCCGCAATAGGATGGCGGCACGCGAGGGGCATGGCAATTGGCCACAGCCTGCTCAGATCAAGGAAGTCGCATTTGGTTGCCTGGTACCGAATCGTTCGCGACAGGTTTTGACGTGACGTCACGCAGAATCACGCCTCATCACAGCCGAAGGTTGGGGTTGTGCGTCGTTCAATGAGGATGAACATGTCTGCTGCCAGCAATATCCATTCGCTGCTTGCCCGCCTTCTGCCCGAGCGGGTCATCGCTCCACCGACCCCCGTCGGGAGGCGGCTACCCCTGTTCGCCGGCGTGGGCTTGCCCAGCCAGCGCTCATTGCTGGTCAACCGCCTGGATGAGGCCAGTGATCTGCAGGCGGTATACGTCGACCTGCGCCGTCAGGCGTTGCAAGGCAGTGTGGCGGCGCTGAACGACCTCGGCTGGATCTGGCTCAACGGAAAGTACTGGCGCGCCGATACCGTGCTGGCCGGTCACCTGCTGCGCATGGCTGCTCTGCAGGGCAATGCCGCCGCCTGGTTCAATCTCGGGCAGCAGCATTATTTTGGCAAAGGCATCGACCCCTCCTATGTGCAGGCGGCGGAGTGCTACCGGCAGGCCTTCGAACGGGGCATGTTGCATGCGGCTGCAGCATTGGGTGACCTGTATGAGGAGGAAGTGTGCGATGGCGACCAGGATTGGCAGGTCGACCTGGTGCAGGCTTACCAGTGGTTCATGCGCGGGGCCGAGCGGGGTGAGGCACGCTGCCGTTTCGAGGTGGGTTACCGGCTGATGCACGGGCTGTATGTGGATGCCGACCTCAAGGCTGCGTTGTACTGGCTGGAGCTGGCGGCAGCGGCGGGGGTGGTACAGGCAGCCGAGGAGCTGGCGGTGCACTTCAGCAGCCGGGACGCGGTGCGCTACCAGGAGTGGCGGGACCGGGCTGTGCAGATGGGCAGTACATTGGCCCTGACCATGAAACTGGAAGATCAGATTCAGCCCTGAGTTTTCTGTAGCTTGTGCCGGCCTCTTCGCGGGCACGCCCGCTCCCACAGGAAAACCACAAGGCTCAGGATTTGTGGGGTACCTGTGGGAGCGGGCGTGCCCGCGAAAGGGCCAGCACAGGCTGGAAAATGAACAACAATTCATTCATACCCTCTGTCACCCCCTGTTGACGACAGGGGGAGGGCAAGGCGTATATTGATAGTTAGCAAACTATGAATATCCTTGGTTCCTTCCATGTCCCTTGATCTCCTGCGCCTGCAAGTCAGCAGCGGCATGGTGGTTGCCGCCCGCCACTGGCGGCGCATCTGCCACACCGCCCTGACCGGTTACGGTATTTCCGAGGCCTGCGCCGCGCCTCTGCTGATGATCGTGCGCCTGGGTGATGGCGTGCATCAGGTGGCTGTTGCCCAGGCTGCCGGCCTCGAAAGCCCGTCGCTGGTGCGCCTGCTCGACCAACTGTGCAAGGCCGGCCTGGTATGCCGCAGCGAGGACCCACTGGACCGCCGCGCCAAAGCCCTGAGCCTGACCGCCGAAGGCCGCGCCCTGGCCGAAGCCATCGAAGCCGAGCTGGTTCGCCTGCGTCGCGATGTGCTGAACGGCATCGACCAGGCCGACCTGGAAGCTGCCTTGCGCGTGCTGCGTGCCTTCGAAGCGGCCGGCCTGGGCAGCACGGGCGGGGCGGCATGAACGGTTTCTTCAGCTCAGTCCCCCCGGCGCGTGACTGGTTCTACGGCGTGCGTACCTTCGCGGCCTCCATGATCGCCCTGTACATTGCGCTGCTCATGCAGTTGCCGCGTCCCTACTGGGCGATGGCCACGGTGTACATCGTCTCTAGCCCGTTCGTCGGCCCGACCAGTTCCAAGGCCCTGTACCGCGCCGTGGGCACACTGTTGGGGGCCGGTGGCGCGATTTTCCTGGTGCCGCCACTGGTGCAGTCGCCGTTGTTGCTGAGTATCGCCATTGCCTTGTGGACGGGCACCTTGCTGTTCCTGTCGCTGAACCTGCGTACGGCCAACAACTACGTGCTGATGCTGGCCGGTTATACCCTGCCGATGATTGCGCTGGCGGTTGTGGATAACCCGCTGGCAGTGTTCGACGTGGCATCGTCCCGGGCGCAGGAAATCTGCCTGGGTATCGTCTGCGCGGCAGTGGTCGGTGCCATTTTCTGGCCGCGCCGGCTTGCCCCTGTGGTGGTTGGCGCCACCGGTAGCTGGTTCACCGAAGCGATCCGCTACAGCGACACCTACCTGGCCCGCGAAGTCAGTGCCGACAAGGTTGGTGGCATGCGCGGGGCGATGGTCGCCACCTTCAACTCGCTGGAGCTGATGATCGGCCAGCTCGGCCATGAAGGCGCCGGCCCGCATACGCTGAAAAACGCCCGTGAGTTGCGCGGGCGCATGATTCACCTGCTGCCAGTGATCGACGCCCTTGATGACGCACTGGTTGCCCTGGAAGGCCGCGCCCCGGCGCAGTTCGTTCAGCTTCAGCCAGTGCTTGAGGCTGCCCGCGAATGGCTCAAAGGCACTGCCGAAAGTGCTTCGGTCGCACGCTGGACCGCACTGCATGAACAGATCGATCGCCTGCAGCCCGGCGCTGCTGCCCTCGACCAACGTGCCGAGCTGCTGCTGTCCAACGCCCTGTACCGTCTGAGCGAATGGGCTGACCTGTGGCAGGACTGCTGTACCCTGCAACATGCCCTGCGTACCGACGATGCCAAGCCTTGGCGCGCGGTGTACCGCCACTGGCGCCTAGGCCGCCTGACGGCGTTCTTCGACCGTGGCCTGATGCTGTATTCAGTGGCCTCCACCGTACTGGCGATCGTTGTCGCCTGCGGCCTGTGGATCGGCCTGGGCTGGAACGACGGCGCCAGCGCGGTGATCCTCGCCGCTGTGTCGTGCAGCTTCTTTGCCGCCATGGACGACCCGGCACCGCAGATCTACCGGTTCTTCTTCTGGACGCTGATGTCGGTCATCTTCTCCAGCCTGTACCTGTTCCTGGTGCTGCCCAACCTGCACGACTTCCCGATGCTGGTGCTGGCCTTCGCCGTGCCGTTCATCTGCGTCGGCACCCTGACCGTGCAGCCGCGCTTCTACCTGGGTACCTTGTTGACCATCGTCAACACCTCGACCTTCATCAGCATCCAGGGCGCCTACGACGCCGACTTCTTCACCTTCCTCAACTCCAACCTGGCCGGCCCCGTGGGCCTGTTGTTCGCGTTCATCTGGACCTTGGTAATGCGCCCGTTCGGGGTGGAACTGGCGGCCAAACGCATGACCCGCTTCGCCTGGCGCGACATCGTCGAAATGACCGAACCCGCCACCCTGGCCGAGCACCGCCAGGTGGGTGTGCAAATGCTCGACCGCCTGATGCAGCACCTGCCGCGGCTGTCGCAAACCGGCCAGGACAGCGGCGTGGCACTGCGCGACCTGCGCGTAGGGCTAAACCTGCTCGACTTGCTCGCCTACATGCCGCGTGCCGGCCAGCAAGCCCGCGAACGCCTGAACACGGTGGTCGAGGAAGTTGGCGCACATTACGCCGCCTGCCTGCGTGCCGGCGAACGCCTGCATGCCCCGGCCGCACTGCTGCGCAACATGGAGCGCGCACGCCTGGCGCTGAACCTGGATGAGCTGTACGAGCGCGGCGATGCCCGCACCCACCTGCTGCATGCCCTGAGCGGCTTGCGACTGGCGCTGCTGCCGGGGGTGGAAGTGATGCTCGAACCCGCCGAACAACCGCAACTGCCCCCCGGCCTCGACGGAGCACCCCTGTGATTGGTGAACTGGATATCAGCGGGGTGTTCCTGCCCACGCTGCTGGTGATGATGTTTGGCACCTACCTGTTGTTCCTGGGGGTGCACGCGGTGCTGGTGCGCCTGCACTTCTACCGCCTGGTCTGGCACCGGGCGTTGTTCAACGTTGCCCTGTATGCCGTGCTGCTTGGCGCGGTGGACCACTTTTGCCGAAACCTGATGCTGCCATGAAAAAACCTTTGCTGACCTTGGGCCGTGTGGTCCTGACCTTGCTGGTAGTGACCTTCGCCGCCGTGCTCGTGTGGCAGATGGTGGTGTACTACATGTTTGCCCCCTGGACCCGCGACGGCCACATTCGCGCCGACGTGATCCAGATAGCCCCGGATGTGTCCGGGTTGATCCAGAAGGTCGAGGTGCGCGACAACCAGACCGTCAAACGCGGCGACGTGCTGTTCACCATCGACCAGGACCGCTTCACCCTGGCCCTGCGCCAGGCCAAGGCCACCCTCGGCGAGCGCCAGGAGACCCTGGCCCAGGCCTCGCGCGAAGCGCAGCGCAACCGCAAGCTGGGCAACCTGGTGGCCGCCGAGCAACTGGAAGAAAGCCAGTCCCGCGAGGCCCGCGCCCGCTCGGCTGTGAGCGAGGCTCAGGTGGCGGTTGATACCGCCCAGCTCAACCTCGACCGCTCGGTGGTGCGCAGCCCGGTTGACGGCTACCTCAACGACCGCGCCCCGCGTAACCACGAATTCGTCACCGCCGGCCGCCCGGTGCTGTCGGTGGTCGACAGCGCTTCGTACCACGTCGATGGCTACTTTGAAGAAACCAAGCTGGGCGGTATCCAGATCGGTGATGCCGTGGACATTCGCGTGATGGGTGACAACACCCGCCTGCGCGGCCATGTGCAAAGCTTCGCTGCCGGCATTGAAGACCGCGACCGCAGCAGCGGCGCCAACCTGCTGCCCAACGTCAACCCGGCGTTCAGCTGGGTGCGCCTGGCCCAGCGTATTCCGGTGCGCATCGCCTTCGACGAAGTGCCGGCAGACTTCCGAATGATTGCCGGGCGCACCGCCACGGTGTCGATCATCGAGGGCCAGCACCCATGAAACAGCTGATCCTGGCCGGCCTGTGCCTGTCGCTGGGGGCCTGCATGATGGTGGGCCCGGACTATGAGGTGCCGAAGGACGCGGCGGTACAACGCAGCGACCTTAACGGCCCGTTGCGCCAGGATGCCGACAGCGTGGTCTCGGCACCGGTGCCTGAGGACTGGTGGCAGCTGTATCAGGATCAGCGGCTGAACGAACTGGTGCGCCAGGCTTTGAGTGCCAACACCGAATTGCGCGTAGCCGCCGCCAACATCGCCAAGGCCCGCGCGCAGGTCGAAGTGGCCGAATCGCAAGGTGGCTTCAACGGCGGCGTCAAACTGGGTGCCCAGCGCCTGCAGGAGTCGGGTGAAGCCTTCCTGCTGCCCGAGAAGGTGCCGGTGGCCAACATCGGCGAGGCCATCATCAGCGCTTCGTACCAGTTCGACCTGTGGGGCACTTTCAAGCGCGGTACCGAGGCTGCCAAGGCCAATGCCGACGCAGTGCAGGCCGCTGCCGACACTGCCCGCATCACCCTGGTGGCGGATGTGGTCAAGGCTTATACCCAAGTGTGCTCGGCCAACGAGGAATACCACATCGCCCGCGAGTCGCTCGATTTGCAGGAGCAGAGCGTGAAGCTGAACCAGCGCCTGCGCGATGCCGGCCGTGGTGATGAAACCCAGGTCACCCGGTCGCAAACCCAGTTCAAATCGTTGCGTGCCGAACTGCCGCGTTTCAAGGCCGAGCGCGAGACCGGCATGTATACCCTGGCGGCTCTGCTGGCCAAGCCTGTTGACCAGTTGCCTGCCGGCACCGCCGATTGTGCCGAGCTGCCGCACCTGAACCAGCTGGTGCCAGTGGGCGATGGCGCCGCGTTGCTCAAGCGCCGTCCAGACGTGCGTCAGGCCGAACGCCAGCTGGCTGCGGCCACCGCGTACATCGGCGTTGCCACTGGCGCGCTTTATCCGGATATCAGCATCGGCGCCCAGGTTGGCACCATCGGCATCCTGGAGAACCTGGGTGAGCCCGCGACCAACCGCTGGGGCTTCGGCCCGCAGATCAGCTGGACCATCCCTACCAACGGTACCCGTGCGCGCATTCGCATGGCCGAAGCCTCTACCCAAGCGGCCTTGGCAAACTTTGATGGTGTGGTGCTGAACGCCATTCGCGAAACCCAGACCCGCCTGGCGCAATACAGCGCGCTGCTGGACCGGCGCGATGCGCTGGCCGAGGCAGAAAAATCGGCCAAGGAAGCGGCGGACCAGACGCACCGGTATTACCAGGCGGGGCGTGAGTCGTTCCTGGCGGATTTGCAGGCGACGCGTACCTATACCGATATGCGCGCGCAGTTGGCGACGGCCAACAGCCAAGTGGCGATGGGGCAGATTGGGGTGTTCCTTGCCCTCGGTGGTGGCTGGAAGGATACCGCCAGGCCTTGAGGCCCAATCGCCGGCAAGCCAGCTCCCACAGGTACTCCACCGCTTTTGAGGCATGTGGTTCACCTGGGGAGCCGGCTTGTGCATGCCTTGAAGGTAGTGCGGACCATGTGGGAGCTGGCTTGTGCATGCCTTGAAGGTGGTGCGGACCATGTGGGAGCTGGCTTGTGCATGCCTTGAAGGTGGTGCGGACTATGTGGGAGCTGGCTTGCCGGCGATCGAGGGCAAAGCCCTCGCCTAGGTTCTAGAGCCGTAAGACATTTCCGAACCTGGAACCAACTGCTTCAGTTTGGATGTCCTGTCGAATTATCCTACAGCACCTGTCGGAAGGTGCTGTCTTGGCTGGGAAGTATTCCCGGAATACTGTCATGGGGTCGCCTCGCAAGGCGATCGGGCGTGAGACACCCGGATTCCATTCGGTAGCACCGCTTTATGGCGGTCGTGTGCGGACAGGCTTTGGCCTGGCCGGGGTTACCGTATGTCCCGGGTCTCACACCGTACACGACTGCCACCCAAATCCGTGAGACGAGGAGGAGAGCAGTTCAATTCCCATACGGAGTTCTGCGATGAAAAAGCTCGTCCCCGACCCACCTGTTACCGATTTGCTTCTGCTCGACCCTCCCGCCCTCTCGCTAGTCGACCCTCTCAGCCCCAAAGACTGCGAAGAGCTGATCAGCGCCCTCACCCTGACCATCGACCACACCACTACAGTCCTGCTCGACAATGCCCCCGGCGACATGCGCAATGCCATGGGCATGAACATTCGTTTGCTCTGCCGCCTGATCAATGCCGTGTGCGATCACGCACATGCAACCTGCCACGATCAAGGAGCGACCCGATGAGCAATGATCCCAGGGACTCTGCGACCGCAGGGGTGGAAACTTTTGACCTGTTCCGCCTGCAGCCTAATGTGCCGTTCAGCCATGCCTTTTCTCAGTTATCCGTGCTTCTCGGTTGTATCCGCCACCTCACTACCGAGGCGGAAATGGAAAATGACCGTATTGCCGGTAGTGCTGCGCGGATACTCAGTGAGATGGCCAAGGCACTGATCGATGATATGGAGCGAGGAATGAACAAGGTTCTTCAATAGCCTTCAAGAACCTGGGGCCGCTGTGCGGCCCATCGCCGGCAAGCCAGCTCCCACAGGCACTCCACTGCCATCGAGCACTGTGATTATCCTGTTGGAGCTGGCTTGCCAGCGATGAAGTCCTGACAGGTCAGCAACAGCTGCAAGGCAGATGAGGATCCTGTTGGAGCCGGCTTGCCAGCGATGAGGCCCTGGCAGGTCAGCACCTGCTGCAAGGCTGATGATTAACTCTGTGGGAGCTGGCTTGCCGGCGATAGGGCCCTGATAGGCAACATCCAGTCAGAGCCAGATCGCATCCCAATGGGGGTAATCCCCAACCCTTGAAACCAGGCCTGTCCGCTTCGGGTTCATGACGATGTACCGCGCCACAGCTTGCACATCCTCCTCTCGGCGCAAGGCCCGGTCATGAAACCCCTTCTGCCAGAGCTGGCCGCTTCGCCCTTGGTGCCTGTTGATCATCATGGTGCTGCGAGATTTCACCCGGCGCATCAGGCGCTTCAGACTGGCCGGGCCAAGCTCGACCAGCCAGTGAAAATGGTCTGGCATTACCACCCATGCCAAAGATCGGGCGGCACCTTCTTCCTCAGCCTGACGGAGCTCTGCCACCAGCAAGCGGGCTGAGTGAAAGTCATTAAAGATTGGGGCTCTGTTAAGAGTGGTGCTTGTAAGCAAATACAATCGGCTGGTTTCCGAAAACCGGCCAAGCCGCAACTGCTCTGAGTGGGGACGATCCATGTTCCCTGCCTCCTGATGAATTGTTCAACAGGCTAGCGGCTACAGTTCTACCCGCGATGGATCAATTGGTACCCGGTATTTCTAAGGCATCGGTGCAGCCTTCATCGCCGGCCAGCTCCCACAGGTCCAGCACTGAGCTTGAGGACAGCGCGGTACCTGTGGGAGCTGGCTTGCCGGCGATGAGGCCCTGACAGGCAACACAAGACAGTTCCTACAGCGATCGCGTCCGGCCCTCGTCCAGGTCATCCCGCTTTATCAGATTTGTAGCAAGATTTTTCATGAAATCCGCCCAGCACCCTTGAGGGAAGCCAAGTCGGAGTGAACAATGTTCTCTTTCGCATTCCCTCCGAGACTGGCCATGAAAACCCGTTCCCGTCTGCTTGCCTGGCTGCTGTGGCCGGTGCTGGCGCTGTGCAGCACCATGGCGATGGCCGAAGCCCCCGCCGAGGCCGCCAAGGCCTTGCACCTGCTCGATTACATCGGCGCCGACTACCCGCCGACTGTGCGCGATGGCAAGGTGATCGACGATGGCGAATACCGTGAACAACAGGAGTTCAGCACGGTATTGGCCGACCTGGTGAAGGCCTTGCCGGCAAACGCCGAGCAAGCGGGCCTGGAGCAGGGCGTCCAGGCGTTGAGGTTGGCTATCGACCAGCGCCAGGACGGCGCGTCCGTCGCCAGGCAGGCCCGGCAGTTGGGTGCTCGCCTGGCAGTTGCTTATGAAGTCAGCCAGGCTCCGGTGATCACCCCGGACCCGGCCCGCGGTGCTGCCCTTTATGCGCAAAACTGCTCAATCTGCCACGGCGACACAGGCGCAGGCGATGGCCCAGCGGGCGTAGGATTGGAACCTGCCCCGGCCAACCTGCGTGATGCCGCCCGCCTCGACCAGTTGAGCCTGTTCGACCTCTACAACACCCTGGCCCTTGGCATCGACGGCACCGAAATGCCGTCCTTCGCCGACCAGCTGGACGACCGTCAGCGTTGGGATGTGGCCGCCTACATCGCCAGTTTCTCAGCCAACCCACAGGCCGCCAAAGGCGACAAGACCTGGAACATCGCCGACCTGGCACGCCAGACCCCAGCCGAGGTCGCTGCCAACGAAGGTGCGGCGGTGCTGGAGGCGTTCCGCGCCCAGCGTGCCCAGCCGCCGCAGGTCAAACGTGGCCCGGCGCAATTGCTGGAATACACCGCCAGTACCCTGGACAAGAGCCTCGCCGCCTACCGTGCAGGGGATCACGACCAGGCCTATGACCTGTCGGTGGCGGCCTACCTGGAAGGCTTCGAACTGGTGGAAAGCTCACTGGACAACATTGACACCCAAGTGCGCAAGGACACCGAAAAATCCCTGATGGCCTATCGCCAATCGTTGCAGGACGGGCTGCCCGTGGCCCAGGCCGAGCAACGGCTGGCCGAAGCCAAGACCAAGCTCGACCAGGCCGCGAAGCTGTTGGGTAGCGATGGCTTGAGCTGGTCGCTGAGCTTTATCTCCGGCTTGCTGATTCTGCTGCGCGAAGGCCTTGAAGCCATTCTGGTTCTGGCGGCGATCCTGGCCTTCCTGCGCAACACCGGCCAGCAGTCGGCGGTGCGCAGCGTCAACATTGGCTGGGGCCTGGCGCTGGTTGCAGGCTTTGCCACCTGGGCGCTGGCGGCTTACGTGATCGATGTGGGTGGTGCCCAGCGCGAGCTGCTGGAAGGTTGCACGGCGCTGTTCGCTGCAGTGATGGTGTTGTGGCTCGGCGTGTGGATGCATGACCGACGCCACGCCGCAGCCTGGCAGAACTACATCAAGAGCAGCCTGGTCAGTGGCGGGGGGCGTTTCGGCTTCGCCTTGCTGGCGTTTTTCTCGGTGTACCGCGAACTGTTCGAAGTGATTCTGTTCTACGAAACCCTGTGGCTGCAGGCAGGCCCGGCCGGGCACCAGGCGGTGCTGGCGGGTGGCGCCACGGCGCTGGTGCTGTTGGTGGGGTTGGCTTGGGTGATCCTGCGTGGCTCGGCCAAGTTGCCGCTTTCACTGTTCTTCAGTATCAACGCCGCGCTGCTGTGCGCGCTGTCGGTGGTGTTTGCCGGGCATGGCGTGAAAGCGCTGCAAGAGGCCGGTGTACTGGGTACGCGGCCGGTGGCGTTCTTCGAGTTCGACTGGCTTGGGATTCATGCCGATGCCTACTCGCTGTCGGCGCAGGCGGTGGCCTTGCTGGCCATCATGTTCCTGTATGGGCGCTCGCGGTTGGCGGAAAAGCGCAGGGCGGCGGCCAACTGAGGCCGCCATCCTGAGAAACCTATTTGATCAGGCAGGTTGTGGTGCCTTGAGAATGTTCTGCAGCAGCTGGACACTTTCGACGGCGTCATGACCCAGGCTGGTCAGGTAGCCGCCATCGGGTTGATCGGTCAGCCCTTTTTCATGCAGGCGTTGCGCAGCCGCGATCAGGGCAGGGGCGGCGGTGCTGGTTATCTTGATGCCTTCCTGGCTGCTGTCGTGTTTGAACAGCGCGAGTACTTCCAGTTCGTCGATCAGATCGGGGGTAAAAGGCATGGCGGCTCCTGACTTCCAGACAAGGATGGCGGCACCGTCAGCGGTGCCTGACCTTGGAGTGTAGTCGGATTATTCGTCCTCGCTTTGATCCATCTCAGGCGGCAGCTCCGGCAGCGCCCGCAGGGCGTTCTCGTACCACTCGCCGTTGAACTCGCGGTCGTCTGTCAGCATGTTGTCGATCTCGAAAGCCAGCACATGGGCCATCAGGTTAAGGATGTCCTCGCGCTCGTAGCCAACCAGGGTCAGCTTGTTGAACGTGGCCTTGGCGGCTGGCGGCTCGCCGCTTTCGATCTGGTTCTCGATGGCCTGGGTCAGCGTTGCCTCGGCGAAGGCTTCGTCGTCGTCATTATCGATGTCGGTGGGCTCGCTCATGGCGGTACTCCTGTGATGGGATGCACAGTGTGCCACGCCTGTGGCGGCAATGCCCGGGCATTGACGGGGTGCATGACGCTGGTCAGGGGCGGGCGTACGGTCTATAAAAGCCGGGCCAACCCCTTACGGCCTGGAGGCTGTTACCTCATGCTCAAGCTTTACGGATTCTCGGTCAGCAACTACTACAACATGGTCAAGCTGGCCCTGCTGGAAAAAGGCCTGCCCTTCGAGGAAGTCGCATTCTATGGCGGCCAGGCGCCACAGGCGTTGGCAGTGAGCCCACGCGGCAAGGTGCCAGTGCTTGAAACCGAACACGGCTTCCTGAGTGAAACCAGTGTGATCCTCGACTATATCGAACAGACCCAAGGCGGCAAGGCACTGCTGCCGGCCGACCCGTTCGGGCAGGCCAAGGTGCGTGAGCTGCTCAAGGAAATCGAGCTGTATATCGAGCTGCCAGCGCGTACTTGCTATGCCGAATCGTTCTTCAGCATGTCGGTTGAGCCGCTGGTCAAAGAGAAAGCCCGGGCCGATTTGCTGGCCGGATTCGCAACCCTCAAGCGTAACGGTCGCTTTGCGCCGTTTGTAGCAGGCGAGCAACTGACGCTGGCAGACCTGATGTTCTGCTTCTCGGTCGACCTGGCTTATGCCGTGGGCAAAAAGGTGCTGAACATCGACTTCCTGGCGGACTTTCCGCAGGGCAAGGCGTTGCTGCAACTGATGGGCGAGAACCCACACATGGCGCGGATCGTGGCGGACAAGGAGGCGGCGATGCCAGCCTTCATGGAGATGATTCGAAGCGGTAAACGCTAAAAGCAGGGGCTGCTTCGCAGCCCATCGCCGGCAAGCCAGCTCCCACAGGTACAGTGCAACTTTCAAGGAAAGCGCCGTCCCTGTGGGAGCTGGCTTGCCGGCGATCGAGGGCAAAGCCCTCGCAATGGGCCTTAGCGCGAAGCCAGCAGGCTCTTGCCGCGCACAACCGCCGCACGCACCTGCGCCGGCGCCGTACCACCAATGTGGTCACGGGCATTCACCGACCCTTCCAGGGTCAGCACGGCAAACACGTCCTGCTCGATCTGGTCGCTGAACTGGCGCAGTTCGTCCAGGCTCATCTCGGCCAGGTCCTTGCCGGTGTCCACGCCATACTTCACCGCGTGACCAACGATTTCGTGGCAGTCACGGAACGGCAGGCCACGGCGCACCAGGTAGTCGGCGAGGTCGGTGGCGGTGGAGAAGCCGCGCAGGGCCGCTTCACGCATGATGGCATGCTTGGGCTTGATCGCCGGGATCATGTCGGCAAAGGCACGCAGCGAGTCACGCAGGGTGTCGGCGGCGTCGAACAGCGGCTCCTTGTCTTCCTGGTTGTCCTTGTTGTAGGCCAGCGGCTGGCCTTTCATCAGGGTCAGCAGGCCGGTCAGGGCGCCGAACACGCGGCCGCTCTTGCCACGTACCAGCTCTGGTACGTCCGGGTTCTTTTTCTGCGGCATGATCGAGCTGCCGGTGCAGAAGCGGTCCGGCAGGTCGATGAACTGGAACTGCGCGCTGGTCCACAGCACCAGCTCTTCGGAGAAGCGTGACAGGTGCATCATCGCCACGCTGGCAGCGGCGCAGAATTCGATGGCGAAGTCGCGGTCCGACACGCCGTCCAGCGAGTTGCCGGCCACGGCTTCGAAGCCCAGCAGCTTGCAGGTGAGTTCGCGGTCGATCGGGTAGGTGGTGCCCGCCAGCGCGGCGCTGCCCAGGGGCATGCGGTTGGTGCGCTTGCGGCAGTCGACCAGGCGCTCGTAGTCGCGGCTGAGCATTTCGAACCAGGCCAGCAGGTGGTGGCCGAAGGTGACCGGCTGGGCCGTCTGCAGGTGGGTGAAGCCAGGCATGATGGTTTCGGCTTCACGCTCGGCCTGCTCCAGCAGGCCCTGCTGCAGGCGGGAGATTTCGGCCAGGATCAGGTCGATTTCATCGCGCAGCCACAGGCGGATATCGGTGGCCACCTGGTCGTTGCGGCTACGGCCGGTGTGCAGCTTCTTGCCGGTGATGCCGATACGGTCGGTCAGGCGTGCTTCGATGTTCATGTGCACGTCTTCGAGGTCGACGCGCCAGTCGAAGTTGCCAGCCTCGATCTCGCCCTGGATGGTTTTCAGGCCATCGATGATGGTGTCGCGCTCGGCATCGCTGAGCACGCCGACCTGCGCCAGCATGGTGGCATGGGCGATCGAACCCATGATGTCGTGGCGGTACAGGCGCTTGTCGAAATCGACCGAGGCGGTGAAACGGGCGACGAAGGCGTCGACGGGCTCACTGAAGCGGCCGCCCCAGGACTGATTGGTCTTGTCGGTGCTCATGGATTCACTCATTGCAGGCGTGAACGAAAAAGTGGCGCCGATGATAGCAGGGTTGGGCTGGCCGCCGCAGGGCGCTGGTCGAGAGAAATGCCCGGAAAATGGTGGTGAACGATTTTAAGGAATGAACGGCAGTGTTCCACGGACCGTCTACAGTTGGACAGAGGACTGGCAGTGAATCTGCCGGCCGAGTGAATCTTTGGCCATCGCACCGGTCTAGAGCGTGACCGCAGTGTCGCTCGAACCACACCTGTCTACGCTATACCTGTGCGAGACTCATTCAGGAATCCAGCGCAATTATGAATGTCCTGATCGTTGATGACGAACCCCAAGGCCGTGAACGGCTTAGCCGGCTGCTCGGCGAACTGGAGGGTTACACCGTGCTGGAGCCTAGCGCCACCAACGGCGAGGAGGCCCTGGCGCTGATCGAAAGCCTCAAGCCCGATGTGGTCCTGCTGGACATCGGCATGCCAGGCCTGGATGGCCTGCAGGTTGCCGCACGCTTGTGCGAACGCGAGGCGCCGCCGGCGGTGGTGTTTTGCACCGGGGATGATGAATACGGTGCCGAGGCATTCAAGGACAGTACCCTCAGCCATGTGACCAAGCCTTTCCAGGCCCAGGCGCTGCGCGATGCCTTGCGCAAGGCCGAAAAACCCAACCGCGCCCAGTTGGCGGCGCTTACCCGGCCGGCCAATGAAGGTGGCGGCCCGCGTAGCCACATCAGTGCCCGCACGCGCAAAGGTATCGAGCTGATCCCTTTGCCCCAGGTGATCTATTTCATTGCCGACCACAAATACGTGACCTTGCGCCATGAGGCCGGGGAGGTGCTGCTCGACGAGCCGCTCAAGGCCCTGGAAGACGAGTTTGGCGAACGCTTCGTGCGGATCCACCGCAATGCGCTGGTGGCCCGTGAACGTATCGAGCGCCTGCAGCGCACCCCGCTGGGGCATTTTCAGTTGTACCTGAAAGGCCTGGACGGTGATGCCCTGACCGTCAGCCGTCGGCATGTGGCTGGCGTGCGCAAGATGATGCAAACCCTCTGAGGCTTTTTCGTAAGTTTGTGGATTTGCTCGCGCCTTGTGGGAGCGGCCTTGCGTCGCGAAAGGGCCGCAAAGCGGCCCCAGCAAATTGTGCATTGCTGCCGAAACCTTGGGGTCGCTGTGCGACCCTTTCGCGACGCAAGGCCGCTCCCACACAAAGCTGCGCATGACCTGTTGATCCGTATCTGCTAGCGATACCGGCGATGCTGTTATCATCGACGGTATTTCTCTGGATCGGGGCGTTTCATGTCCACTCGCGAAATCCGCATTGCCACCCGTAAAAGTGCCTTGGCCCTGTGGCAGGCCGAATACGTCAAAGCCCGCCTCGAGCAGGCTCATCCCGGTCTGCTGGTGACCCTGGTGCCCATGGTCAGCCGTGGTGACAAGCTGCTCGATGCGCCGCTGGCCAAAATCGGCGGCAAGGGCCTGTTCGTCAAGGAACTGGAAACTGCCCTGCTGGACAACGAAGCCGACATCGCCGTGCATTCGATGAAGGACGTGCCCATGGACTTCCCCGAAGGCCTGGGCCTGTACTGCATCTGCGAGCGCGAAGACCCGCGCGATGCCTTCGTTTCCAATACCTTCGACAGCCTTGAAGCGCTGCCTGCCGGCAGCATCGTCGGCACCTCCAGCCTGCGCCGCCAGGCCCAGTTGCTGGCACGCCGCCCAGACCTGCAAATCCGCTTCCTGCGAGGCAACGTCAACACCCGCCTGGCCAAGCTGGATGCTGGCGAGTACGACGCCATCATTCTCGCTGCAGCCGGCCTGATCCGCCTGGGCTTTGAAGACCGCATCACCTCCACCATCAGCGTCGATGACAGCCTGCCGGCTGGCGGGCAGGGTGCGGTGGGTATCGAATGCCGCAGCGCCGACGTCGAGATCCACGCGCTGCTGGCGCCACTGCACCATGCCGACACCGCCGACCGGGTAGTGGCCGAACGTGCCCTGAACAAACGCCTGAATGGCGGCTGCCAGGTGCCGATCGCCTGCTACGCGGTGCTCGAAGGCGACCAGCTGTGGCTGCGTGGCCTGGTCGGTCAGCCTAGCGGCGGTACTTTGTTGGTGGCCGATGCCCGCGCCCCCCGCTCTGCCGCTGAAACGCTCGGCGTACAGGTAGCCGAAGACCTGCTGGGTCAGGGCGCCGAGGCCATCCTCAAGGAAGTCTACGGCGAGGCCGGCCACCCGTGAGCCAATGGCGCCTGTTGCTGACCCGCCCTGCCGAGGACTGCGCAGCACTGGCGCAAAGCCTGGCGGCAGCGGGGGTGGGCAGCAGCTGCATGCCGCTGCTGGAGATAGAGCCCGTCACCGTGCAGGCCCGGCAACGCCTGTTGCTGGAAGGCCTGCATGGCTTCCAGGCGATCATCGTGGTCAGCAAACCTGCCGCCTGGCTGTTGCTTGAGCAACTGGCCGAGGCCGGTTTGCAGCCGCCAAGGCAAGGCTGGTTCACCGTGGGCGAGGCCACTGCCGCAGTGTTGCAGGAGAAAGGCCTGGGGGTGAGCTGCCCGCCGCGTGGCGATGACAGCGAAGCCTTGCTGGCGCTCCCGGCCCTGCGCCAGGCCGTTGCCATGCCTGCGCCGCGTGTGTTGATCGTTCGCGGCGTCGGAGGTCGCGAACTGCTGGCAGAGCGTCTTGCAGAGCAAGGTGCTAGTGTCGAATATCTGGAACTGTATCGTCGCTGCCTGCCGGCTTATCCGGCGGGCACCCTGAAGCGTCGCATCGAAGCGGAACGCCTCAATGGCCTGGTGGTCAGCAGTGGGCAGGGTTTTGAACATTTGCAGCAGCTGGCCGGCGCCGATTGGCCGCAGTTGGCACAGTTGCCGCTGTTCGTGCCCAGCCCCAGGGTCGCCGAGCAGGCCAGGGCCGCCGGGGCCCAACAGGTTGTGGATTGCCGTGGCGCCAGTGCCACGGCCTTGCTGGCAGCCGTGCAGCGCAGCGCTGCACCTGCCTCTTAAGGCGCTAAGCTGAACGCGATGCGCCCCCATGCAAAGGATGGATACGTGAGCGAGACTGTCTTGTCCAATAACGATCAGCCGTCGGCACAGGCGCCGGCGGAACCCGTCACCGCCCCACCCGCCAAGCGCTCCGGCAGTGGCCTGGCAGCGCTGGCCTTGCTGCTGGGTGCAGCCGGGGTGGCGGTAGGTGGCTGGGGTGTCTGGCAGGTACGCCAACTGCAAGGCAGTGAGTTCAACCAGGGCCAGCACATCGAAGCGCTGAACCAGCGCGCCGAAGCCCTGCAACAGCGCGAACAGCAAATCAGCGCGCAATTGGCCAGCCTGCCGGCTGCCAGCGAACTGGAAGACCGCCGCCGCCTGGTGGCGCAGTTGCAAGGTGACCAGCAACGCCTCAGCCAGCGCCTGGAAACCGTACTTGGCGAGAGCCGCAAGGAATGGCGCCTGGCCGAGGCCGAGCACTTGCTGCGCCTGGCCACCCTGCGCCTGTCGGCGCTACAGGACATCACCAGCGCCAAGGCCCTGGTCGAGGGCGCTGACGAAATTCTGCGCGAACAGAGCGACCCAGGTGCCTTCGCCGCCCGCGAACAACTGGCACGCAGCCTGGCCACGCTCAACAGCACCCAGCAGCCAGACCGTACCGGCCTGTTCCTGAAGCTGGCCGCTCAGCGCGAGCTGGTGCAGCAGCTCAGTGCCCAGTCCCCCGAGTTTGCCAGCAACGCCGATGCACTCGGCGCCCTGACTGCCGACGGTGATGGTGCCAGTCGCCTGTCGCAGTGGTGGGCAGAAATCTCCAAGTACTTCCAGATCGACTTCAATGCCGATGACAATGTGCGGCCGTTGCTGGCCGGGCAGCAACTGAACCAGCTGCGCCTGGCCCTGAGCCTGACCATCGAGCAGGCCCAGTGGGCCGCACTCAATGGTGATGCCAAGGTTTACACCCAGGCGCTGGACGACGCCCGTAGCGTACTGTTGGCCAACTTCAACGCCGACAACCCACAAAGCAAGGCCATGCTCGACAGCCTGAATGCCCTGGCCGATCAGCCAGTGTCGGTGGTTACCCCCGACCTCAGCGAGAGCCTGGCGGCCGTGCAGGCTTACATTCAGCGCCGCCACCTGCCGGCCGAGGCTGAAGGGGGCAAGCCATGAAGCGTGTCTACCTGCTGGCTGTGCTGGCGATTGTGGTCGCTGCGGCGTTGGGGATCGCGGTCGCCAAGCACAGCGGCTACGTGCTGATTTCCTATGGTGGCTTCCGCTATCAGTCGGGGCTGTGGGCGGCCTTGGCCGGCCTGCTGGCCGTGGTCGCACTGCTGTGGCTGTTGCGTTACCTGGTTGGCCTGGTGCTGACCTCCAGCGGCGTGGTCAACCCGTGGTCGCGGCGCAACCGTAGCCGGCGCATTCGCGTGGCCATCGAACAGGGCCAGCTGGACCTCGCCGAAGGCCGCTGGGCCAGCGCCCAGCGCCACTTGCACCGTGCCGCCGAGGCCGAGCGTCAACCGCTGCTGTATTACCTTGGTGCAGCGCGTGCCGCAAACGAGCAAGGCCGCATCGAAGACAGCGACAACCTGCTGGAGCGGGCGCTGGAGCGTCAGCCGCAAGCGGAACTGGCCATTGCCCTGACGCATGCCCAGTTGCAGATGGACCGTGGCGAAAGTGACGGGGCCCTGGAAACCCTGCTGGCCATGCAGGAGCGTCACCCGCACAACACCCAGGTGCTGCGCCTGCTGCAACGCCTGCACCTGGAACGTGGTGACTGGTCGGCCCTCATCCGCCTTTTGCCCGACTTACGCAAGGGCAAGGTACTGCCGCCCGCCGAGCTGGCTGCCCTTGAACAACGCGCCTGGGGCCAGAACCTGAGCCTGGCCACCACCCGTGGCGAAGACGCACAAAGTGCGCGTCAGGCCCTGGAGCGAGCCTGGCAGCAATTGACCGCAGCCCAGCGTCAGGAGCCACAGCTGGTGCTGGCATACGCCGAGCAATTGCGCCAGGTGGGCGCGCAGAGCGAGGCCGAACAGGTGCTGCGCACTGCGCTCAAGCGTGAATACGAAAGCCACCTGGCCCGCTTGTACGGGTTGGTGCGCGGTGATGACCCGGCGCGCCAGCTGCAAACCGCCGAAGGCTGGCTCAAGGCTCATCCGCAAGACGCCAGCCTGCTGCTGACCCTGGGCCGCCTGAGCCTGCAGAACCGCCTGTGGGGCAAGGCACGTGACTATCTGGAAAGCAGCCTGCGCATGGAGCGCAACCCCGAGGCCTGTGCCGAACTGGCCCGCCTGCTTGCTGGCCTGGGCGAGACCGAGCGCAGCAACCAGCTGTTCCAGGAGGGCCTCGGCCTGCTGGACGAACGCCTGCTGGCCCTGCCGTTGCCAGAAGGCGTACGCGCCTGACCCACCCCAAAGCCCGCGCCAAGGTGCGGGCTTTGGAGGTTGGTAATTTATCTACGCCTGCACGTTGGCGCTGCAATCCCTTTCTTCAGTCACCTCCTACCACCACTCTGGAAATTTCCTACACGATTCAGCGACTTGTCGTTGCTGTCGCGCCTTGAAACAAAGCGCGTCTTTCCTCTACCGTTTCAAGCCACTCCATCTTCCCCGGGACCTTCACCGCCCATGCTGCCGGCCCGTTTGCGCTCCTTTTTCCTTCCTGCCTGCCTGGCCGCACTGGCGGTGCTGGCTGCGTCTTTCCAACTGGAAAACATGCCAGGGCTGGTGCCGTGCCCCTTGTGCTTCAGCCAGCGTTTGCTGCTCGCGGCGTACGCGTTGCTGTGCCTGGGGGCTGTGCTGCAGGCGCCAGGCTTGCAGGGCATCCGCCAGTACGCGCGGGCGACGCTGGGCTGCTCGCTGGCCGGTGCGTTGCTGGCGGCGCGGCATGTCTGGTTGCAGGGCGCTGGTGCGGTCATCCATGTATGCCCGGTGCCGATTGGGCGGGTGTTCGAGCAATCCTGGGGCGAGGCGGCGCGGCAACTGTTGCTGGGTGGCCCGGATTGCAACTCGCTGACCTGGAGCTTTCTCGACCTGACGCTGCCCGAGTGGAGCCTGCTGGCCTTCCTGCTGCTGGCGACGCTGCCCTTGAGTTGCCTGCTGGCGTATCGTTTCCGCACCCTGGCAAGAACTTGACCTGGCGCAAGGTTGCGTCATGAGTACGACCAATGGCGATGTAACGGGGTATTAAACACTTGTATGAACTTTGTGTGCTGCGTACCTTGATGGGCAGCACGCGCGGGAATAATCTCGCAGCACGTATACCGAAAACACAACTGCTCGATGCCGTCCTGCTGATGTCACCTTTGTGCTGCGCGGTCGTGGTGCGAGGTGCAGCGGCATCTACCCAGAAGGGAAGAGATCGCCATGCTCGATAGTTGTCAGAACGCCCAGGAACGCTGGGGTGGGGTTCACGATCTGATCGACCGTTGGCTGAAGGAGCGCCAGGAACTGGTGCAGGCTTTCCGCGCATTGCGCGATGTAAAGCTGGCCTTTGCCGACAAAGACACGAACGGGGATTTTTGCGGCCTGCTTGTCGACTACTGTTCGGCGTGGCATTTCGAGGTCTGTGAGCAGTTGGTCAGTGAGGCCAAGGCTTTCGATGACGAGAAAGCGCTGAAACTGGCCGAAGAGATCAATCCGCGGATCAACGACATCACCCAGATCGCGCTGGCCTTCAATGACCATTGTGCGAAAGGCGAGTGCAAGGACACCGAGCGCTTCGCCGAGAAGCTGGCCAAGCTGGGCGGCCTGTTGCACGAGCGCTTCGAGCTGGAGGACTGCCTGATCGAAGTGCTGCACACCGCGCACAAGGAAGAGGGCGCAGTCGAGGCCTGAAGGTTGGCGTCAGTCACCAACCGCCAGCAGCTCGATCTCGAATACCAGAGGTGTATAGGGTGCGATCAGGTCACCCGCTCCTTCGGCGCCGTAGGCCTGCGCTGAAGGAATCACCAGGCGCCATTTGGCGCCAGCGTGCATCTGCGGCAAGGCTACCTGCCACCCTTCGATCACCGAATCCAGGCTGAACCACTGCGGTGTCTGGTTCTGGTCGAACACCGAGCCATCCGGCAGCCTGCCCACATAGCGAACCTGCACTTTGCCGCCTGCTTTGGGCTGTGCGCCCGTGCCTGCCTGCAGTTCACTGTACAGCACACCCTCCGGTAGTTCGTGCACACCATAACGGCCACGCTCATTGGCCATGAAGCGTGTTTCGGCTGCCCGCAGTTTCTGCGTGTCGGCATCACCTGCCTGTGCTTCATGCTGCTGGAGCACAGCCTGCATGCGAGCCTTGTCCAGCTTCAGTGGTTGGCCCTGATAAGACTGCTTCAGGCCTTCGACCAGTGCATCCAGTTGCAAGCCCGGCATCTCTTGGCGTAACCGCTCACCCAGGCTTGCGCCCAGGCTGTAGGCCAGGTCGTGCTCGTCACTGTCGGCCATGGCGATGGGGGCCAGCAGGCATAAACCTAATACAAGATATCGAGGCAACACCCTGGCTCCCAAAGATCAGCAATGATTAATTCAGCAACTACACTTTCACGCAGCTGCAAGATAACAACTTTGCCCAGGCATGCAACGCGGCGTCACTATTACGGTCAACATGCCCTAGCGGCGGTAGCAGCAGAAGCATAGTATGAGCCGCAATCTCGTCAGCCAGGAGGTAAACCATGTCGGCCAAAAAGAAGCCAGTAAGTACGCCGTTACACCTGCTCCAGCAACTTTCGGGCAGCCTGCTCGAACACTTGGAAGAGGCCTGCTCGCAAGCGCTGGCTGATGCGGAAAAACTGCTGGCCAAGTTGGAAAAGCAGCGTGGCAAAGCGCAGGAAAAACTGCACAACGGCCGCCTGAAATTGCAGGATGCCGCAAAGGCAGGTAAAGCCAAGGCGCAGACCAAAGCGCAAAAAGCCATCGGCGAACTTGAAGAACTGCTCGATTCCCTCAAGGAACGCCAAACCCAGACCCGCTCTTATATTCAGCAACTCAAGCGTGACGCTCAAGACAGCCTCAAGCTGGCCCAGGGCGTAGGCAAGGTTCGCGAGGCCGCAGCCAAAGCGCTGGATTCGCGTGCTGCCAAAACCAGCAAGCCGGCTGCTGCCAAACCTGCGGCGAAGCCAGCTGCCAAAGCGACTGCTGCTGCCAAGCCTGCGGCGAAGCCAGCCGCCAAAGCGACTGCTGCTGCCAAACCTGCGGCGAAGCCAGCTGCCAAAGCGACCGCTGCTGCCAAGCCTGCGGCGAAGCCAGCTGCCAAAGCGACTGCTGCTGCCAAGCCTGCGGCGAAGCCAGCCGCCAAAGCGACTGCTGCTGCCAAGCCTGCGGCGAAGCCAGCCGCCAAAGCGACTGCTGCTGCCAAGCCTGCGGCGAAGCCAGCTGCCAAAGCGACCGCTGCCGCCAAACCTGCGGCGAAGCCAGCCGCCAAAGCGACTGCTGCAGCCAAACCTGCGGCGAAGCCAGCTGCCAAAGCGACTGCTGCTGCCAAACCCGCAGCCAAGCCAGCCGCGAAACCAGCTGCCGCCAAAGCCCCGGCACGCAGGGCCGCCAAGCCAGCCGAAGCCAAACCGGCTACGCCTGCCGCCAGCACCCCGGCTGCTGCAACCAACTCGGCCACCCCGGCTGCTTCGGTAGCATCGTCGACACCCGCCAGCACTTCGGCTCAGGCGCCGTCTTCGGCGTCCTGAAGCGTAGCCGCTGCGGCGCGCAAATGATCCAGCGCGTCGTGGCGGCGGGCAGGCTCCGGCGCCAGCCGGGCCAGCCAGTCGTCCGTGAGCCCATGCGAGTCCGTGGGCCACTGTCGCGAGCATTCCTGCAAACGCTCAAGCAAGGTCTTTTCGGCCTGCAACTCCAGCCCCTTCACTTGTTCACGCAACGCCGCCAGTTGCGCATCACCCGATGCCGCTGCTCGCCATTGTTGGCGAAGGCCGCGTAACGGGGCGACCACGTCACGCTGCCAGGCCCCGGCTATTTCGGTTAACGCCTGCACGCGCTCATCCAGCACCGCCACGCCTCGTGCTTGCAGCCAGGTCGCGCACAACAGCAGGCAGACATCGCCACCCAGTGCCTGTAGCTCAAGGCAGGCCGCTTCCGCGCCGGGCCTGGCATACAGGGCCAGGGCATGATTCCACAGGTCGGTGTGCATGGTTCCACTCGCGCTATGGGCCGAGGAAGCTGGTAGACTCCGCGACCATCATGATCAGACTATCCAACCTCACTTTACAGCGTGGTCCGCAGCGCTTGCTAGAAGGCGCCGAGATGACCCTGCACGCCGGTCACAAGGCCGGCCTGATCGGCGCCAACGGTGCCGGAAAATCCAGCCTGTTCGCCTTGCTGCGCGGTGAGCTGTCACCCGATGCCGGTGACTGCCAACTGCCCGGTGACTGGCGCATCGCCCACATGCGCCAGGAGGTCGATACCCTCGACCGCCTGGCCGTGGACTATGTGCTCGACGGCGACGTGCGCCTGCGCAAGGTTCAGGCCGAACTGGCCGCCGCCGAGCAGGCCCACGACGGCACTGCCCTGGCGCGCCTGCACAGTGAGCTGGAAAGCGCCGACGGCTATACCGCCGATGCCCGTGCGCGCAAGCTGCTGGCCGGCCTGGGCTTCACCAACGAGCAGATGGATCGCCGCGTCGGTGACTTCTCGGGTGGCTGGCGGATGCGCCTGAACCTGGCTCAGGCGCTGATGTGCCCGTCCGACCTGCTGCTGCTCGACGAGCCCACCAACCACCTCGACCTGGACGCCATCCTGTGGCTGGAAGACTGGCTCAAGGGCTACCCCGGCACGCTGTTACTGATCTCCCACGACCGCGACTTCCTCGACGCTGTGGTCGACCATGTGCTGCACGTCGAGCAGCGTAAGCTGAACCTGTACAAAGGTGGCTACACCGCCTTCGAGCGCACCCGTGCCGAGCGCCTGGCGCAGCAGCAGCAAGCCTACGAGAAGCAGCAGGCGCAGCGCGCGCACATGGAAAAATACATCGCCCGCTTCAAGGCCCAGGCCACCAAGGCTCGCCAGGCGCAAAGCCGGATCAAGGCCCTGGAGCGCATGGAAGAGCTGTCGGCGGCGCACGTGGATTCACCGTTCGACTTCGTCTTCCGCGAATCGCAGAAAATCTCCAGCCCGTTGCTGAGCCTGTCCGAAGGCCGGCTGGGGTATGGCGACAAGGCCATCCTCGACAAGGTCAAGTTGCAGCTCACCCCAGGCGCGCGTATCGGATTGCTTGGGCCTAACGGCGCGGGCAAGTCGACGCTGATCAAGAACCTTGCGGGTGAACTGGAACCGTTGTCTGGCCGCCTGGTACGGGGCGAAAACCTGGCCGTTGGCTACTTCGCCCAGCACCAGCTCGACTCGCTGGACGACAAGGCCAGCCCGCTGCTGCACCTGCAGCGCATCGCGCCCACCGAGCGTGAGCAGACCCTGCGCGACTTCCTGGGCGGTTTCGACTTCCATGGCGCTCGTTGCGACGAGCCGGTCGTGAACTTCTCTGGTGGCGAAAAGGCCCGCCTGGCGCTGGCGCTGATCGCCTGGGAACGGCCGAACCTGCTGCTGCTCGACGAACCGACCAACCACCTCGACCTGGAAATGCGCCTGGCGCTGACCATGGCCTTGCAGGAGTTTGCCGGTGCCGTGGTGGTGGTATCCCACGATCGACATTTGCTCAAGAGCACCACCGACGACTTCCTGCTGGTGGCCGATGGCAAGGTAGACGCCTTCGACGGTGACCTGGACGACTACAGCCGTTGGCTGGTCGAGTACCGCCAGCGCAGCGCGCCGGCCAGTAGCGCCCCGGTCAACCCGGACAAGACCGACAAAAAAGCCCAGCGTCAGGCTGCCGCCGCTTTGCGTCAGCAGCTTGCCCCGCACAAGAAGGCCGCCGACAAGCTGGAAACCGAGCTTAACCAGGTGCATGCGCAACTGGCCGAGATCGAGACCGCACTGGGCGATGGTGACCTCTACGAGGCCGCGCGCAAGGATGAGCTGCGTGACCTTCTGGCGCGCCAGACCAAGCTCAAACAACGCGAAGGCGAGCTGGAAGAAGCCTGGATGGAAGCGCTGGAAACGCTCGAGGGCATGCAGGCCGAGCTCGAGGCGCTGTCCTGATGGAGGAACTGCGTTCGCTGCTGCCAGGGCAATGGATGGACACCTTCTGGCTGGGCTTGCAGATTCTGTTGATCCTGGTGGCAGCCTTCGTCCTGCAGCGCATCGTCGCCCGCGGGTTGAGCCGCCTGGGTCAGCGTTACCCGTTGCCACCGGAGCTGCTGGTGCCGGTGCGGGGCGGCTTGCGCTGGCTGATCATGGGCAGCGCGCTGTTGTTCGTGCTGGAGCGGTTGGGCGTTTCCGCAACGGTGCTGTGGACTGCACTGTCCGGCTTCGTCGCGGTGGCGGCAGTGGCCTTCTTCGCCATGTGGAGCGTGCTGTCCAACCTGTTGTGCGCGGTGCTGATTTTCACGGTGGGGCCGTTTCGCATCGGCGATGTGGTCGAGCTGGTCGACACCCTGGACAAGCCGGGCGTAAAAGGCCGGGTGATCGCCATCAACCTGCTGTTCACCACGCTGATGGAGCTGCCCGAGGCGGGTGGGGCGCTGGTGCAGGTGCCCAATAGCCAGTTCTTCCAGAAGTCGGTGCGGCGCTGGCGTGGGGCTGAAGTGCAGGCGATGCACAAAGATCCGACGGTCGAGGCAGATTAAACCTGAAGAATTTGCTGGTTATTTTTTCACCAACACCTTAGCTTAACGTTTTGCAACATATGTTCGAGCGAGGTGTGTGATGTCGATGGAAGTATGGTTGGGCTTCTTTGCCGCCTGTTGGGTGATCAGCCTTTCACCCGGTGCCGGGGCGATTGCCTCGATGTCCAGCGGCCTGCAATACGGCTTCTGGCGTGGTTACTGGAATGCTCTGGGCCTGCAACTGGGCCTGATCGTACAGATCGCCATCATCGCCGCCGGCGTCGGTGCCATCCTTGCCGCCTCGGCCACGGCTTTCCAGATCATCAAATGGTTTGGCGTCGCCTACCTCGTCTATCTGGCCTACAAGCAATGGCGTGCCTTGCCGATGGACATGGCCGATGAGTCTGGCGTGCGCCCGATCGGCAAACCGCTGAGCCTGGTGTTCCGCGGTTTCCTGGTCAACGTCAGCAACCCCAAGGCACTGGTGTTCATGCTGGCGGTGCTGCCGCAGTTCCTTAACCCGCATGCGCCGTTGCTGCCACAATATGTGGCGATCACCGTGACCATGATCAGTGTGGACATGTTGGTGATGGCGGGCTACACCGGGTTGGCTTCGCGGGTGTTGCGTCTGCTGCGTACGCCCAAACAGCAGAAGCGCCTGAACCGTACCTTTGCCGGGTTGTTCATTGGGGCGGCCACCTTCCTGGCCACGTTGCGCCGCGCACCTCTCTGATAGCCAGCTGGGGCCTTGTAGAGGCCCCAGCTATTTCTGTTTGTCCACCAATCCCTTGAGCAGATCTACCGGCAACGGGAAGACAATGGTCGAGCTCTTGTCCCCGGCAATCGTCCCCAGCGTCTGCATGTAGCGCAACTGCATCGCCCCCGGCTCCTTGCTCAGCATCTGTGCCGCCTGCATCAGCTTCTCCGACGCCTGCAACTCGCCCTCGGCATGAATGACCTTGGCCCGCCGTTCACGTTCGGCCTCGGCCTGCCGGGCGATGGCACGCACCATCGATTCGTTCAGGTCGACATGCTTGATCTCGACATTGGCCACCTTGATGCCCCAGGCATCGGTCTGCGCATCCAGCACCTGGCGGATGTCCAGGTTCAACTGCTCGCGTTCGGCCAGCAACTCGTCCAGTTCATGTTTGCCCAGCACAGCGCGCAATGTGGTCTGGGCCAACTGGCTGGTCGCCACCAGAAAATCCTCGACCTGGATAATCGCCTTCTGCGGATCCAGCACGCGGAAGTACACCACCGCGTTGACCTTGACCGACACGTTGTCGCGTGTGATCACGTCCTGCGGCGGCACATCCAGCACCACGGTGCGCAGGTCGACCCGTACCATCTGCTGGACCACCGGAATCAACAGGATCAGCCCCGGCCCCTTGACCTGCCAGAAGCGGCCCAGCTGGAACACCACGCCGCGCTCGTATTCGCGCAGGATGCGAAACGCCGATAGCAACAGCATCGTCAGCACGATCAGCACCGCGCCGAAACCCACTTGCATGAACATGCTCATTCTCCTTGCGCCGCAGGCGTGGCGGCGCTCACTTCCAGCATCACGCCATGGCGCGCGGTCACCCGCACGTTCTGGCCAGCTTGCAGCGGCGTTGCGCATTGCACTTGCCATTGCTCGCCCTGGGCCAGCACCACGCCACAGAACGGGTTGCCTGGCATTACCTGGGTGACGGTGGCCAGGCTGCCGACCAGGCCGGCGTCGCCGCTCACCAGCGCCCGCCGTCGTGCCTTCAGGGCCATGCCCAGCACGCCACCGATCAGCAGCGCCGAAAGCACGGCCAAGGTACCGATCAAGGTCAGCGGGATACCGAAGCCTGGGGCATCGGTGTCGATCAGGATCAACGCGCCGACCACGAAGGCGACGATGCCGCCAAAGCCGACCACGCCGAAGCTGGGCAGGAAGGCTTCGGCGATCATGAAGGCGATGCCCAGCAGGATCAGCGCCATCCCGGCGAAACTCACCGGTAGCAGTTGCAGGGCATACAACGCCAACAGCAGGCAAATGCCGCCGACCACACCGCCCACCGCGGAGCCGGGGTTCATGAACTCGAACAACAGGCCATACACGCCGATCATGATCAGGATCAGTGCTACGCCGGGATTGGTAATCACGGCCAGCACCCGTGTGCGCCAGTCCGGCAGGTGCTCGACCAGGCTGGCGCCGACAGTCTGCAGCGGGTGCGGTTGGCCGGCGACCTGCAGCGTTTTGCCATCCAGCTTGCGCAAAAGGTCGGGCAGGTCATCGGCTATCAGGTCGATCACATTCAGCCGCAAGGCTTCGCTGGCGGGCAGGCTGACGGCCTCGCGCACGGCCTTCTCCGCCCACTCGGCATTGCGCCCACGCAGTTGCGCCAGGCTGCGGATGTAGGCCGCGGCGTCGTTGACCTGCTTGCGTGCCAGGGTTTCATCATCGCTGCCCTTGGTCTTGTCGTCCTTGGGGGCACCTGGGGGGCCGCCGACCTGTACGGGGGTGGCGGCGCCCAGGTTGGTCCCGGGCGCCATTGCGGCAACATGGCTGGCGTAAAGGATATAGGTGCCTGCGCTGGCGGCGCGGGCACCGCTGGGCGCAACGTAGGTGGCCACTGGCACGGGACTGGCGAGAATCGCCTTGATCATCTGGCGCATGGCGCTGTCCAGCCCGCCTGGGGTATCCATGCGGATGACCACAAGCTGCGCGCCCTGTGCCCGGGCCTGGTCGAGGCTGCGTACCAGGTAATCGGCGCTGGCAGGGCCGATGGCATCGTCGATGCCCAGCACCCACACTGCGCCGGGCGCTGCCTGACCGCCGGGCGTAATGCCAAGCAGCAACAGCAGCAACAGCCAGCGCCAGCAGCGGGCGATCACCTGTCGTCACCTCGTTTGCCTCTATTGCACAAGTTTAGCCCTGCCTGCCGCTGCCAGGCCTAAAATTGGAGATTGGGGGGTGAAACCGGAGGTGCATCATGCGTATGGCTAAAACCCTGCAGGCCCGCCTGGACAAGGCCAACTGCGATTACGACATCATTCCCCATCCCCATTCGGCCACCAGCCTGGAGTCGGCCCGTACGGCCGGCGTGCCCGCCGAGCGGGTCGCCAAGTCGGTGATGCTCGATGACCGTCATGGTAACTACATCATGGCCGTGCTACCGGCCAACCGGCACCTGGACATGACCAAGGTGCGCATGTCCGGGGCCTGGCAACTCACCCGGGAAAGCGGCTTGCCTAGCCTGTTCAGTGACTGCGAGCGTGGCGCCGTGCCGGCCCTTGGTGATGCCTACCAGATAAAAATGCTGCTCGACCCGAGCCTTACCCGCCAGGGCGATGTCTACCTGGAGGCGGGTGACCACGATCACTTGATCCACATGAGCATGGAGCAGTACATGAAACTGGTGCCGCACGCCGAAGTGCGCGAGCTGTGCTGATGTTTTCACACCACTGCCAGGCGGGCGTCGTGGACGGCTTGCCTGGCACCGAGGAGGAACCATGGAAGCGCCGATTCATCGCTTTGCCGACCTGTTCAAACAGCTGGGCCTGCCCGACGATCCCGAGAGTATCGATCAGTTCATCACCAGCCATTCACCGCTGAAGAACGAAATCAAGCTGGTGGATGCGCCGTTCTGGACCGACTCCCAGCGTGCCTTTCTCAAGGACAGCATCATTGAGGATGCCGATTGGGCGGAGCCTTTCGATCAACTCAACGAAGCGTTGCGCCGCCCCCGAAAATAAAGCGCCGAGCGGCACCTGACGAGTGATTGGCCGTTGCTATGCTCAGGAAAACAATAAGGGGATAGCGCGATGAAAGATCCCTACGCACCAGGCTTCTGGTGCTCCGTGACGATCCTGGGCACCCTGACGGCCAGTTACTTCTACGGCATCAGGCAGACGCAACAGATGAATCAGGCAGTGCATTTTTTGTATGCCGCTGCCGCTGTCACTGTGGCGGTTGCACTGGTGGCCCTGACGTGGATTGCCTGGCAGCAGTTGCACCTGAACAAGCGTGAAGTGATCCAGGGGCGAACGTTGCTGACCATCTGGAACACCAAGGTGGCCTTACGCCGTGTCGAGACGGTGTTCGACCGCTACTTCTGGGGTAGCTACTGGCATTCGGGGCGCACCTTCGAAGAGGTCATGGGCGAACTCAAGGGCACGCCGCTGGAGCAGAGCCTGGATGCCCTGAAGCGCCAGTGTCGAGCACTGGACCGTGAAATCCATGACCACCATCACCACTGGCTGGCCAACGCCCGCGACCTGTCCAGCGTGGCCCAGGCCATGGCCCGTGAACGCTACCAGCTGGACCTGGGCGAGCCCACCTGCAGTGGCCATGGCAATACTGCCGTGCTCAACCGTGACCTTGAGGTGCTGGTGTACACGTGGTCGGCGCGCCTGCGCAGCTTCGACCATCAGCTGGACGAGCTGGAGCGCGCCTACCATTGAGAGGCGTCATTCTCCGCGGATGTATTGCTCCAGTTGCTGAATCAGGCTGGCCTGTTCGGTGATGGTTTCCTTGACCAAGTCACCGATCGACAACAGGCCAAGCAGTTTGCCATTGTCGACCACCGGCAGGTGACGCAGGTGGCGATCGGTCATCAGGTTCATGCAGAAATCGAGCTTCTGCTTGGGCTCCACGGTGACCACTGGAGCACTCATGATTTCGCGCACGGGGGTGGCGGCGGACGAGCGGCCCTTCAGCACCAGTTTGCGCGCATAGTCCCGTTCACTGACGATACCCACCACCTGGTTGCCCTCGACCACGGGCAGCGCACCGACGTTTTTCTCCGCCAGCATTTTCAGGGCGTCGAGCACCGAGTCATCCGGGCCGATGGTGTACACGGTCTGGTGCTGGGACTTGGTCTTGAGGATTTGTTCGACGGTCTTCATACGGGCCTCTGCGGGTGAAAAAAGCGCTGTCTCGGAGTAACTAAAGCATCCGGCACGGCGCTCTGCACGGCAATGCAGGAAACGGCATGGAGTCGATTGAAAAACGTCATGGGTTGAATGCCTGTTCCGGCTTCTTCGCGGCTGAAGCCGCTCCCACAGGAATTGCACCACCTTTGAATTCTGTGTGGTTCACACTGTGGGAGCGGGCAAGCCCGCGAAGCAGGCAATGCGATAGATGGCACCGGCTGCGCCGGTGTTCGCGGGCACGCCCGCTCCCACAAGTACAGCGCAAACCTCAGGCATATGCTGTACCTGTGGGAGCGGCTTTAGCCGCGAAGAGGCCGGTACTGCCAATCAGAGCTTCGGCATCTGCCCGAGCCGCGCCACCATCTCGCTCACGATCTGCAAGTCCAGCATGAACTGCTCCACGGTCTTGAACTCGTTGTCGTTGTGCCCCGTGTACTTTACATCCGGCATGGCCAGGCCGAACTGCACGCCGTTTGGCAAGTCGTGCACCGAAGTGGCGCCGGCCGAGGTGCCGAACTCATGCTTCATGCCCAGGTTCTCGGTGGCCACCGCGAGCAGGGCCTTGACCCATTCGCCCTCGGGGTTGCGGTACATCGGCTCGTCCAGGCTGTAGTCGAAGGCTACCGAGGTGTGGCTTTGGCGGGTCCACTTGCCCAGTTTGTCAGCCAGTTCGTCCTTGATCGTGGCGATCGGCTTGCCCTTCGGAATACGCAGGTTCACCGCCAGTTTCAGGCCTTTGTCATCCACCCCGACAAACGTCAGCGAGGCAGTCAGCGGGCCCATGAATGCGTCCTTGAACGCCACGCCGAGTTTGTTGCCCAGGTAGTCCAGGCCCCAGTTGTCGGCGGCGTAGCGGGCGGCGTCGGTGAAGTGGTTGTGCTTGAGCGGAACCTGCTTGTCCACGCCGTTGATGAAGTCGAGCATGCGGGCCACCGGGTTCACCCCGGACTCCGGCTCCGAAGAGTGGGCGGAAACACCGGTCACCGTGAGCAGCACGTTCTTGCCCTCAGCTTTGGCGTCGATGCTGAAGTCGCCGCCATGCTGCTTCACGTACTTGGCACCGGCTTGCTGCAACTGTTTGGCCAACTGCGTCGGGTTGTCTGAAACCAGGGTCGCTACCGAGGTGGTCGGGATCTGGTTGGTGGCCAGGCCGCCAGTCAGGTTGACGATTTCTGCGCCCTTGCCAGTGCCCGCCCGCTTGCTGAAGCTGGCCATGACCGTGCCGTAGCCTTTCTCGGCGATCACCACCGGGTAGCCGCCGTCGAGGGCCAGGTTGTAGTCGGGCGTGGGGTTGCGCTCGAAGTAGTAAGGGATGGCGTCACCGCTGGTTTCTTCGGTGGTGTCGATCAGCAGCTTGAACTGCCGGGCCAGCGGCAGGTTCTCGTCCTTGGCCACTTTCAGCGCGTACATCGCCACCACGATGCCGTTCTTGTCGTCTTCGGTGCCACGGCCGTACATGCGGTCGCCAACCAGGGTGACCTTGAACGGGTCCAGGCGTGTGCCGTCGGCCAGCTTCCAGTTGTCCGGGTTGACCGGCACGACGTCGGCATGGGCATGGATGCCGATTACTTCCTTGCCGCTGCCGAGCGAAATCTCGTACACGCGGTTGTCGATGTTGCGGAAGGCCAGGCCAAAGCTGTCGGCCAGGGCCTTGATCTTGTCGGCAATCTTGAGGAACTCGGGGTTCTGGTACTGCGGCGTACCCTCGACATTGAAGGTGGGGATGGCCACCAGCTCGCGCAGGGTTTCGGTGGCGGCCTTGCCATACTTGATGCGGGTATACAGGCCGAGCAGGCGGTTGATCTCGTCTTGCTGCTCGGCGGCCAGTGGCTTGCCGGCCAGGTAGGCGTCGAGGGTTGCCCCGAGGTTGTCGGCCTTGGCAAGGTCGCTGCCTTTGAGCTTGTCGAGGAACTGCTTGAAGTCGCTTGGGTTGCTGCCGTCGAAGGCTTTGACGATGGCAGCGGACTGCTGCTGGGTGAGGTTGGCCTGGGCCGGCTGGGTGAACAGGCCGATGCTGGCCAGCAGCAGGGTGGTGGCGGTGAGTTTTTTCAGGTGCATGGTTGCGTGCATTCCTTCGCCAATCATTGTTGTGGGTTACCCGTTCGAAAAACGGGAAGACGCCCACGCTAACACCAATGACCTATGGCACGGGAGTGCCAGAAACGCGACATGTCGCACAAACGAAAAAGCCCCGGGCTCAGGCCCAGGGCTTTTTTGATATGGCGCACTCGGCGGGATTCGAACCCACGACCCCTGCCTTCGGAGGGCAGTACTCTATCCAGCTGAGCTACGAGTGCAACGCGCACGCATGATACCCATCTGAATCGGTGGCGTCCATCGCCTTGATCTGTAGCTGTTTTTACCTGCCAAGTCACTCCGGCTGGGCGTTCAACCCGATCAGAGCGCGATCAGTTCTGGCCTTAGCCCTTCCACGCGGCGTACTGGCGGCAGGTAACCGCCAGTTCCAGTAATCTGGTGCAGCACCTTCTCGCGCAGGCCATGCAGCGCAACGCCGGTGCGCAACCGTGGGTGCGGCAGGTCGATTTCCACCACCGACTTGATCCTGCCTGGGCGTGGCTCCAGCACCACGACCCGGTCCGCCAGGTACGTCGCCTCTTCGGCATCGTGAGTGACCAGCAAGGTGGTGATGCCGGCACGTTCGCGAATGGCCAGCAACTCGTCCTGCAGCTGCTGGCGGGTCAGCGCATCCAGCGCGCCGAATGGCTCGTCGAGCAGCAGGATCCGAGGGCTGGCGACCAGGCCACGGGCGATAGCCACGCGCTGTGCCATGCCGCCGGACAGCTGGTGCGGGTAAGCCGATTCGAAGCCCACCAGCCCCACCAGTTGCACGAACTCATGCACGCGCCGCGCACGTTCACCTTGCGTCAGCGACTCATTGACCAGGCCCAGGGCAATGTTCTGTTCCACGGTCAGCCATGGGAACAGACGATGCTCCTGGAACACGATGCCGCGCTCACCACCAATGCCTTTCACGGTATGGCCGTCGACGCGAATGCTGCCGCTGTAGTCGGTATCCAGCCCAACCAGCATGCGCAGCAAGGTGGACTTGCCACAACCGGATGCGCCGACAATGGCGATGAACTCGCCTTCGTTGATCGACAGGTTGAAGTTGCGGATGGCCTCGAACGGTTGGCCGTCCACGGTGAACACCTTGCCGACCCCTTCGAAGCTGACCAGGGGCGGGGTGGTGTCGGGCTGGTTGGCCGCGTGCAGGTGCGAGGTGTTGAAGGCGTTCATGCGGTTCTCCAGCGCGTGGCGCGCGATTCGAGGCGTTGTCCAAGGTTGCCGAGCAGGGCGCCGACCAGGCCGATCAGGACCATGGCGGCCATTACCTGGTCCATGCGGAACAGTTGCTGGGCGCCGATCATCAGGCTGGCGATGCCGCCGTCCGAAGGCATGAAGTATTCGGCGCCGATGGTGCCCAGCCAGGCGTAGATCAGCGACAGGCGCAGGCCGGCGAAAATCGCCGGGGCCGCACCGGGCAGTACCAGCAGACGCAAGCGTTGCCACAGGTTCAGGCGCAGCGTGCGGGCGGCTTCGCCCAGCTGTGGCGAGAGGCTGGCGATACCGCGTTGGGTAGCGATCAGCAGCGGGAAGAACGCGGCCAGGGCTACGAAAACGTGCTTGGCCCCTTCACCCAGGCCGAACCAGGCGGTGAGCAGCGGCACCCAGGCGAACAGCGCCACCTGGCGCAAGGCCGAAAGGCTTGGCCCGAAAAGGCGTTCTGCGTGGTTTGAAAGCCCTAGCAGCAACCCGGTCAGCAGGCCGGCGCCACCCCCCAGCAGCAGGCCGGTGAGGGTGCGTTCCAGGCTCAGCAGCAAGGCCTGCGGCAGCGACCCATCGGCCAAACCGACCAGCAGCGTGCGCAGTACCTCAAGTGGTGAGGTGAGAATGTTCGGGTCAACCCAGCCAAAGCTGCTGCTGGCTTGCCACACTGCCAGCAGTGCCAGCGGCAACAGCAGGCTTTGCCAGCCCCGTGGCACTGGCCCGCGCTGCTGTTCGCCGGTGGCCGGTTGCGGCCAGAACAGCACGTGCTTTTCCAGGATAGAGAAGCTGCGCTCCAGCACGGCACCGACCAGGCCAATCACCAGGATGCACAACAGCACAAGGTCGAGCATGAACAGCTGCCGACCCCACACCATCAGGTAGCCGATCCCTTCGCTGGAGGCCAGCAACTCGACCGCCAGCAGCGAGGTCCAACCGGTGGCAAGGGCCAGACGCACGCCGGTGAGAAACGCGGGCAGGGCAGCCGGCAGCAGCAGGCGCAGGAACAGCAAGTGCCGGGGCAGGCGCAGGGCCAATGCGGCTTCACGCAGTTTGGGCTGGGCATCGCGCACACCTACCAGCGTGTGCAAGGTGACGGGAACCACCACGGCCTTTACCAGCACCACGAGCTTCAACAGTTCGCCGATGCCGAAGAACAGCATGAACAACGGAATCCAGGCCAGCGTAGGAATCTGTGCCAGTGCCACGAAGGTTGGCAGCACCAGTGTCTGTGCCCGCTGCGAAGCGCCCAGCCATACGCCCAGCAGCAAGCCGCTGCCGATACCTACCGCCAGCCCCCAGAACAACCGTTGCAAGCTTATCCACAGGTGCCCCCAAAGCTCGCCGGAGCCAAACTCCACCGCGCTCTGCCACACCAGCGCTGGCGCCGGCAGAATCTGCTCGCTCATCCAGTGCTGCCGGCTGGCTATCACCCAGAGCACGGCAACTACCGCAGGCACGAGGTACGCAAGGCCCCTGTAGGAGCGGCCTTGTGTCGCGATCGGGCCGCGCAGCGGCCCTCGAAGCCACCTCCGATTCCTGCTCAGAACTCCATTCATCGGCCATCTCTCGAAGCGTTGTTATGTTATTCACTTATGGAATTAGAAATTCTCAAAAGCACATTTCAAGAGATAAGAGCATGCGTCCCCTGCATACGGAAGCCCCCCGCCGTTGCGTTTTCCTCATATTTTCCATGCGCTTTTCGCAAGCCTGGCGCAGGCCCGCATGCCGCCTGGTTTATGCTTTTCAGTTACTAAAAAATGAAGTTTTGATCTTTGTAGGTTCTAACCAGACCTGCCTAGCTTCTGGCCAAAGCGCCGGCCATCGCCGGTGGCAGCCTGCCAAGGAGCCTTGCCATGAAAACCCCGTTGCGCCACCTCGTCACCGCCCTTGGGCTGGCCTTCACCCTCAGCGCCCAGGCGGCCGAGCCCGCCAAGCCTGAAAGCATCCGCATCGCCGTACCCGACCTCAGCGCCGGCAGCAAGCCCAGCGCGGGCGGCGTAGTCGATGTATTGCGTGACCAGCAGTTGCTGGAGAAGGAATTCGCCAAGGATGGCATCCGCATCTACTGGCACTTCTTCAAGGGGGCCGGCCCCGTGGTGAACGAGGCGTTGGCCAATGGCCAGGCCGACTTTGCCTACCTGGGTGACCTGGCCGCGATCGTTGGCAAGGCCAATGGCCTGGATACCCGCGTGCTGACGGCGGGCGTGCGTGGGGTCAAGAGCTACCTGGGCGTGGTGCCTGGCTCTGGCATCAAGACCCTGCACGACCTCAAGGGCAAGCGCGTAGCGGTGTTCCGCGGCACAGCCAACCAGCTGTCGTTCGCCAGCGCCCTGGCCAGCCAAGGGCTGACCGAGCGTGAGCTGAAGGTGATCAACCTGGACTTCAACGCCGCCAACGCTGCGCTGGCGGCCAAGCAGATCGACGCCACCTGGGGTCTGTCCAACCTGCTGTCGCTGCGTGAACGTGGACTGGTCGAGCTGCCGGTCAACTCGCGGGACCTCGAAGGCGCCGGTAGTACCCAGGCAGTGCTGCTGGGCACGGGCGACTTCATCCGCAAGTACCCCGAACTGGTCCAGCGACTGGTCAACGCCCAGGAGCAGGCCAGTACCTGGTTGCGTGACGAACATAACCGCGACGCCTACATCAACCTGGTGGCCAACAACGCCAACTGGCCACGCAGCATCCTCAGTGATGACCTGGCCAAGGAAGACCTCGCCCATTACTTCGACCCACGCCTGGACGCCGAATTCGTCGGCCAGTTGCAGCAGGGCGTCGACCTGGCAGCCAAGGAGCGGCTTATCCGCCGTGGCTTCCAGGTTGCCGACTGGATCGAACCGCGCTTTCTCGATGCCGCGCTGAAACAGGAACAGGCCGTGCAGGCCGCCCGCTGAACCCGAACAACCCGACAACAACCGCAAGGACCACGACCATGAGCAATGCCGCCCTGGCCACCGCGCCACAAACCCTCGAACTCGACATTCACCCGGTTGCCGGCCGTATCGGCGCCGAAATCCGCGGTGTGCAGCTGTCTGCCGACCTTGATGCCGCCACCCTGGACGCCATTCAGGCGGCGCTGGTGAAGCACAAGGTGATCTTCTTCCGTGGCCAGACCCACCTGGATGACCAGAGCCAGGAAGCCTTCGCCAAGCTGCTTGGCGAGCCGGTCGCCCACCCCACCGTGCCGGTAGTGGACGGCACCAGCTACCTGCTGCAACTCGATGGCGCCGAAGGCCAGCGGGCAAACTCCTGGCACACCGACGTGACCTTCGTCGACGCCTACCCCAAGGCCTCGATCCTGCGCAGCGTGGTGGCGCCGGCTTCGGGTGGCGATACCTTGTGGGCCAACACCGCTGCGGCCTATCAGGAGTTGCCCGAGCCGCTGCGTGAGCTGGCCGACAAGCTGTGGGCGGTGCACAGCAACGAATATGACTACGCCAGCATCAAGCCCGATGTGGACCCGGCCAAGCTGGAGCGCTATCGCAAGGTATTCACATCGACCGTTTACGAGACCGAGCACCCGGTGGTGCGCGTACACCCGATCAGTGGCGAGCGGGCGCTGCAACTGGGGCATTTCGTGAAGCGCATCAAGGGTTATTCGCTGGCGGATTCGCAGCACCTGTTTGCGGTGTTGCAGGGGCATGTGACGCGCCTGGAAAACACCGTGCGCTGGCGCTGGCAGGCGGGGGATGTGGCGATCTGGGATAACCGGGCGACGCAGCATTATGCGGTGGATGATTACGGGACCCAGCCACGGGTGGTGCGCCGGGTGACGTTGGCGGGTGAGGTGCCGGTGGGGGTGGATGGGCAGTTGAGCCGAACTACGCGTAAAGGCTGATATCGCCGGGGGCCGCTTTGCGGCCCTTTCGCGACACAAGGCCGCTCCCACAAAAGCACGGCGTACGCCGGTCCATTGTGGGAGCGGCCTTGTGTCGCGAAACGGGGGCAAAGCCCCCGCCAGCTACAACTCGGTATCACAGGCAATCAGCTGCCTGACCAGCCCTTGAGCCAATGGCGATAGCCCATACCCCACCCGGCTCACCACCCCATAGCGGGTATAGAACGTCTCCTCCTGCTCCGCTGTCAGGTCCGCCAGCTTCAGCGCCACCAGTCCCCGCTCCATCTGATACGGCCGCAAATTGGCATTGCAGGCAATGCCAATGGTGTCCGAATGCATCACCACATTCAGCAACGCATAGCCATGCTCGCACTCCACTGATGGCAGGAAATCCTGCCGTCCGCTCAGGTCGCTGAGGATCTTGCGGATATTCGGCGGGCGAAAGGTCGTGGCCAGCGGGTAGTCGAACAGGTCACGCGCCTGCACGCTCTCCTGTTCGGTCAGCGGGTGCCCGGCGCGGCAGCAGAAATGCCAGCGTTGCGGGGCCAGCTTGTGCACCTGGTAATCCGGGTCGGACTCGAACTGGCGGGTGTCGGCAACAAAAAACTCGATCTCCTCGGCAACCAGCTTGCGGTTCAGCGCCTGCCAGTTGTCCACCTGAAAGCACGTGCGCGCCGCCGGGTACTCGGCCACGAAGCGCGCCACTGCCCGTGGCACCAACCCTCCGGCCGGTGCCGGGCCGGAGCCGAAACGCACCACGCCCGTGGTGGCGCCGTTGAACTGGTGAATTTCGTTGACCAGGTTGTGCGCCCCATGCACCAACCGCCGCGAATGCTCCAGCACCAACAGGCCTTGGCGGGTGGGCGCCAGCTCTTTGCTGGCGCGGTCCACCAGGCGGCAGCCAATGTTGTGCTCCAGGGTCTGGATGCTGCGGCTGAACGCCGATTGCGACAGGTTCACGGCAGCCGCAGCGGCCACGAAACTGCGGTGCTCGACAAGGGCGATGTAGTGGCGCAGCTGACGCAGATCGATATGCATTTTCTACATTAAAACCTTCGGTCAAATGCAATTGCTGACAAGGGTGAGTCCCCTTATAAAGGGAGTTACTTATTCCACTAAATATGATTTAAAAATATTTATATCACTTAAAAGAATATAAGCCCGACTGACCGCGATTCGGTTCCGCCAACGGAAATGCTCGCCAGGGCCCATGCCTCAAGGAGCATTTGCATGTCCGGACTTTCCCGTTGGCCTGCGCGCGCGTCGCGTTTCACCTTGCAACCCTTGGCCGCTGGCGTGCTGCTGGCGGCGTCCTCTGGCAGCTTCGCCGAAGAACCGGTCAGCGCCAGCCCGGCAGTGGAACAGGAAGCCAAGCTTGGCACCGTCACGGTCAATGCCCGCCGCCGCGAAGAAACCGCGCAAAGTGTGCCCACACCAATCAGCGTGCTCGACAGCGAGACATTAGAAACCCAGCGCATCTACCGTGTGCAGGATCTGCAACAGCTGGTGCCCAGCACCAACGTCGCCTATGTGCATGCCCGCCAGTCGAGCATCTCGATCCGCGGCCTGGGCAACAACCCGGCCAGCGATGGCCTGGAGGGCAGCGTCGGCATCTATCTGGATAACGTCTACCTCGGCCGCCCCGGCATGGCGGTATTCGACCTGCTGGACGTGGAGCAACTGGAGGTGCTGCGCGGCCCGCAGGGCACGCTGTTCGGCAAGAACACCACCGCCGGGGTGCTGAACATCACCACGCGCAAGCCCACCTTCCACCGTGAGGGCAGCATCCAGCAGTCGATTGGCGAAGACGGCTACCTGCAAACGCAAGGCAGCTTCTCGGGGCCGATCAGCGAGACCTTGGCCGGGCGTATCAGTGCCTACCGCACCGAAGATGATGGCTATGTGAAGAACATCCACAACGGCGACGACCTCAACGGCGGCAAGCGCCAGGGCTTTCGTACGCAGTTGCTGTTCAAGCCTAGCGACACCTTCAACCTGCGCTGGATCGGCGAGTACAACGAGGAGGACTCCAACAATGGCATCCTCAGCCTGTACAGCACCGGCCCCACCATCAATGGCGTCAACCGCTACGAAAGCCTGGCCGCCCAGGCGGGCGCGACACTGGTGTCGGGCAAGGACCGCAAGGTCAATTTCGACGCCGACCAGCAGGTAACGGTGTTCCAGGGTGGCACCTCGGTGGAGGCCAACTGGACGTTGCCCAACGACTTCACCCTGACTTCGATCACCGCCTACCGCTGGTGGGACTTCACCCCGCGCAACGACGATGGCCTGAACGTGCCGGTGTTCTACAGCGCCGGGGTGTCGGTGCGTGACAAGCAGTACTCGCAGGAAATCCGCCTGGCTTCGCCCACCGGTGGCGCCTTCGACTATGTGCTGGGGGCGTACTACTTCAAGCAGGACCTGGACAACAAGTCCTTCACTTATTACGGACCGCAGGCGGATGTCTGGAACCTGACGCCCGCCGGTGCCTTGAACAATGTCGACACCATCGGCAACGGCCACATCAACACCGACAGCTACGCGCTGTTCGCCCAGGGCACCTGGCATGTCACCGACCGCCTGGATTTCACTGCCGGCATTCGCGGTACCTATGAGGAGAAGAGCGCCTGGGTAACCCGCGATGCACCAAGCGGCGGTGCGGCTGTAACGGGTGCTGCTGCAGCGGCGCGGCAGGCCCGGATAGGGGCCTACGATTCGGGCGACCTCAACCAGTACAGCTTCAGCCCCTCCGGCCTGCTGGGCCTGAGCTACCGCTTCAACGAGCAGCTGCTGGGCTACGCCACCCTGACTCACGGCGAGAAGTCTGGCGGCGTCAACCTCACCGTCGGTGCTGCGCCACGGTTGGGTACCGATTCGCTGCTGGTCGGTACCGAGCGGGTCAACAATGCCGAACTGGGCTTGAAAAGCACCCTGTTCGACGGCCGCCTGCAACTCAACAGCAACCTGTTCTGGGCCGAAGTGCATGGCTACCAGGCCAACGTCTACGACCAGATCAACCGCGTGCAATACCTGGCCAACGCCGGCCGCGTACGCTCGCGAGGCCTGGAGTTCGAGGCCATGGCGCTGCCGATCCGCGGCCTTACCGTCAACTTCAACGGCTCGTGGAACGATGTGCGCTACACCGAGTACAAGGATGCCCCGTGCCCACCTGAGGTGAGCCTGGCTAATGCCACCGCCACTTGCGACTTGTCCGGCCACCAGGTGGTCGGTGCCTCCAAGTACATCGCCAACCTCAACACCCAATACAAATGGCAGGCCACCGAGCACGTAGAACCCTACGTCACTGCCAGCTACGCCTTCCGCTCGAAGGCGGTGGGCACCATCGACGATTCCGATTTCGGCCAGATCCCCAGCTACGCGCTGGTCAACCTTTCCGCCGGTGTGCGCCTGGACCAGGGCGACGGCGTAGTCGACCTGTCGCTGTGGGTGAAAAACGCCGGCGACAAAACCTATTTCACCAGCCTGTGGAACTCCGCCAACGGTGGCTATGCCGGTGTACTCGGCACCCCGCGCACCTTCGGCGCAACTGCCCGTTACGACTTCTGAGCACAAGGAGCTTTGCCATGAATGCCAAGACTGAAACCCCTGCATTGCCTGAGGGCGCCTGCCTGACCGCGAAAGTGCCGGAGCGCGACGAAGCGCTGCTGGGGGACGTGGTCGTCAACCCGTACCGCCTGGCGCCGTTGACCGCGATCATCCGGGACGGTGGCCGCAGCCTGAGTGACGCGCATGTGCGCGTACTGGGGCGCGGCGAGCGCGGTGTGGACATTGCCTACGAAGTGTCTGACCGCTCGTTGTGGACCTACGGCGGTATCCCCGTGTTCGGTTTGTACCCAGACTACGTCAATCAGGTGGAAGTGACCTATAAGCTCGACGGCGAGCGTATTCGCCAGCAATACCAGATCTACGCCCCGGCCGTGCGCCTGCCGGTGGTGGCGAAGCAGACCGCTGCGTTGCCGGAAGTGGAGCCGATCAAGGTGGCGCCGGGCTTTGAAAAGCGCCTTTACCTGTTCAACCACTTGCAGGGCGATATTCCTGGGGGCCGTGCCTTCAAATGGAACGCACTGGGCGGTGCGGCGGAATGGGACCAGGTGGGCAACAACTGGATCGCCGACAGCAACGGCGATGTGCGCTGGTACCTGGACATCGAGCAGATCCACGATTCCAACCGCCGCGATGGCCTGGGCGGCACCATGGGCTTCCAGCAGACCCGCGACGGCAAGCTGATCTGGGGCCAGGGCCAGACCTATTCCAAGTACGACTTGCTGGGGCGGCGTATCTGGCAGCGCACGCTGCCCGACAAGTTCGCCGATTTCTCCCATGAAATTCGCGAGACTACCAATGGCACTTATCTGCTGCGGGTGGGTACCAGCGACTATCGCCGCCCGGACGGTAAGCGCGTACGTTCGATCCGCGACCACATCATCGAGGTTAACGAGGCCGGGGATGTGCTGGACTTCTGGGACCTCAACCAGATCCTCGATCCGTATCGAGGCGACTTGCTGGAAACCTTGGGCAAGGCCGCCATTCAGTTGCCGGAAGGGGTGCAGAAGCAAGACGAGCGGCTGGCAAATGAACTGGCCGAAGGTGATTTGCCCTTTGGTGACACCCCCGGCGTGGGCACCGGGCGCAACTGGGCGCACGTCAATGCCATCGACTACGACGCCGATGACGACAGCATCATCGTTTCAGCACGGCACCAGGGCGTGGCGAAGATCGGCCGCGACAAGCAGGTGAAATGGATTCTGGCCTCGCCCCAAGGCTGGCCGCAGCATCTGCGTGAGAAGGTGCTGAATCCGGTCGAGCGCGAAGGTTTTGACTGGTCGTGGACCCAGCACACCGCCTGGCTGACCGGCAAGGGCACGCTGACCGTGTTCGACAACGGCTGGGGCCGCGACTTTGCACCGACCAAGCTGAGCGGCAACTATAGCCGGGCGGTGGAATACCGCATCGACGAAGCCAAGGGTACCGTCGAGCAGGTGTGGGAGTACGGCAAGGAGCGCGGCGACGAGTGGTACAGCCCGGTCACTTCGGTGGTGGCTTACCGGCCCGAGACCGACACCCAGTTCATTTACTCGGCCTCGGTTAATTTCCTGACCCCCGAAAAACTGACCACGACCGTGCTCAACGAGGTACGGCGCGGGACCCAGGAGGTGCTGGTGGAGCTGAAGGTGCACAGCCGACAGCCGGGCAGTGTCGGCTACCGGGCACTGGTGATCGACCTGGCCAAGGCCTTCTGACACATCCCTGCCGGGAGGGCCGTCGGTCCTCCCATCACATTTCCTTCAGCTTGTTCGTCTAACCTGTACCGGCCCTATCGCCGGCAAGCCAGCTCCCACAGGGACCCCACAAAATTCAGCACCTGTGCAGTCCCTGTGGGAGCTGGCTTGCCGGCGATAGGGCCAGTTGCCACAGCACAAAATTGTGAAATTTCCGCCCGGCTGTTCAACCATTCGTTCTTTTTTTCGAACAGCCTATTGTCCAACACCCCAGCAGCCGCTTAGCATTCGTTTGAGATTTCAAACGCTCGATGCCCTGCCTTGGGCGCTTTTCAACAATCAACAATTCGGGAAGCCGACATGCAGCTCAAAGACGCTCAGTTGTTCCGCCAGCAAGCCTATATCAATGGTGAGTGGCTGGATGCGGACAACGGCCAGACCATCAAGGTGACCAACCCGGCCACCGGTGAAGTCATCGGTACCGTGCCGAAGATGGGCACCGCGGAAACCCGCCGCGCCATCGAAGCCGCCGACAAGGCCCTGCCGGCCTGGCGTGCCCTGACCGCCAAGGAGCGTTCGGCCAAGCTGCGTCGCTGGTTCGAACTGATGATCGAGAACCAGGACGACCTGGCTCGCCTGATGACCACCGAGCAAGGCAAGCCACTGGCCGAAGCCAAGGGCGAAATCGCCTACGCCGCCTCGTTCATCGAGTGGTTCGCCGAAGAAGCCAAGCGCGTCTACGGTGACACCATCCCTGGCCACCAGCCAGACAAGCGTCTGATCGTCATCAAGCAGCCAATCGGCGTTACCGCGGCCATCACCCCGTGGAACTTCCCGGCCGCCATGATCACCCGTAAAGCCGGCCCGGCCCTGGCCGCTGGCTGCACCATGGTGCTCAAGCCTGCTTCGCAAACCCCATACTCCGCCCTGGCCCTGGTCGAGCTGGCCCACCGTGCCGGTATCCCGGCTGGCGTGCTGAGCGTCGTTACCGGCAGCGCTGGCGAAGTTGGCGGCGAGCTGACTGGCAACTCCCTGGTACGCAAGCTGTCCTTCACCGGCTCGACCGAAATCGGTCGCCAGCTGATGGAAGAATGCGCCAAGGACATCAAGAAGGTTTCCCTGGAGCTGGGTGGCAACGCCCCGTTCATCGTGTTCGACGACGCCGACCTGGACAAGGCGGTCGAGGGCGCGATCATCTCCAAGTACCGTAACAACGGCCAGACCTGCGTCTGCGCCAACCGTATCTACGTGCAGGACGGCGTCTACGACGCGTTCGCCCAGAAGCTGGCCGCCGCTGTTGCCAAGCTGAAGATCGGTAACGGCCTGGAAGAAGGCACCACCACTGGCCCGCTGATCGACGGTAAAGCTGTCGCCAAGGTTCAGGAACACATCGAAGACGCCGTTGGCAAAGGCGCCAAGGTGCTGTCCGGTGGCAAGATCATCGAAGGCAACTTCTTCGAGCCGACCATCCTGGTTGACGTACCGAAGACCGCTGCCGTCGCCAAGGAAGAGACCTTCGGCCCACTGGCGCCGCTGTTCCGCTTCAAAGACGAAGCCGAAGTCATCGCCATGTCCAACGACACCGAGTTCGGCTTGGCTTCGTACTTCTACGCCCGCGACATGAGCCGTGTGTTCCGTGTTGCCGAAGCCCTGGAATACGGCATGGTGGGTATCAACACCGGCCTGATCTCCAACGAAGTGGCACCGTTCGGTGGCATCAAGGCTTCGGGCCTGGGCCGCGAAGGTTCCAAGTACGGTATCGAGGACTACCTCGAAATCAAATACCTGTGCATCAGCGTCTGATAGCACGGTAAAGGCTTTACCTCTGCCAGCGGGGCGCGAGAGCGACGTCTCGCTGGCCTTTTTTACATCGCAGTACCTGGTGGCCAGGGCGTTTGCGGCAGTCGATCAACGAATACTGTTCGCGAGCACTCCCAGCCACCCCCGAATAAAAGCGCCATTCCTGTCGGCGCAATGAGGGCATTATGAGCAAGACCAACGAATCCTTGATGCAACGTCGTGTAGCTGCCGTCCCACGTGGCGTCGGCCAAATCCACCCGATCTTCGTCGACACCGCGAAGAACTCGACCGTGATCGACGTTGAAGGCCGCGAACTGATCGACTTCGCCGGCGGCATCGCAGTACTGAACACCGGCCACCTGCACCCGAAAGTGGTTGCAGCCGTGCAAGATCAGCTGACCAAAGTCAGCCACACCTGCTTCCAGGTGCTGGCCTACGAACCCTACGTAGAGCTGTGCGAAAAGATCAACAAGCTGGTACCAGGCGACTTCGACAAGAAGACCCTGCTGGTCACCACCGGCTCCGAAGCCGTTGAAAACGCCGTAAAAATCGCCCGTGCCGCCACTGGCCGCGCTGGCGTGATCGCCTTCACCGGCGGCTACCACGGCCGTACCATGATGACCCTGGGCCTGACCGGCAAGGTCGTGCCGTACTCCGCTGGCATGGGCCTGATGCCAGGCGGCATCTTCCGCGCCCTGTTCCCGAGCGAACTGCACGGTATCAGCGTTGACGACGCCATCGCCTCGGTCGAGCGCATCTTCAAGAACGACGCCGAGCCACGCGACATCGCCGCGATCATCCTCGAACCAGTACAAGGCGAAGGCGGCTTCCTGCCAGCGCCGAAAGAGCTGATGAAGCGCCTGCGCGAGCTGTGCGACAAGCACGGTATCCTGCTGATCGCCGACGAAGTACAGACCGGCGCTGGCCGTACCGGTACCTTCTTCGCCATGGAACAGATGGGCGTTGCGCCTGACCTGACCACCTTCGCCAAGTCCATCGCTGGCGGCTTCCCGCTGGCCGGTGTGTGCGGCAAGGCCGAGTACATGGATGCCATCGCGCCAGGCGGCCTGGGCGGCACCTACGCCGGTTCGCCGATCGCTTGCGCCGCGGCCCTGGCCGTGATCGAAGTGTTCGAAGAAGAGAAACTGCTGGACCGCAGCAAGGCTGTGGGTGAGCGCCTGACCACTGGCCTGCGCGAAATCCAGAAGAAGTTCCCGATCATCGGCGACGTCCGTGGTCTGGGCTCGATGATTGCTGTCGAAGTCTTCGAGAAAGGCACTCACACCCCGAACGCTGCTGCTGTTGGCCAGGTTGTTGCCAAGGCACGCGACAAGGGTCTGATCCTGCTGTCCTGCGGCACCTACGGCAACGTCCTGCGTATCCTGGTACCGCTGACTGCCGAAGACGCCCTGCTGGACAAAGGCCTGGCCATCATCGAAGAGTGCTTCGCTGAACTCGCTTGATGTGACACGCTTCAGAAAAAACCCGCCTCGGCGGGTTTTTTTTGTGCCCAGAAAAGCCATGGGGCGCTATCGTTAGCGGAGGATTTGCTTTGGAAGCTGCGACGGACTGTGTGTCAGGCTAATCAGGAGCTGTTGGCGATGAGCGCTGCAAACCCCACCGCACCAAACGTACTGATTGTCGAGGGCGATCCTTGGGTACGTGACATGCTCAGCGAAATGCTGCTCAGCGTACGCTGTGATGCCCGGTTGCATGTATGCGCCGACGGTTCGCAGGCACTCAACCTGTTGGCCAACAAACCTGACCTGATCATCGCCGCCCGCGAGCTGGCCGGTGTCGACGGCCTGGACCTGTTGCGCAAGGTCCGCGCCAAAGGGCCGGAGTTGCCGTTCATCCTCATGAGCAACCGCAGCGACAGCGCCAGCGTGCGCGAAACATTGCCGCTGCACCCTACCGCCTACCTGAGCAAGCCGCTGAACCTGGACAACCTGCGCAAGCGCCTGGAAGAGCTGCTGGTGGCGGTTGGCGAGGAAATCGCCTGCCCGGTCCCTGCCTTGCAGCCCGGTGCCAGCCTGCCGGCCTACCTTGAGCAACGCCGCGCTACTGCCGATGGTGGGCCGTTGCTGGCGGATGTGCAGGTAGCGATCAAGCGCGCGCTCAACCCTCAGGGCCTGAACCTGAAGGTGCTCGAAGAGGAAGTGCGTAACGACCCTCAGGTTACCGCTGTGTTGATTGCCGCCGCCAACAGCGCCGCGCTGCACCGTGACGCCCCGGTACAAACGTTGCTGCAGGCTTTGAACAAGCTTGGCAGTACCCAGAGCATGAACCTGATCCTGGGCATGACCCTCAAGCGCAGCGCACGCCTCAGCGACCCGTTGCTGGCGGAACATGCCGCCCGTTACTGGGACCTGTCGCTGCACACTGCCGAATATGGCCGTACCTTGGCGCGCATGCTCGAACTGGACGAAGGGCGTTGTTATTGCGCGGGTTTGCTGCATTGCCTGGGTGACCTGGCGGTGTTGCGTTGCCTGCAGGAGTGGCGCCTGGCCGGTGGCGAGCTGGACGAGGGCAAGGTGCAGCTGTCGCTTGACGAATTTGGTGCTGCGTTCGGCTCGGCGCTGCGTACCCGCTGGCGCTTGCCGTTGGCGCTGCGGGAGTTGATCGCGGCCATTTACCAGCTTGGCGGTGGCGTGTATTCGCGGGAGATTCTGGCCATGAACCTGGCTGGGCAGTTGTCGCGGCTGCCGGCCGAACAGGGGATGGAGAAGGTGGCCAGTGGCAAGACGGCGCGGTTGCTCAAGCTTGGGTTGCCAGAGCTGAACCGGCTGCGCAAGGTGGAAAACCCGGAGTTGAAGCCGCAGCAAGAGCCGCCTGTGGCTGAGACTGAAGTGTCCAACTGAGATTTTGGGGCCGCTTTGCGGCCCATCGCCGGCAAGCCAGGCTCCCACAGGTACAGCGCAATGCCTGAGGGGTGCACCGTACCTGTGGGAGCCTGGCTTGCCGGCGATGGGCTGCGCAGCAGCCCCATTTATCCTCGGCATCGCCTGAGTCGCGGGTAATGCGTCAGCCGCGGACTATCTGGTTCTTGCCCTGCCGCTTTGCCTGGTACATCGCCGCGTCAGCCCGGGCATACAGGCTATCCAGCGTCACATCTTCATCCGTCAGCGCAGTTAGCCCCTGGCTCACCGTCACCCCGTACACCTGCTCTTCATGGCTAAAGCTCAAACGCTGGATCGCCCGCTGCAAGCGCTCGGCAATCTGTTCTGCCGCGTGGGCATCGCAACCCGGGAACACCGCCGCAAATTCCTCACCACCAATACGCCCGAACAGGTCGCCACGGCGTAGCACGGCCTTGCCGCTGTCGGCGATGCGTTGCAGCACCTGGTCGCCTTCCTGGTGGCCGTAGCTGTCGTTGATGCGCTTGAAATCATCGATATCCAGCAACAGGAAGGCCAGCGGCGTACCGGCTTCGCGGGCGTTGTCGAAGGCTTGCTGGGCACACTCGAAAAAGTGCCTGCGGTTGCTGCTCTGGGTCAGCACGTCAGTGGTGGCCAGGCGTTGCAACTCGCCTTCAAGCTGCTTCTTTTCGGTGATGTCTTCGGCGATGCCGACAATGATCACCCGGTCGCCGTCGTGCTGCTGGTTGATGTAGCACTTGTCGCTCAGCCAGCGCAGTTGGCCGTCGGCATTGAGAATGCGGTATTCGCGGTCTTCCACCGAGCCCTTGAGCAGCACCTGGGCCAGGCTGCGCTCGGCGTACTCCAGGTCGTCGGGGTAGATGCTGTCGCGCCATTCGTTGTAGTCGGCCAGCACCAGGCTGACCGGGCGGCCGAAGATTCGCTCGTAGGCGGGGCTGACGTACAGCACCTGGCGGGTTTCCCAGTCGAAGGCCCAGAGCACCGCATTGACGCTGTCGAGCAGTGAACTGAACAGTTGCTCGCGTTCGCTCAGGCGGGCGACTTCGCCTTGGGCGTGGAGCAAGGCCAGCAGGGTCTGGGCGGCTTCAGGAGGCGGGGTACCGGGAAGGATCGTGGGGATGTTCTTGGCCATGTGCACGAATCAGGTCTCGACTTGAAAGCGTGCGGCCAGCATCCTGCCCGCCACGCGGGCGATGTGCGAGTTTGAGTGGTGGCGAGGGGGCGAAGTTCCGAACGGCATGCCCCGAAAGGGGGCATGCCGACTAACGGCGGTCAGGCGCCGGAGGGGCGTAGGGAATAGGTTTTCAGCTGCGCTGCGAAGTCGCGCAGGGCATGAATGCCGCTGGTTTCGGCCTCGTGTACCCAGTCCTTCATGGCCGCTAGCATGTCGTGCCCGTTGGCGCTGGTACGCGCCCAGATCTGCTGCAGGGCCAGGCGCTTTTCGTAAATGGTCTTCAACGCCTGGCTGTGCGCAAGCATGGACTCGATGCGCATGTGGTGGCGGTCTTCCAGCAGGCTGGTTTCACGCGACAGCAGGCGCTTGGCGCGGCGGAAGTGGTGACTTACCGAGGCGTCTACCCGGGCCAGCTCCTGCTTGACCAGCGGGCCGATCACCAGCTTGCGGTACTGCGCCATGATCTGGAAGCGGTTGTTGAGGATGGCCATGGCGGTGTCCATGTCCAGGCTGGCCTTGCCCGCCACCCGGTGAGCGATCGGCGCCACACGCTGCACCTTGGCCAGGCGCAACAGGCAGAACAGGCGTATCCAGGCCCAGCCCATGTCGAATTCCCAGCGTTTGACCGACAGCTTGGCCGAGTTGGGGTAGGTGTGGTGGTTGTTGTGCAGTTCTTCACCTCCAATGACGATGCCCCAAGGCACCAGGTTGGTGGCTGCATCGCGGCATTCGAAGTTGCGATAACCCAGTGCGTGGCCCAGGCCGTTGACCACGCCGGCAGCCCAGAACGGAATCCACATCATCTGCACGGCCCAGATGGTGATACCGATGGTGCCGAACAGCAGCAGGTCGATGACGGCCATCAATGCAATACCGCCCAGCTTGTAGCGCGAATAGAGGTTGCGCTCGATCCAGTCCTCCGGGCAGTTCTTGCCATAAATGCGCAGGGTTTCGGGGTTGCGCGCCTCTTCCCGGTACAGCTCGGCGCCCTTGCGCAATACCGTGCTCAGGCCCTTGTGCACCGGGCTGTGCGGGTCGTCGGGGGTTTCGCATTTGGCGTGGTGTTTGCGGTGGACAGCGGTCCACTCGCGTGTGTTCTGCGCCGTGGTCAGCCACAGCCAGAAGCGGAAGAAGTGCTTGAGCGCGCCGTTGAGCTCCAAGGCCCGGTGCGCGGAGTAGCGATGCAGGTAGACCGTGACGCTGACGATGGTCACATGGGTCATCAACAGAGTGATGCCGACCAGTTGCCAGGCCGACAAGTCGAGCAGGCCGTTGTACCACATAGGTGTAAAAACCCTCGGAATGCAGGAGGAGGGGCTGATTATCCCTCGGGAGGGAAATAAAACCAGTCACCCGTTCAGATAGGAGGTCACGACATGTTTCAGCCTTTATACTGCCCCATTATTTCTGATGGGCTATCCCACCCGACATGTCTGTTTCCGTTCGCGACGCCTTGCGCATGGCTGCGCTGTATGTGGTGCTCTCGATCCTCTGGCTGGTGCTGGCCGAGGTGGTGCTGCACGGCATGACTGACGATCCCCTCGCATTGACCGTGGGGCGGCAGATCAATGTGGTGCTGTGGGTGCTGTTCAGTGCCTTGCTGATTTACGTGTCGCGGGTGCGCCTGCTCAATTTCATCGGCCGTGGTGCCCGCTTGCGTTGCGAAGACCGTGAGCGGCTGCGCATGGCGGCTGCGGTGTTCGACAGCACACTCGAAGGGGTGTTGGTCACCGACCGCCAGGGCCTGATCGTGCACGTCAACCGCGCGTTCATGCGCATCACCGGCTACCAGCAGAATGAAGTCATCGGGCAGCGCCCGAACAAGTTCAAGTCAGGCCGCCATGGGTTGCCGTTCTACGAGCAGATCTTCGCCACGCTGGCCGATAAGGGCGAGTGGAGCGGGGAAATCTGGAACCGGCGCAAAAGCGGCGAAATCTACCCGCAATGGCAGACCATTTGCGCCATTCGCGACGACGATGGTGAACTGAGCCATTACGTGGCGGTATTCAGTGATATCAGCGCAATCAAGCATTCGGAGCAGGAACTGGCCTACCTGGCCCACCACGACCCGCTGACCGGCCTGCCCAACCGGCTGCTGTTCACCGACCGCGTCGAGCAGGCTTTGGCGTCGGCCCAGGCCAACAAGCGCGGGTGTGCCCTGTTGCTGCTGGACCTGGACCACTTTCAAAGCATCAACGATGGCCTGGGCCACACCATCGGTGACCAGTTGCTGAAGCTGGTGGGCGAGCGCCTGGGTGAGGTACTGGGTGCAGGCGTGACCTTGGCGCGCCTGGGCGGCGACGAATTTGGCGTGCTGGCGGAGAACTGCCAGCAGGTCGGCCAGGCGGGCAAGCTGGCGCAGTGCATCATCGAGCGTATGCGCGAGCCGTTCCAGTTCGATGGCCATCGCCTGTTCATCAGTGTCAGTGCGGGCATCAGCCTGTTCCCCAGCGATGCGTTGAGTGCCGAACAACTGCTGCGCAACGCCGATTCGGCACTGTTCAAAGCCAAGAGCAACGGGCGGGCGTGCTATGCGCTGTATACCGAAGAACTGACCGCCCATGCCCAGCACCGGGTAGAGACCGCCGGTGAGCTGCGCCGGGCCCTGGAGCAGGATGAGCTGCGGGTGTACTTCCAGCCGGTACATGACCTGGCTTCAGGCCGACAAGTCGGGGTCGAAACGCTGGTGCGCTGGCAGCACCCCCAGCGCGGCCTGGTGCCGCCGGGCGAGTTCATCCCGATTGCCGAGCGCACGGGGCTGATTGCCGAGATCGACACCTGGGTGCTGCGCCAGGCCGGCCAGCAAATGGTGCAATGGCAGGCCGAAGGCCGGCAGCTGGCGTTCGTGGCGGTAAACATCTCCAGCCGCCTGTTTGGCCAGCACGAGTTGTACCGGCAGGTGGCCGAAGTGCTGCACGAGACGGGCCTGGCCCCGGCCCTGCTGGAGCTCGAAGTAACCGAAAGCGCGGTGATGGAAGACCCGGAAGTGGCACTGGAGCAGTTGCACCGGTTGCGTGAGCTGGGGGTGACCTTGGCCATCGATGACTTTGGCACCGGGTATTCATCGCTGCTGCGGCTCAAGCGTTTGCCGGTGCAGAAGCTGAAAATCGACCAGGGCTTCGTGGCCGGTTTGCCGCATGATGAAGACGACATCGCGATCGTGCGGGTGATCATCGCCCTGGCCCACAGCATGGGTATGCAGGTGCATGCCGAGGGCATCGAGCAGGCAGAGCAGGCCAGCTTCCTGTTGCAGGAGCAGTGTCAGCTGGGGCAGGGCTATTGGTTCGGGCGGCCGGTGCCGGCTGGGGATCTTCGCTGGGATTGAGATCTTGGGGCCGCTTTGCGGCCCATCGCCGGCAAGCCAGCTCCCACAGGTACAGCATAAGGCTGGAGGGCTGCGCGGTAGTTGTGGGAGCTGGCTTGCCGGCGATGGGCGCAAAGCGCCCCCTATCTATCGCTTGTTCAAGCCCTTCGCCAAGCGGTCCCCGCCCAGCTGGATCAACGCCACCAACGCCACCAGCATGGCGATCACGGTCAGCATGATCTGGCTGTCGAAACGCTGGTAGCCATACCGGTAGGCAATATCCCCCAACCCTCCCGCACCAATCGCGCCGGCCATGGCCGAAGAGTTGATCAGGGTTACCAGGGTAATGGTGAAGCCACCGACAATGCCGGGCAGCGCCTCAGGCAAAAGCACATGCCAGACGATGTGCCAGCGTCGGCAGCCCATGGCCTGCGCAGCTTCCACCAGGCCATGGTCCACTTCGCGCAGGCTGACCTCGGCAATCCGCGCGAAGAACGGTGTGGCGGCAATGGTCAGCGGCACCACCGCCGCCCATACGCCGTAAGTGGTACCTACCAGCAGGCGGGTGAAGGGGATCAGCGCGACCATCAGGATCAGGAACGGGATCGAGCGGAACAGGTTGACGAAGGCGCCCAGCACGCGATTAAGCAGCGGTGCTTCGAAGATGCCACCCTTGTCACTGGTGACCAGCAGCACCGCCATCGGCACCCCTACCAGCAGGGCGATCAGCGACGACACGCCGACCATCAGCAGGGTATCGAGCAAACCTTCCAGCAGGCGATCAAACCACATGGCCCAGTACCTCCACGTCCTCGGCCCAGCGGCGGGCGCGCTCCAGTAATTGATGCGTGTCATGCGGCGAGTGCCGCACCGACAGGATCAGCTGGCCCAAGGCATGTTCGCCAATGGTCTCCACGCCGCCCTGCAGCAGGCGCACACGCCCGCCCAGTTCGTTGAACAGGGCAGACAGTTCAGGCTCGCCCAGCACCGTCAGTTTCAACACCACGGCACTGTCGCGGCTCGCCGGGCTGGCTTGCAGGCCGGCTTGCAGCGCGGCAGGCAGCCTGGCCTGCAGTGGCGCAAGCAAGGTGCGGGTGACCTCGTGGCGAGGCGAACCGAACACCCGCCAGACCTCGCCCTGCTCGACCACTTCGCCACGTTCGAGCACCACCACCCGGTGGCAGATATCGCGGATCACGGCCATTTCGTGGGTGATCAGCACGATGGTCAGCCCCAGGCGCTGGTTGATGTCGCGCAGCAGCTCAAGGATCGAGGCCGTGGTTTCCGGGTCCAGCGCGGAGGTGGCTTCGTCGCACAGCAGAATCTCGGGGTCGTGTACCAGCGCCCGGGCAATACCGACGCGCTGCTTTTGCCCGCCGGACAGCTGCGCCGGGTAGACGTGGTGTTTTTCCTGCAGACCAACCAGCTCCAGCAGTTCACGCACCTTGCGCTGGCGCTCGGCCTTGGCCACGCCGGCCACTTTCAATGGCAACTCGACGTTCTGCCACACGGTTTTGGCCGACATCAGGTTGAAGTGCTGGAAGATCATGCCGATGCGCTGACGCAGCGCCACCAGGCGGTCTTCGTCGAAGGGGGCGATGTCCACCTGATCGATCAGCACCCGGCCTTGGCTGGGTTGCTCCAGCCGGTTGATGGTGCGCAACAGCGATGACTTGCCGGCCCCGCTGCGGCCGATGATGCCGAAGATCTCGCCATGGCGGATGTTCAGGTCGATGCCTCGCAAGGCCGGTTGTGCCTGGCCAGGGTAGGTCTTGCCCAGGCCGATGAAGCGCACATGGGCTTCATTGACCTCCGGGCGCAGGGCCTGTTCCTTGACCGTTGGCGGCAATGGTTGGGGGGTAGGCGCCCTGAGCGCGCTGGCCTGGCTCATGTCAGCCTTCCCAGCCGGCTTGATAGAGCTTGCCGTGGGCTTTGTCGAGCGCTGCACGCACGGCTGGCGAGTGCTGGTAGATGTCAACAAACTTGGCCAGGCGCGGGTCGTCCTTGCTCTGTGGGCGAATGACGAACTGGATCACGTATTCCTTGTTCTCCAGGCCGTCGAACAGCAGCGCAGAGCCTGCGTCGAAGCTGTTGGCCAGGCGGATGTAGGCCGGGTAACCCTGCACCAGGTCGGCGTCATCGTAGGCGCGGACCAGCTGAACCGCCTCGACCTGAAGGATTTTCAGCTTTTTCGGGTTGGCGACGATGTCGTCCTCGGTGGCCTTGTAGCCAACGCCCGGCTTGAGGGTAATCAGCCCGGCCTTGGCCAGCAGTTGCAGGCCACGGCCGCTGTTGATCGGGTCGTTGGCAATGGCCACGCTGGCGCCCTCAGGCAGCTCGGCAAAGCTTTTGTACGTTTTCGAGTACAGGCCAACGTTGTTGATGATGCCGGGTGCGTAAGGCACCAGGTTGAAGCCGGCAGCTGCCTTGGCGTTTTCCAGGAACGGGATGTGCTGGAAGTAGTTCACGTCGATGTCGCCGCTGTTGAGGCTGACGTTGGGTGCGATCCAGTCGCTGAACTCGATGAGCTTCACTTCCAGGCCTTGCTTGTGCGCTTCTTCCACGGCGGCTTCCAGCGGGATCGCAAAGGCCGAGGTGGTGCCGATCTTCAGTGGGTCGGCTGCCAGGGCGTGGGCGGACAGGCCAAGGGTGAGGGCAATGGCCGCGACGGGCCGGAACAGTTTCTCAAGCATGGTGCGGGACTCCAGTCGGGGCAGGGGAAGGGACAAAGCGATAGGCCGAACCAGGGTGATCGGCGGGCAAGTGCGGGTGGTCGGCCTGGAACAGCTTCTCGCGCAGGGTGCCTTCGGCGTAGGCCGTCTTGTAGCGGCCACGCTGCTGCAGTTGCGGGACGACCAGGTCGATGAAGTCTTCGAAGCTTTCCGGGGTGACGGTGCGGGTCAGGTTGAAACCGTCCAGGCCGGTTTCATCAATCCACGCGATCAACTGCTTGGCCACCTGGTCAGGTGAGCCGACCAAGGTTACGTAGCGGCCACCGAGGGCGTGCTGCTCAAGCAGACGGCGGCGGGTCCAGGCGTTGTCTTGTAACTGGCGCGTGGCGGACTGAATGGCGTTGCCCTGGCTGAAGCCGATTGGCTCGTCCAGTTCATAGGCCGCAAAGTCTATGCCGGTGGATGCTGCGAAGTGCGCGACGCCGGCTTCAGGGCTTGCATGGCGCAAGTACTCGGCATGCTTGGCCTGGGCCTCTTGCTCGGTGGCTGCCACGATCACTGTGATACCCATGAACACCTTGATTGCCTGCGGGTCGCGGCCAGCGGCCTGTGCAGCGGCGCGCACCTTGTCGACCTGGGCGCGGGTGGCGGCTTTGTCCTGGCCACTGATGAACACGCATTCGGCATGATTGCCGGCAAAGGCCAGGCCGCGCTGCGAGCTGCCGGCCTGGAACAGCACCGGCGTGCGCTGTGGCGAGGGTTCGCTCAGGTGATAGCCCTCGACGTTGTAGAACTCGCCGTGGTGGCTGACTTTGCGCACCTTGTCGGGCTGGGCGTACACGCGCTGCTGGCGGTCGGCGACCACCGCATCGTCGGCCCAGCTGCCTTCCAGCAGCTTGTACAGCACCTGCAGGTATTCGTCGGCCTGGTCGTAGCGGCGGTCATGCTCCGGTTGCTGCGCCAGGCCCATGGCCCGGGCGGCGCTGTCGAGGTAGCCGGTGACGATGTTCCAGCCCACCCGGCCATTGCTCAGGTGGTCGAGGGTGGAAAGGCGCCGGGCGAACAGGTACGGCGCCTCGTAGGTGAGGTTGGCGGTAAGGCCGAAACCCAGGTGGCGGGTAACTGCTGCCATGGCCGAAACCAGCAGCAGCGGGTCGTTGACCGGCAGCTGGATCGACTCCTTGAGGGTGACGTCCAGCGACTGACCGTAGATGTCGTAGGTACCCACGATGTCGGCAATGAACAGCCCATCGAACAGGCCGCGTTCCAGCAGGCGTGCCAGGTTGGTCCAGTAGTCCAGGGTCTTGTACTGGGTCGAAGTGTCCCGTGGGTGGGTCCACAACCCATGGTTGATGTGCCCGATGCAGTTCATGTTGAAGGCATTGAGCAGGAGCTGCTTGGCCATCAGATGGTCCCCCGGCGTGGCGGGTTGGCATCGTTGAGGTAGTAGTTGCCGATGGCGTGGTACTTCCAGCGCACCGGGTCGTGCAGGGTGTGCACGCGGGCGTTGCGCCAGTGGCGGTCGAGGTTGTGTTCGGCCAGGGTGGCCTGGCTGCCGCCCAGTTCGAACAGGGCGGTACCGGCGGCAAGGGAAATCTCGGTGCTGATGGCCCGTGCTTCGGCCACGGCGATGGAGGCGGCGGCCACATTGTCTGCGGTGCTGTCGTCGCGGGCGCGGTCGAGGTATTCACCGGCGCGTTCCAGCAGGGCCTCGGCGGCGTGCAGGCGGATGGCCAGGTGGCCGAAGCTTTTGAGGGTCAGCGGGTCGTCCGTGGCCTTGTCCAGGCCGGAGTCGACCCACGGGCGGCTGCGGGTACGCACGAAGTGCAGGGCATCTTCATAAGCGGCGCGGGCGATGCCGGTGTCGATGGCGGCATGAAGGATCTGCGCCAGCGGGCCGACCGGAGTAGGGCGCTCGAAGGCGCTCTGGAATGGCACCACGTCGGCAGCGCTGACGTACACGTTGTCGAACACCACCGAGCCACTGCCGGTGGTGCGCTGGCCGAAACCGCTCCAGTCGTCGATCACTTGCAGGCCCTGGCTGTCGGCCGGGACGAAGGCCAACTGCTGTACGCCTTGGTCATCAACGACCGAAGTCGGGATGCGCTGGGCAAAAATGGCGCCAGTCGAATAGAACTTGCGGCCGTTGATGCGGAAACCGTCACCCTCACGGCTCAGGCGAGTGGTGCGCTCGTTGGCGGTCTTGGTGCCCAGTTCGGCCAGGGCGTTGCCGAAGCGGCTGCCGGCCAGTACTTCGGCGTACAGGCGTTGTTGCTGCTCGGGTGTACCGTTTACCCGCAGCACTTCCAGGCCGTAGAAGTGGTTTTGCGGGATTTGCCCGAGCGAGCCGTCGGACTGGGCGATACGGGCAATGACCTTGGCCAGGGTGACGTTGGACACGCCAGCGCCGCCGAAGGCCTTGGGTACGCTGATGGCCCACAGGCCGGAGCGGGTGAACAGCTCCAGTTCGGCGTGGGGCAGGCGGCGCTCGCGGTCGCGCAGGGCGCTGTCGCGGCGCAGTTGCTGGGCGATGTCTTCGGCGACGGCCAGGGCTTGGGCGTCGCTGGTGATGATTTTTGTAGTCATGTTGTTTCTCCGGGGCCCTAGGGGCCGCTTCGCGCCCCAATCGCCGGCAAGCCAGCTCCCACAGGGACCGCACAGGTCTTGAGGTCAGTGCGGTCCCTGTGGGAGCTGGCTTGCCGGCGATTGGGCTGCAAAGCAGCCCCCAAGGCCTGAAAATCAGATCCAGGAATGCCGCGCAGGCAGGGTGCCGTTGAGGTGGTAAGCGCCCACCGCGTGGTACTTCCAGCGCACCGGGTCATGCAGGGTGTGCACCCGGGCATTGCGCCAGTGGCGGTCGAGGTTGAACTCGGCAAGGGTGGCGCGGCTGCCAGCCAGTTCGAACAGCTTCTCGCTGGCTTGCAGGGAAATCTCGGTGGTCAGCACCTTGGCCTCGGCCACGGCAATCGAGGCTCGCGCCGCGCTGGCTGCGTCGATTGGCGCGGCATTGACCTCGTCCAGTACCCGCGCAGCCTTGCGCAGCAGCGCTTCGGCGGCGTGTAGCTCAAGCTTCAGGCGCCCGATGTCGGCGATGACATACGGGTCGTCGCTGGCGCGGTCCACGTTGGCTTCGATCCACGGGCGAGACTTTTCGCGCACGAAGGTGATCGCATCATCAATTGCTGCTTCGGCGATGCCGGCATCAATTGCCGCCTGGATCAGCTGTGAAGCCGCACCCTGGATGTTGGGGATATCACGCTGGCGCCAGTTGTCGATCACCAGCTCCGCGTCGACCGGCACCTGGTCCAGCAGCACGGTGCCGCTGGCAGTGGTGCGTTGGCCGAACCCGGACCAGTCATCGACGATGCGCAGCCCCGGGCTGCCACGGCGCACGAACGCAAGGCGCTGACGTCCTTCGTCGTCCAGTGCCTTGACGGCCACCCAGTGGGCGAACAGGGCGCCGGTGGAATAGAACTTCTCGCCGCTGATGCGATAGCTGTCGCCAGCGCGAGTGATCCGGGCCTTGAGGGTGAGGGTGTCTTTGGTGCCGCGCTCGGGGCCGGCATTGCCGATGCGCCAACCGTCGAGCACGCTGCGGAAGATCAGCGCCTGTTGCGCCTCGGTGGCTGTCAGGCGAATCAGTTGCAGCATGCCGAACTGGTTCTGCGGGATCTGCCCCAGGGCCGGGTCGGCGGCGCTGATCACGCGGAACACTTCGGCAACGGTTTCGAACGACACGTCGGGGCCGCCGTGGGCCTTGGGTACGCTGATGCTGCCCAGGCCGCTGCGGGTGAACAGTTCGATCTCGGCCCAAGGCAGTTTGCGTTGCTGGTCGCGGCGTGCGGCCTGCTCGCGGGCGACCTCAGCCAGTTCGCGGGCCGCTTGCAAGGCTTCGGCGTCGTTGCGCAGAACCTTGGCCGGCAGCAGCAGGGGCGAGCTGTCGAGATCGCTATGGAATTGGGTGTTTGGCTGGCTGGACATCAGTACCGCTCCTTGGCTGCACTCAATGCCCTGGCGTTACGCACTGGGGTGATTGTGATCCTGACCATTCCTGACCTCACAAAAAAGTTGTGCCGCTACAGCTGATCGCGACAGATATGTGCTGGTCCGGTGGTCCGGTTTATATACCCTAATGCTTTATAAAAAGTTTATGAACTAACTCTTTGGAATATGTATAGAAGGAGGGATTTTCTACACATGTGCCGGCCCTTTCGCGGGTGAACCCGCTCCCACAGGTTCTCGCACCAGCCCTGAAAGCGGTGCGATTCCTGTAGGAGCGGGTTTACCCGCGAAGAGGCCGGAACAGGTTTATTCGGAGGCCGCAGTACCGAGGAACTTGCGCAAAAACTGGCGGGTACGTTCTTCCTTAGGCGCTGCAAACAGCGCCTTGGCTTCACCCTGTTCCACGATCACGCCCTTGTCGAAGAAGATCACCCGGTTCGCCACATCCCGGGCAAAGCTCATTTCGTGCGTGACGATGATCATGGTGCGCTTCTCCTCGGCCAGGCCGCGGATGGTCGCCAGCACTTCACCCACCAGCTCCGGGTCCAGTGCCGAGGTGGGTTCGTCGAACAGGATCACCTCCGGCTCCATGGCCAGGGCACGGGCGATAGCCACCCGTTGCTGCTGACCACCGGACAAGCGCCGGGGGTAGGCGTCTTCCTTGCCTGCTAGGCCAACCTTGGCCAGCAGGCGCCGGCCAAGGTCGATGGCCTGCTCGCGGGGCGTCTTCTTGACGATCACCGGCCCCTCGATCACGTTCTCCAGGGCGGTGCGGTGCGGGAACAGGTTGAAGTTCTGGAACACGAACCCTGCTTGCTGGCGCAAACGGCGAATTGCACTTTGCTGCCCGCCCAGCGGGCGGTTGGCATCGATGCTGATAGCACCGATCTGGATCTGCCCGGCATCCGGGGTTTCCAGCAGGTTGAGGCAGCGCAGGAAGGTGGTCTTGCCCGAGCCGCTGGGGCCGATGATGGCCACCACTTCGCCGGGCTGTACGGTCAGGTCGATACCGTTGAGCACGGTCTGGCCCTTGAACCGCTTGGTCAGGCCTTTGACTTCAATCATGCTCAGTGCTCCTGGTCATGCTGGTTGACCCGCGCTTCCATGCGGTTCTGGAAGTGCGCGAGGATGCTGCACAGCACCCAGTAGATGACCGCGACCGCCACGTACATGGTGAACACTTCGAAGGTGCGTGCGGTAATCAGCTGCGCCTGGCGGAACAGTTCGGGCACCTGGATGGTGGCGGCCAGGGCGGTGTCCTTGACCAGCGAAATGAAGCTGTTGCCCAGCGGTGGCAGCGCAGTGCGCAAGGCTTGTGGCAGGATCGCCCGGCGCATGGCCTGGACGCGGGTCATGCCGATGCTGGCGGCCGCTTCCCACTGGCCACGGTCGATCGAGGAGATGGCTGCGCGCAGGATCTCGCAGATGTAGGCCGCCATGTTCAACGACAGGCCGATCAGCGAGGCGGGGATGGGGTCGAGTTCGATGCCGATCTGCGGCATGCCGAAATAGATCACGAACAGCTGCACCAGCAGCGGCGTGCCGCGGAAAAACGATACGTAGATCCGCGCCAGCCAGTTCAGCGGCAAGATCTTCGACAGGCGCATCAGCGCCAGGGCAAAGCCCAGCACCAGGCCGAAGAACATGCCGCCAACGCTGAGCAGCACCGTATAACCCGCGCCCTTCAGCAGGAAGGGCGTGGAGTCGACAACGAGTTGCAGGCTTTCAGCGATCATTTGGTGACATCAGCACCGAAGTATTTCTCGGACAGCTTGGCCAGCGTGCCGTCAGCCTTGAGCTTGTCGATGGCCTTGTTGATGGCATCGAGCAGCTCTGGCTCGCCCTTGCGCAGGGCCACGCCGCTTTCCAGGCGCGAGAAGGCATCGCCGGCCAGCTCCGTGTCCTTGGCTTTTTGCGCGTATTCCAGCGCGGCCAGGCGGTCGATCAGGATGGCGTCGATGCGGCCGTTACGCAGGTCGGCGAACTTGCTCGGGTCGTCTTCATAGGTGCGCACATCGGCTTGCGGCACGTCTTTTTTCACCCACTGTTCGTAGTTGGTGCCCAGGCCCACGCCCACTTTCTTGCCGGCCAGGTCGGCGGCCTTGTGGATGTTCAACTGCTCGGCCTTCTTCTTCAGGATCAGCGCCTGGATGCCGGAGATGGTGTAGGGCTCGGAGAAGTCGTACTTCTTCTTGCGCTCTTCGGAAATGGTCACCTGGTTGATGACTACGTCCAGGCGCTTGGACTCCAGCGCAGCGAGGATGCCGTCCCACTTGGTCGGCTGGACCTTGGCCTTGACCCCCAGCTCCTTGGCCAGCAGCTCGGATAGCTCCACTTCGAAGCCAGTCAGCTTGCCGTTTTCGTCCTGGAAGCTGAACGGTGGGTAGGTGCCTTCCAGGCCGACGTTGATCACGCCTTTTTCCTGGATGGTCTTCAGCTGCTCGCCCGCGAAGGCCTGGCTGAGCAGGCCGGTACCCAGCAGAACAGCCAGGGTAGCATTGAGTAGCGGTTTGGCGAATTTCGACATGTCAGAGCCCCGCGCTTGTTGTGTAAGTAGTGAGGTGGCGACTATAGGGTTGGCTGCTTAGGCCAGGAAATACTAAAAAATTATTTTGTTATTTCCATTTTGATTGGTGCCAGGAGCTGGCTGCTTTGAGGGTAGGCGAGGATGCCTGTGCCGTCATCGCGGCTTATGCCTGACTTAGCGCAGGATGGAATAAAGCGTTGTTTTTTCCAAGGGGCTGATTTGCCGTAGAGTGGATCGCATGTAGCCAGGCCCGGTTTCTTCGCGGGCCTGGCGACACCATTAGATGGCCTATACGGCAGGAGAAAACCGTGAGCGAACAACCTTCATCCGCGCACTGGCAGTTGCAGAGCATCGTCAGTGGCCTGCGCGGCGCCCGTGAGCAATGGCGCACCCGCAATGGCCGCAGCATTGGCGAGCAGGGTGGGCGCGAGTTGCCGTCGCGCGAGGCGATGCGGCAGATTCTGGAGCAACTGTGCGGCGCGCTGTTCCCCATGCGCCTTGGCCCGGTCGATTTGCGCGAAGAGAGCGAAGATTTCTACGTCGGCCATACCCTGGATGCCGCGCTGACCGCCTTGCTTGCCCAGGCTCGCCTTGAACTGCGCTATGCGGCACGGCAAAGCAAGGCTGAGCTGGCTGGCGTCGATGCCCATGCGCTGAGCCTGATCCAGGGTTTTGCAGCTGCGCTACCGGAACTGCGCGTACTGCTCGACACCGACGTGCTGGCCGCCTACCACGGCGACCCGGCAGCGCGCAGCGTGGATGAAGTGCTGCTGTGCTACCCGGGTATCCTGGCGATCATCCACCACCGCCTGGCGCACCACCTGTACCAGGCCGGCTTGCCGCTGCTGGCGCGGATCAGCTCGGAGCTGGCGCATTCGGCCACCGGTATCGACATTCACCCTGGCGCGCAGATTGGCCCGAGCTTCTTCATCGACCACGGGACCGGTGTGGTGATTGGCGAAACCGCGATCATCGGCGAGCGCGTGCGCATCTACCAGGCCGTGACCCTGGGCGCCAAGCGCTTCCCGAGCGATGAGTCGGGGACCCTGCACAAAGGCCTGCCACGGCACCCGATTGTCGAGGACGATGTGGTGATCTATGCCGGGGCCACGGTGCTGGGGCGCATTACCATCGGCAAAGGTTCGACCATTGGCGGCAATGTGTGGCTGACCCGCAGTGTGCCGGCTGAAAGCAACATTACCCAGGCCAACCTGCAGCTGGATTGCCAGGACAAGAACTGATCTAACCTTGCGGTAGGCCGCGACGAGGCTGGAACGAGAGGGCGCCAATCGGCGCCCCGGTTCGCAATGAAATTCGATCCATGTTTAACTTGAACGCTTGTTCAATGAAAAACGCTGGTCCGCTGCCGGTGTTCAACAGGAGGATTCCTTTGCTGAACCCGTTCATTCCGAACCTCACGTCATTCGACGAGGTGCATACCTCATGAGTGCGCCGATCCCTTCCAACAGCACGATCCGCATGAACCCTCCGGTGTTCTATTTCGCGGCAAGTTTCATCCTTATTTTTGGCCTGGTAGTCATTTCCAACCCGCAAGCGGCAGGTGACTGGTTGCTGGCAGCGCAGAACTGGGCGGCCAACACGGTCGGCTGGTACTACATGCTGGCCATGACGCTGTACCTGGTCTTCGTGGTGGTCACCGCCTTGTCCGGCTACGGCAAGATCAAGCTCGGTGCCGACCACGACGAACCCGAGTTCAGTTACCTGTCGTGGGCCGGCATGCTGTTTGCCGCCGGTATCAGCATCACGTTGTTCTTCTTCTGTGTTTCCGAACCGCTGACCCACATGCTGCAGCCGCCCCAGGGCGAAGCGGGCACGGCAGAGGCCGGGCGCCAGGCGATGCAGATTCTGTTCCTGCACTGGGGCCTGCATGGCTGGGGGGTGTTCGCCTTCGTCGGCATGGCCCTGGCCTATTTCGCCTACCGGCACAACCTGCCGCTGGCGTTGCGTTCGGCGCTGTACCCGCTGATCGGAAAGCGCATCAACGGGCCGATCGGCTACGCAGTGGATGGCTTCGGCATCATCGCCACGGTGTTCGGCCTGGGGGCCGACATGGGCTTTGGCGTGCTGCACCTGAACGCGGGCCTGGACTACCTGTTCGGCATCAGCCACAGCCAGTGGGTGCAGGTGATCCTCATCACCCTGATGATGGGCGCGGCGGTAGCCGTGGCTGTTGCCGGGGTGGAGAAGGGCGTGCGGGTGATGAGCGACATCAACCTGTTCCTGGCCTGCGCACTGCTGCTGTTCGTGCTGTTCGCCGGGCCGACCCAGCACCTGTTCAATACGCTGATCCAGAACCTTGGCGACTATCTGGGCGCTTTGCCACGCAAGAGTTTCGATGTGTATGCCTACGGCGAAAACCGTGACTGGCTGGGTGGCTGGACGGTGTTCTACTGGGCCTGGTGGATTGCCTGGGCACCGTTCGTGGGCCTGTTCATCGCCCGTATCTCCCGTGGCCGCACCATCCGCGAGTTCGTCTTTGGCGTGCTGCTGATTCCGTTGGGGTTCACCCTGGCGTGGATGTCGATCTTCGGCAACAGCGCGCTGGACCAGGTGATCAACCATGGCATGACCGCACTGGGCCAGTCGGCACTGGATAACCCGTCGATGAGCCTGTACCTGCTGCTGGAGACCTACCCCTGGAGCAAGGCGGTGATCGCCACCACGGTGTTCATCAGCTTCGTGTTCTTCGTCACGTCGGCCGACTCGGGCACCGTGGTGCTGTCGACCTTGTCGGCCAAGGGGGGGGAAGCCGATGAGGACGGGCCGAACTGGCTGCGCATTTTCTGGGGCGCGATGACCGCGCTGATCACCAGTGCGCTGTTGTTCGCGGGCAGCATCGACTCGCTGAAGTCGGCGGTGGTGCTGACCTCGCTGCCGTTCTCGCTGATTCTGTTGTGCATGATGTGGGGGCTGCACAAGGCGTTCTACCTGGAGTCGCAACGGCAGATCGCGCAAATGCACTCGCTGGCCCCGTTCGCGCAGTCACGTCGCGGCCGTGGCGGCTGGCGCCAGCGCCTGAGCCAGGCCGTGCATTTCCCGTCGCGTGATGAGGTTTACCGCTTCATGGACGACGTCGTGCGCCCGGCGATTGCCGAGGTCCGTGAGGTGTTCGAGCAGAAGGGCCTGGTGCTGATTACCCAGGATGACCCGAGCCACGACAACGTCAGCCTGAAGATTGGCCATGGCGAGGAGCAGCCGTTCATCTACCAGGTGCAGATGCGTGGGTATTTCACGCCGTCGTTCGCCTTGGGTGGGCTGGGCACGCAGGAGTTGAAGAACCGCCGTTATTACCGGGCGGAGGTGCACCTGAGCGAAGGTAGCCAGAACTATGACCTGGTGGGCTACAGCAAGGAGCAGATCATCAACGACATTCTGGACCAGTACGAGCGGCACATGCAGTATCTGCATCTGGTCCGCTGACCGAGCAATCCTGGCATGGCCTCTTCGCGGGCTTGCCCGCTCCCACAAGTACGGCACCGGTTTCAAAACCTGTGGTGTGCCTGTGGGAGCGGGCGAGCCCGCGAAGAGGCCGGCACAGGAAACTACTAGAAGGGTGCATCTCCAAGAATGGTAGCCCGGTGCATCACCCGCCGGTTCGGCCGGTAATCATCCACCGCAAAATGCTGGGTCACGCGGTTGTCCCAGAACGCCACGTCATTCTCCTGCCAACGCCAGCGAATGCTGAACTCCGGCCGCGTCGCATGGGCGAACAGCAGCTTCAACAGCGCTTCGCTTTCCAGCTCGCTCAGCTCATTGATGCGCGTAGTGAACCCTTCATTGACGAACAGCGCCTTACGCCCGCTCACCGGATGCGTGCGCACCACCGGGTGTGACAGCGGCGGGTTGTTGCGCCGTGTCGCCTCCCAGCGCGCCAGGTCTTCCGGCGTGGTGCCGAACCGCTCCAGCGGAAACGACTTGGTGAAGTCGTGGGTGGCGGTCAGCCCGTCGAGCATTGCGCGCAACGGCGCCGACAAGGCTTCGAAGGCCGCAATGCCGCTGGCCCACAGGGTATCGCCACCGTAAGCCGGCAACTGCTTGGCGCTGAGCACCGCGCCCAGTGCCGGGGTTGGCAAGAACGTCACGTCGGTGTGCCACACGGCGTTGTCGCGCACATCGGTCACCGCCGTGTCGAGCACCAGCACCTGCGGGGTTTCCGGCACGTTGGGGTAGATCGGGTGAATGTGCAGGTCGCCGAAGCGGGCGGCAAAGCGCGCTTGCTGTTCCGGGTTGATCGGCTGGTCGCGGAAGAACAGCACCTGATGCTTGAGCAGCGCCTGCTCGATGGCGTCGCGCTGTTCGGCCGAGATCTCGCGGCTGATATCCACGCCGCTGATCTGAGCACCGAGGGCCGGGCTGAGGGGGGTAACGGTCAGGCTCATGTCTTTTCTCGTTCTAGGCGCCGGGTTGCCGGCGTGGTCAGTCGGCAATCAGTGGCTCTGCCCGTGCCAGGGCACCAGTTTGCGTTGCAGGGCACGCAGGCCCATTTCCAGGGCGAAGGCGATCAGGGCGATCAGCAGGATGCCCAGCACCACCACATCGGTGACCAAAAACTGCGCCGCCGACTGCACCATGAAGCCCAGGCCGCTGGTGGCGGCAATCAGTTCGGCGGCCACCAGGGTCGACCAGCCGACCCCCAGGCCGATGCGGATGCCGGTAAGGATGTCGGGCAGTGCACTGGGCAGGATCACATGGCGGATCAGCTGGGCCTTGGTGGCGCCCAGCGACTGCGCTGCACGCAGCTTGGCGGGGTCGACCGTGCGCACGCCGGTGGCGGTGGCAATGGCGATGGGGGCGAAGATCGCCAGGTAAATCAGCAGCACCTTCGACAGCTCGCCGATGCCGCACCAGATGACGATCAGCGGCAGGTATGCAAGCGGTGGTATTGGCCGGTAGAACTCGATCAGCGGGTCGAGGATGCCACGGGCCACGCGGTTGTAGCCGATGGCGATGCCCACCGGGATCGCGGTCAGGGTCGCGGCAACCAGCGCCAGGCCGATGCGGCCCAGGCTTGCGCCCAGGTGCTGCCACAGGCTGGCATCCATGTAGCCTTGGCTCAGCAGGGTCCAGGCCTTGGCCAGGATGTCGCCGGGCGAAGGCAGGAACAGCGGCTCGATCCAGCCGGCGGCGGTCACCAGCCACCAGACCAGCAGCAGGCTGGCCAGGGTCAGGGTACTGATCCAGCGGGTAGAGAGTTGGCGGCGTGCTGTTGCAACAGGCCGGGTTTGGGCGTCGTGCTTACCGGCAACCGGCAGGTCCAGGCTGCTCATGCGCGCTCCTGCAGGCTTTGGCGTTGGGAGAACACCCGCGCCAGCACATGCTCGCGGGTTTCGATGAAGCGTGGGTCGGATTTGATTGCCCGGGCCGATTCGCCAGCGGCATAGCGCTGGCCGAACTCCAGTTGCAGGCGTTCCACTACGCGGCCCGGGTTGGGGGCCAGTAGCACCAGCTCGCTGGCGAGGAACACCGCTTCTTCAATGTCGTGGGTAATCAGGAACACCGGTTTGGCGGTGCGTTGCCAGACCTGCAGCAGCAGTTCCTGCATCTGTTCGCGGGTGAAGGCGTCGAGGGCGCCGAATGGTTCATCCATCAGCAACACCCGTGGGTCGGCTGCCAGTGCACGGGCCAGGCCTACGCGCTGCTTCTGGCCACCGGACAATTGCCAGATGCGTCGCTCGCCAAAGCCATCCAGGTCGACAAGTGCGAGCATTTCACGGGCCTTGGCTTCACGCTGGGCGCGAGGCACGCCAGCCAGTTCGAGGCCGAAGGCGACATTGCCCAGCACGTTCTGCCATGGCAGCAGGGCATCGTCCTGGAACACCACGCCGCGCTCGGCACCCGGGCCTTGCACCGGTACGCCATCGAGGGTGATTCGCCCGCCACTGGGGGCGACGAAGCCGGCGATCAGGTTGAGCAGCGAGGTCTTGCCGCTGCCGGACGGCCCCAGGGCCACTAGCAGCTGGCGCGGGCCCAGGCTCAGGTTGAAGTCGGCCAGCACCGGGGTGCTGGCGCCAGGGTACTGTGCGCTGATGCGCTCCAGTTCAAGCAAGGCCATGACGGGCTCCGGATCAGTTTGGAAGGAACTTGGCGCTGACGTACGGCGAGTAGTCCGGCAGCACGGCGTCGACCTTGCCTTGCTGCTTGAGGAAATTGGCCGTGTCGGTCAGTGCCTGGGTGGTCGGCGCGCCCAAGGCATTGGCCTGGTCTGCGGCCAGTGGGTAGACGTTGCCCTCCAGCAGCACCGGAATGTCGCTGGCCTTGGCGCCGGACAGCTTCACCAGCTTGTCTACGTTGCCCTTGTCGGCCAGCCAGGCTTTCGGGTCCTTGCGGTAGTCGGCGTAGGCGTCCAGGGTGACTTTGGCAAAGGCCTTGACCACCTCAGGGTGCTTCTCGGCGAAGTCCTTGCGCACGATCCAGGCATCGAAGGTGGGGGCGCCTTTCTGGGCCAGTTCGCCAGAAGTGATCAGCACCTTGCCGTTTTCCTTGGCTACGCCCAGGGCCGGGTCCCACACGTAGGTGGCGTCGATGTCACCGCGTTTCCAGGCGGCAATGATGGCCGGTGGTGCCAGGTTGAGGATCTGTACCTTGGACGGGTCGATATTCCAGCTTTTGAGTGCTGCCAGCAGGCTGTAGTGGCCGGTGGACACGAACGGTACGGCGACTTTCTTGCCGATCAGGTCTTGCGGCGTCTTGATGCTGTCGCGGGCGACCAGCGCTTCACCGGCGCCAATCTGGGTGGCGATAAGGAAGGTCTCGACGGGTAGCTTGCGGGTGGCGGCAGCGGCCAGCGGGCTGGAACCCAGGTAGCCGATCTGCACATCACCGCTGGCCACGGCGGTGATCACGTCGGCGCCATTATCGAATTTGCGCCAGTCGATGCTGGCCTTGCTGGCTTTTTCGTAGTCGCCGTCTACCTGCGCCACTTTGGCAGGGTCGACGGTGGTCTGGTAGGCCACGGTCAGGTCGGCAGCCTGGGCAAACCAGCTGGTGCTGGCGAGGGTCAGGGCGGCGAACAGGCGCAGCGGAGCGTGCGGGATCATGGTGGACCTCTCGTCAGGCAATCGATGTGATGGATGACGAGAAGACTAAATGATCTAAGAATATAAAAATAAATAACTTTTTTGCATTAGCTTAGGAGCCAAATGCTTTAAGCCCAGGATCGGTGATTACCCTCAATGGCGAATGTCGAGGTACCTGCTAGGCTTTTTCGTCCCTATAGAACGATACGGAATTAGGTTATGAGCAAACGTTTGCAAATAACCAAACGTTATGAATTGGGCTGTTGCTACAACGAATGGCAGTAAAGGTTCCTAACATATTCCGTAAAAATCTTACAAATTCATAAAACGGTCATTTTGGATTTATAGGATTGTCATTATCCTGTAGCGCAGGTGGCGCCTTAGACCAAAGTCTCGAAACGTTTAGAAACGATTGACTTATGAGTCACGCTTTGGGACTAAATCGCCAATCCACGGTGAGCGGGGCAGCAGACCCCGCCGCCAGAGATACACAAGAATTAGAACGTAGAGGAGCAAATTATGTACAAGTCCAGCCTGGCTCTGGCCGTGGCACTGGGGGTTCTCGCCCAACAAGCAGGCGCTGCCGGTTTCGTTGAAGACAGCAAACTGTCGCTCAGCTCGCGCACCATGTACTTCAACAACGACAACCGTGATGGCGGTGCCGACAACCGTGAGTCGGGTCAGGGCTTCAAGCTCGACTACATCTCCGGCTTCACTGAAGGCACCGTTGGCTTCGGTGTCGATGCCCAGGCCCTGTGGGGTATCCACCTGGATGGTGGCCGTGGCAAGCACCCAGACAACAGCAGCTTCTTCCCGAGCGACACCGACGGTTCGGCTGTAAGCCAGTGGGCTCGTGTTGGCGCCAACGCCAAGGCACGCTTCTCGAAGACTGAGGTTCACTACGGTAGCGCCCTGGCGCCAAACCTGCCGATCCTGGTCTCCAACGATGGCCGTCTGCTGCCGCAAACCTTCGAGGGTGGCACCATCCAGTCGAAGGAAATCGACAACCTGACCATCAACGCCGGCCAGCTGACCCACGCCATGGGCCGTGCTTCGAGCAACCGTACCGGCCTGTCGGTAGCCGGTGCTACCCAGGACAGCAACAAGTTCCGTTACGGCGGCCTGGACTACAAGCTCACGCCAGACCTGACCCTGCAGTACTACTACTCGAACCTGGAAGACTTCTACAAGCAGCACTTCCTGGGCGCCACCCACGTATTCAAGATCGCTGACGACCAGTCGTTCAAGACCGACCTGCGCTACTTCGACAGCAGCAGCGACGGCAAGAACGGTGAGGCCGGTTACCGCTTCAGCAACAACGGCGGTTATGCCAAGAACACTGGCGAGGTCGACAACAAGACCTGGTCCGCGATGTTCACCTACACCTTGGGTGGCCACTCGCTGATGCTGGGCCACCAGCGCGTCAATGACGACGGTGGTTTCGTCTGGCTGAACCAAGGCAACGTGGTTGATGGCAATGGCCGCAACGAAGGTGCCGGTGGTTCGAGCTTCTACCTGTTCACCGACAGCATGATCAACCAGTTCGCCAAGGCCGGTGAAAACACCACCTTCGGTCAGTACGCCTACGACTTCGCCCGCCTGGGTGTACCGGGCCTGAAAGCCTCGGTTGCCTACCTGAAAGGTGAAGACGGCAAGAACGCCAACGGCAACGGCACCTTCAGCGAATGGGAACGTGACGCCCGCGTTGACTACGTCATCCAGGAAGGCACCTTCAAGGGCCTGGGCGCCAGCCTGCGTCACGGCGTATACCGTGGCACCGGTACCAGCTCGCTGGCTGACCAGGATCAGACCCGTCTGATCTTCAACTACACTTACAACTTCCTGTAAGCCGTAGCTGAACCAGAAGCCTCGCCTAGTGCGAGGCTTTTTTGTGCCTACAAATTCGTATGCATTATGGTTATAAATAAATCGTTATTTATTCTTTTTGTTTTTAACCGAATGCAGGCACATTGAACCCATACGGTACAGAACCCAGCCAAGGAGCCGCAGCCCATGAGCCTCAAACTCGGCGATATCGCCCCCGATTTCGAACAGGATTCCAGCGAAGGCAAAATCCGCTTCCACGAGTGGCTGGGCAGCAGCTGGGGGGTATTGTTCTCCCACCCCGCCGACTTCACCCCGGTGTGCACCACCGAGCTGGGCCTGACCGCCAAGCTGAAAGATGATTTCGCCAAGCGTGGGGTCAAGGCCATCGCCTTGTCGGTGGACCCGGTCGACTCGCACCATCGCTGGATCGATGACATCAACGAAACCCAGAACACCGTGGTCAATTTCCCGATCATCGCCGACGCCGACCGCAAGGTGTCCGACCTGTACGACCTGATCCACCCGAACGCCAGCGACACCCTCACCGTGCGTTCGCTGTTCGTGATCGACCCGAACAAGAAGGTGCGCCTGACCATCACCTATCCGGCCAGTACCGGGCGCAACTTCAATGAAATTCTGCGGGTGATCGACTCGCTGCAACTGACCGACAACCACAAGGTCGCCACACCAGGTAACTGGCAGGACGGTGACGAGGTGGTGATCGTGCCTTCGCTCAAGGACGAGGAAGAGATCAAGCAGCGCTTCCCGAAAGGTTACCGGGCGGTCAAACCCTACCTGCGTCTGACCCCGCAGCCTAATCGTTAAAGGATTCCTCGTTGTATTGCTCTTAGCCAAGCAGGGATTTTCGGGCCGTTTCGACGGCCCTTTTTTATGCCTGCTGAAACCGCGTGGAGGACTTTGAAGAAAAACAAAAATGGAATAAACAAATGAAAAAATATGATTTCTAGATATATGTGGCAGCTGTTAATGTCACTTCCAACAGAACACAAGGAAGCGCTGCAATGCTGGTCGTATCAATCGGTGGTAGCCCCAGTACCCGCTCACGCTCCGGCGTGCTGCTTGAGCGTTCGCGGCAGTGGTTGCAGAACCGTGGCGTTGAAGTGGTGACGTTCCAGGTACGTGACTTCCCCGCCGAAGACCTGCTGCATGCCCGTTTCGACAGCCCGCAGGTACAGCACTTCCAACAGTTGGTAGCCCAGGCCGATGGCCTGATCGTTTCCACCCCGGTGTACAAGGCCTCGTTTGCCGGCGCCCTGAAAACACTGCTCGACCTGCTGCCCGAACGCGCTCTGGCGCACAAGATCGTATTGCCGATCGCCACGGGCGGCAGCATCGCCCACATGCTGGCAGTGGATTATGCATTGAAACCCGTGCTGTCGGCACTCAAGGCTCAAGAGACCCTGCAAGGGATCTTCGCCGACGACAGCCAGGTGGCTTACGCAGAAGGCTCCAAACCCGCGCAGCTGACACCGGCGCTGGAAGAACGCCTGCTGGACTCGCTGGAAACCTTCCACGTTGCCTTGGCCCGCCGGCCACGCCCCGTGGCCCCCGGCGTACTGAATGAACGCCTGATCAGCGCTCGCTGGAGCATCTGACCGGCCCAACCCGCTTCACCACCTTACTCGCCCGATAACGAGGCAAGCAGGTGCAACCCGAACCCAAACGTACAGGAGAGCGCCATGCGCACAGTCTTCTTGCGTCGCGGTCTGGTCGCCCTGTTTGCGGCGGCTGTGTCCTTCGGCGCCATTACCCAAGCCCAGGCCGAAAGCCTGCGTATCGGTTACCAGAAATACGGCACCCTGGTGCTGCTCAAGGCCAAGGGCACGCTGGAAAAGCGCCTGGCAGAGCAGGGCGTGCAGGTGCAGTGGACCGAGTTCCCCGGTGGCCCGCAGCTGCTTGAAGGGCTGAATGTCGGCTCCATCGATTTTGGCGTAACCGGCGAGACTCCGCCTGTATTCGCCCAGGCTGCTGGTGCCGACCTGCTGTATGTGGCTTACGAGCCGCCAGCACCACACAGCGAGGCGATCCTGGTGCCGAAAGGCTCAGCGATCCAGTCGGTGAAAGACCTCAAGGGCAAGAAAGTCGTCCTCAACAAAGGCTCGAACGTTCACTACCTGTTGGTGCGCGCGCTGGAAGATGCCGGCCTGAAATACAGCGACATCCAGCCCGTGTACCTGCCACCTGCCGATGCCCGCGCCGCCTTCGAGCGTAGCAGTGTGGATGCCTGGGTCATCTGGGACCCGTACCAGGCCGCCGCCGAACAACAGCTGCAGGCCCGCACCCTGCGTGATGGCAAGGGCCTGGTCGACAACCACCAGTTCTACCTGGCCACCCGCAACTACGCCACCCAGCACCCGGCGGTGATCAACACCGTGATCGAGGAAGTGCGCGCCGTGGGCGAGTGGTCCCAGGCCAACCCGCAAGAAGTGACCGACCAGGTCGCACCGCTGCTCGGCCTGCCCGCCGACATCACCCTGACTTCGGTCAAACGCCAAGGCTACGGTGCAGCGCCGCTCACCCCTGAGGTCGTGGCCGCACAACAGAAAATCGCCGACACCTTCCAGGCGCTCAAGCTGATACCCAAGCCACTGAGCATCAAGGACGTGATCTGGACACCCCCGGCCAAGGTCGCTAGCGCGCCTTGATTGATTCGCCTGTGCCGGGGCGTCGCCCTGGCTTGAGCCACCCTTGAGGAGACAACTCCAATGAGCCTTAACATTTTCTGGTTCCTCCCAACCCACGGTGACGGCAAGTACCTGGGCACTTCCGACGGCGCCCGTGCGGTCGACCACGGTTACCTGCAGCAGATCGCCCAAGCCGCTGACCGTCTGGGTTTTGGCGGGGTGCTGATCCCCACCGGGCGCTCCTGCGAGGACTCCTGGCTGGTGGCCGCGTCGCTGATCCCTGTGACCCAGCGACTGAAATTCCTGGTGGCCCTGCGCCCAGGCATCATTTCGCCAACCGTGGCAGCACGCCAGGCGGCAACGCTGGACCGCCTGTCCAATGGCCGTGCCCTGTTCAACCTGGTAACCGGTGGCGACCCGGACGAACTGGCCGGTGATGGCCTGCACCTGAGCCATGAAGAGCGCTACGAAGCCTCGGTCGAGTTCACCCGTATCTGGCGCAAGGTGCTGGAAGGCGAAAACGTCGATTACGACGGCAAACACATTCAGGTGAAGGGCGCCAAGCTGCTCTACCCACCGATTCAGCAACCACGTCCGCCGCTGTATTTCGGCGGCTCGTCCGAGGCAGCACAGGACCTGGCCGCCGAGCAGGTCGAGCTGTACCTGACCTGGGGTGAGCCACCGGCAGCCGTTGCCGAAAAAATTGCCCAGGTGCGCGAAAAAGCGGCCGCTCAAGGCCGAGAAGTACGCTTCGGTATCCGCCTGCATGTGATCGTGCGGGAAACCAACGAAGAGGCCTGGGCCGCTGCCGACAAGCTGATTTCGCACCTGGACGATGACACCATCGCCCGTGCCCAGGCCTCGCTGGCGCGCTTTGACTCGGTGGGCCAGCAGCGCATGGCTGCCCTGCATGGCGGCAACCGCGACAACCTGGAAGTCAGCCCCAACCTGTGGGCGGGTGTTGGCCTGGTGCGTGGCGGCGCCGGTACCGCACTGGTGGGCGATGGCCCGACTGTGGCGGCACGGGTGAAGGAATACGCCGATCTGGGTATCGATACCTTCATCTTCTCGGGTTATCCACACCTGGAAGAGTCGTACCGGGTTGCCGAACTGCTGTTCCCGCACCTCGATGTACAACGCCCGGAGCAACCGAAAACCGGTGGCTACGTAAGCCCGTTCGGCGAGATGGTAGCCAACGACATCCTGCCCAAGTCCGTGTCGCAGAGCTGAGGGCCGGGCCATGAGTCGTGCAACTTCCTCCAACCTGACCCAGCGCCTGGCGCCGTGGGCGCTGCCGGTGCTGCTGTTGGCAGTCTGGCAGCTGGCGGTCAGCGCAGGCTGGCTGTCGACGCGCATTCTGCCGGCACCCAGCGCTGTGGTCAGCGCGGGTGTCGAGCTGGTGCGCAGCGGCGAAATCTGGACCCACCTGGCCATCAGCGGTTGGCGTGCCGGCCTGGGCTTCGTCATCGGCGGCAGCATCGGCCTGGTGCTGGGGTTCATCACCGGCTTGTCGAACTGGGGCGAACGCCTGCTCGACAGCTCGGTGCAGATGATCCGCAACGTGCCGCACCTGGCACTGATCCCGCTGGTGATCCTGTGGTTCGGTATCGACGAGTCGGCAAAGATTTTCCTGGTCGCGCTGGGCACGTTGTTTCCGATCTACCTGAACACCTACCACGGCATTCGTAATGTCGACCCGGCATTGGTGGAAATGGCGCGCAGCTATGGCTTGTCCGGCTTCAGCCTGTTCCGCCAGGTGATCCTGCCGGGGGCGCTGCCATCGATTCTGGTGGGTGTGCGCTTTGCGCTGGGCTTCATGTGGCTGACCTTGATCGTGGCGGAAACCATCTCGGCCAACGCCGGCATCGGTTACCTGGCAATGAATGCCCGTGAGTTCCTGCAGACCGACGTGGTGGTACTGGCCATCGTCCTGTACGCCGTGCTTGGCAAGCTCGCCGACCTCGCCGCTCGCGGCCTGGAGCGTGTGTGGCTGCGCTGGCACCCGGCCTATCAAGTAGCCAGGAAGGAGGGCGCATGACCGTGCTCAAGGAACAGCCGCCTCGCCTGCTGCGTGGCATCCCGCTGGCCTCCAACGGCCTGCGCAAGACCTTTGGCCAGCGCGAAGTGCTGAAAGGTATCGACCTGCACATTCCGGCCGGTCAGTTCGTGGCCATCGTTGGCCGCAGCGGCTGCGGCAAGAGCACCTTGCTGCGCCTGCTGGCCGGGCTCGATCAACCCACCGCCGGCCAACTGCTGGCCGGTGCTGCGCCGCTGGAAGAGGCCCGTGAGGAAACCCGCCTGATGTTCCAGGACGCACGCCTGCTGCCCTGGAAGAAGGTGATCGACAACGTTGGCCTGGGCCTGTCTGGCGACTGGCGCCCACGTGCGCTGGAAGCGCTGGAGGCGGTGGGCCTGGCCGATCGCGCCAATGAATGGCCGGCAGCCCTCTCGGGTGGCCAGAAGCAGCGCGTGGCCTTGGCCCGCGCCTTGATTCACCAGCCACGCCTGCTGCTGCTGGATGAGCCGCTGGGTGCGCTGGATGCATTGACCCGTATCGAGATGCAGCAATTGATCGAGCGCCTGTGGCGTCAGCATGGCTTCACCGTGCTGTTGGTCACCCACGATGTCAGCGAAGCCGTTGCCGTGGCTGACCGGGTGATTTTGATCGAGGACGGCGAGGTCGGGCTCGACCTCACTGTCGACCTGGCACGGCCCCGGGCGCGTGGTTCGCACCGCCTGGCCGCGCTGGAAAGCGAAGTGCTCAACCGTGTTCTGTCGGCCCCGGGCACTGCGCCCGAGCCGGATCCTGTAGCCCCTCTGCCCACGCAGTTGCGTTGGGCGCACTGACTCACTCACTTACCAGACTGAAGCCATAGAGAAGGAATCAAATCATGACTATCAAAGCCATCAACGTCCGCAACCAGTTCAAAGGCACCGTGAAAGAAATCCTCGAAGGCCCGGTACTGTCGGAAATCGACGTGCAGACTGCCTCGGGTATCGTGACTTCGGTCATCACCACCCGTTCTGTGAAGGAGCTGGAATTGCAGGTTGGCAGCGAAGTGATTGCCTTCGTGAAATCGACTGAAGTGTCTATCGCCAAGTTGTGATGAAAATGGCCAATGGGGCTGCTTTGCAGCCCAATCGCCGGCAAGCCAGCTCCCACAGGTACTGTGCAGGTTTCAAGCCTTGTGTTGTACCTGTGGGAGCTGGCTTGCCGGCGATGAGGCCTTTAAATCTAACGCTTGGCCAGAAACGGCGGCAGGTACAACCCCAGATACGCCTCGAACACCCGCTTGCCTTCTTCGGCCATGCGCGGGGTGATCGCTTCGTGCAACTGCACCGATCGCGCATACACCCGGTCGCTCAGTTCCATGGCCAGGGCAAACACATCCACATCCAGTGGCATCACCGGCAGGTGAAAATGCTGGTCGAACAACTTGTGCATCAAGTCGCCCAGTTCCATGTCGTGCTGCCGATCGGCCTGCACCACTTCGCTCAGCCCATGCTGGGCCAGGATTAGCTGCCGCGCCGCCGCATCTTCGTTATAGATACAAAGCATGCGTTCTTCGATGAGCCGTGACAGTTCGTGCCAGGTGCTGAACGCGCTGCTGTCGATCGGTGCACTCAGTGCTTCGCGAAAGGCCCGGTGTACGTCGGCAGTCAGTGCTTCCAGCAACGCTGGCACGCTGGCGAAGAAGTGATACACCGACGACGGCGGAATCTGTGCCCGTTCGGCCACGCTGTAGATGGACAGTGCCGCCACCCCTTGCTCTGCCAGCAACTCGCGTGCAGCCGTCAGGATCGCTTCGATCCTGGCCTGGCTGCTGGCGCGCGGCTTGCGCGGGGTGGCGGTACGGGTCATCAGTTGCTGATCGCCAGGATACTGGCCTGGTAGGCACCGACGAACAGGTCGAAGTCACCGACTTCTTCCTGTTCCAGCTCGGACTGCTTGGCGAGCGATTCACGGGCCAGTGTTTCGAACGCCTGTTGCTGCTCGTTGTTCAGGGGCTGTTCGCGGAACGTTTCGGCGTGGATCCGGCTTTGGCGCAGGGAGAACTGGACGAAGGTTTCGTCGTGTTCGGTCATGCGCGCCAGCACCTGGGCCGACGGTGTCAGCGAAGCGTCGTCAACCTTGGCTTGCTGGGCATCCAGGGCTTTGGCGTGCTCGTCAACGCCTTGCGCCTGGTCGAGCAGGTCGGCCAACGGTCGAATACGCTGGATCAGTTCGCTGGCCCAATCTTTCAAGCTGATTGGCTGGCCATCGCGATGCAGCGCCAGGCCCGGGCGACGGCCTTCCTTGACCACGGTCAGGAAGTTGCTGGTGCACTGGCCGCATTCGCCGTTGTCCAGCTGCGGGCTGTCTTCCAGTGCGCAGAACAGCAGGAACGCATCGAGGAAGCGTGCCTCGGGCAGGTCGATGCCCACCGGCAGGAACGGGTTGATGTCCAGGCAACGCACTTCCACGTACTGCACGCCACGCGAGGTCAGGGCCTGGATCGGCCGTTCGCCGGTGTAGGTGACCCGCTTGGGGCGGATGTTCGAGTAGTACTCGTTCTCGATCTGCAGGATGTTGGTGTTCAGCTGCACCCACTCGCCGTCCACGTGGGTACCGACTTCTACGTACGGCGGGTAGGGCGTGCCCACGGCCTTGCGCAGGCTATCGGTGTAGCTGGCCAGGTTGTTGTAGCACGGCGTGAGGCCGGCCTGGGCGTTGCTCTGGTAGCCCAGGTCGCTCATGCGCAGGCTGGTGGCATAGGGCAGGAACAGGGTTTCGGCATCCAGCTCTTCGAGCTGGTGCGGGCGGCCACGCAGGAAGCCTTTGTCCAGGGCCGGCGAAGCGCCGAACAGGTACATCAGCAGCCAGCTGTAGCGGCGGAAGTTGCGGATCAGGGCGATGTAGGCCGATGACTGGTAGTCGCGGTCGTTTTCGCTGCCGCCTTCAGCCTCACGCAGCAGCGGCCACAGGGCCTCGGGCAGCGAGAAGTTGTAATGGATACCGGCGATGCACTGCATGGTGCGGCCGTAGCGCAGGGCCAGGCCCTTGCGGTAGACGTGCTTGAGCTTGCCGATGTTCGAGGTGCCGTACTCGGCAATCGGGATGTCCTCCTCGGCCGGCAGCGTGCACGGCATCGACGGGCTCCACAGGTATTCGTCGCCCAGCTTGCTGTAGACGAAGCGGTGGGTCTGTTCGAGGCTTTCGAGTACCTTGGCCGGGTCGGGCAGGGCTGGGGTGATGAACTCCAGCAGCGACTCGGAATAGTCGGTAGTGATCTGCTCGTTGGTCAGCGCCGACCCCAGGGCTTCCGGGTGCGGGGTCTGGGCCAGGCGACCTTCTTCGGTCACTCGCAGGCATTCGCGCTCAATACCGTGCAGGCACTGCTTGAGCAGGGGAAGATTGGCGCCGAGCAGGCTCAGGCGGCGGTTGAGGAGGTCGCTCAAGATGTATTCCTTCACGCGTCAGTCGCCCCAATATGGGGGTAGAGATAACGGTCTACAAGGGTAGGAAGAAAGGAACTGGCGTTGTCGCCTGGTTTACGCGGTTCCAGCAGTGCCAGCGCACTGCTGAAAATACCGCAGATACTGCTTGGTGAGCTAGAGAACCGCGAAGGTTCCTTGCGCTTTTGCCACCAGCTTGTCGCCCTGGACTACGTCGGCGTCGACCACCAGGGTACGTCGCCCGGCGTGCAGCACACGGGCGGTGCACCGCACTTCGCCGTCACTGACGGCGCGCATGTAGTTGATCTTGCACTCGATGGTGACGCTTTGCTGGTCAAAGCCATGGCTGGCCGAGCAGGCCAGGCCCATGGCGATGTCCACCAGGCTGAAGATTGCCCCGCCGTGCAGCTTCTGGCCACGGTTGCGCAAGTGCGGTTCGAGCGGCAGGGCCACCTCTGCAACGCCTGTTTCCAGGCGTTGCAGGCGGCAGCCCAGCAGTTGGCTGAAGGCACTTTCGACGTATTCGCGTGGTACGTCCATCACTTCTTCTTCAACTGCTTGGCGTTGGCGAACAGGGCGGCCATGGCGTTGTTGGCCGGGGCGGCAGTGGCGGTTTCACGCTGGCGCGGCGCCTGCTGCTGACGGTTGCCGCCATTGCCACGGTTGCTGCCGCGGTTGCCTTCGACCTTCTCGCCCGGTGTGTCGCTCATGCGCATGGACAGGCCGACGCGCTTGCGCGGGATGTCCACTTCCATGACCTTGACCTTGACCACGTCGCCGGCCTTGACCGCTTCACGCGGGTCCTTGACGAACTTTTCCGACAGCGCCGAGATGTGTACCAGGCCGTCCTGGTGCACGCCGATGTCGACGAAGGCGCCAAAGTTGGTGACGTTGGTGACCACGCCCTCGAGGATCATGCCCGGCTCCAGGTCCTTGAGGTCTTCGACGCCGTCCTGGAAGGTGGCGGTCTTGAACTCGGGGCGTGGGTCGCGGCCCGGTTTGTCCAGCTCCTGCAGGATGTCGGTGACGGTCGGCAGGCCGAAGGTTTCGTCGGTGAACTTTTTTGGGTCCAGGCGCTTGAGGAAGCTGCTGTCGCCGATCAGCGAACGGATGTCGCGGTCGGTGTCGGCGGCAATGCGTTGCACCAGCGGGTAGGCCTCGGGGTGCACTGCAGAGGCGTCCAGCGGGTTGTCGCCGTTCATCACACGTAGGAAGCCAGCGGCTTGTTCGAAGGTTTTCTCACCGAGGCGGCTGACCTTTTTCAGCGCTGCACGCGTGGCGAACGGGCCGTTGGCATCGCGATGGGCGACGATGTTCTGTGCCAGCGTGGCGTTGAGGCCAGAGATACGGGTCAGCAGCGCCACCGAAGCGGTGTTCACGTCCACGCCCACGGCGTTCACGCAGTCCTCGACCACGGCGTCCAGGCCGCGGGCCAGTTTCAGCTGGGACACGTCGTGCTGGTACTGGCCGACACCGATGGATTTCGGGTCGATCTTCACCAGCTCTGCCAGTGGGTCCTGCAGGCGGCGAGCGATCGACACGGCGCCACGGATCGACACGTCCAGGTCCGGGAACTCGCGGGCGGCCAGTTCCGATGCCGAGTACACCGAAGCGCCGGCTTCGGAGACCATGATTTTGGTAATTTTCAGCGCTGGGTATTTTTTGACCAGCTCGGCCACCAGCTTGTCGCTTTCGCGGCTGGCGGTGCCGTTGCCGATGGCGACCAGCTCCACCGAGTGCTTGGCGCACAGCGCGGCCATGATGGAAAGGGTGCGGTCCCAGTCGTTTTTCGGCGCGTGCGGGTAGACCGTGGTGTGGTCCAGCAGCTTGCCGGTGGCATCGACCACGGCGATCTTGCAGCCGGTGCGCAGGCCCGGGTCGAAGCCCAGGGTGGCGCGCGGGCCGGCCGGTGCGGCCAGCAGCAGGTCGTGCAGGTTGTGGGCGAACACGTTGATCGCCTCGCCTTCGGCGTTGTCGCGCAACTCGCCGAACAGGTCGGTTTCCAGGTGGGTGTACAGCTTGACCTTCCAGGTCCAGCGCACCACTTCACCCAGCCACTTGTCGGCCGGGCGGCTGCGGTTTTCGATGCCGACGTGGTTGCCGATCATCACTTCGCACGGGTGCAGGGTGCCAGGCAGCTCTTCGCCCACTTTCAGCGAGGCACTCAGCACGCCTTCGTTGCGCCCGCGGAAGATTGCCAGGGCGCGGTGCGACGGGGCGGTGCGCAGCAGTTCGTCGTGGGCGAAGTAGTCGCGGAACTTGGCGCCTTCTTCTTCCTTGCCCGCTACCACGCGGGCGCTGAGCACCGACTCCTGCTTGAGGAAGTTGCGCAGTTTTTCGAGCAGCGAGGCGTCTTCGGCGAAACGCTCCATGAGGATGTACTTGGCGCCTTCCAGCGCAGCCTTGACATCGGCCACGCCTTTTTCGGCGTTGACGAAGCGTGCGGCTTCGCTTTCCGGTGCCAGGGTCGGGTCGTTGAACAGGCCGTCGGCCAGCTCGCCCAGGCCGGCTTCCAGGGCGATCTGGCCCTTGGTGCGGCGCTTTTGCTTGTACGGCAGGTACAGGTCTTCGAGGCGGGTCTTGGTGTCGGCCAGCTTGATCTCGCGGGCCAGCTCCGGGGTGAGCTTGCCTTGTTCCTCGATGCTGGACAGGATGCTGGCGCGGCGCTCGTCGAGTTCGCGCAGGTAGCGCAGGCGCTCTTCCAGATGGCGCAGTTGGGTGTCGTCCAGGCTACCGGTCACTTCCTTGCGATAACGGGCGATGAAAGGCACGGTCGAGCCTTCGTCCAACAGGCCCACGGCCGCCTCGACCTGCTGGGGGCGTACGCCCAGTTCCTCGGCGATACGGCTGTTGATGCTGTCCATGTAAACCACCTGACATTTGTGAATACGGGGGTCGCCTGTGGGCTTTTCGCCCGGCGGCGCTGGATGAAAGCCGCGCATTATACCCATCGCAAACGGCTTGCGGTGATGGCGCCCGGCCAGCCGGAACTGGCGCCCGGGGAAAAATCTGCTAACAATGCTCACGCAACGTGCAGCAATGGCTACGCCATAATGCGCGGCGATATCAGAGGAGTTATTCATGACCGGCACCGCAAACACCGCTGAAGGTGACAAGATTCTCATCGTCGACGACGACCCGGGGCTAAGCAGCCTGCTGGAACGTTTCTTCACCAGCAAGGGCTACCGTGCCCGCGCGGTGCCCAACACCGAACAGATGGACCGCCTGCTGCAACGCGAGGTGTTCAACCTGGTGGTGCTCGACCTGATGCTGCCAGGCGAAGATGGCCTGTCCGCGTGCAAGCGCCTGCGCCAGCAGAACAACCAGATCCCAATCATCATGCTTACCGCCAAGGGCGATGAGTTGAGCCGTATCAAAGGCCTGGAGCTGGGCGCCGACGACTACCTGGGCAAGCCGTTCAACCCGGACGAGCTGATGGCCCGCGTCAAGGCTGTGCTGCGTCGTCAGGCACCCGCTGTACCGGGGGCACCGGGTAGCGAAGACGAATCGGTCACTTTCGGTGATTACGAGCTGTCGCTCGCTACCCGCGAACTCAAGCGTGGCGATGAAGTGCACATGCTCACCACCGGTGAGTTCGCCGTGCTCAAGGCCTTGGTGATGCACGCCCGCGAACCGCTGACCCGCGACAAGCTGATGAACCTGGCCCGTGGCCGCGAGTGGGATGCACTGGAGCGCTCCATCGACGTGCAGATCTCGCGCCTGCGCCGCATGATCGAGCCGGACCCGTCCAAGCCGCGTTACATCCAGACCGTCTGGGGCGTGGGCTACGTGTTCGTGCCAGACGGAAACGCCGGTAAGTGATGCCTGGCCGTCGATGAAAACCCCGCTCTGGTTTCCGCAAAGCTTCTTCGCCCGCACCCTGTGGCTGGTGTTGATCGTGGTCCTGTTCAGCAAGGCCTTGACCCTGGTCTACCTGCTGATGAACGAGGACGTGCTGGTCGACCGTCAGTACAGCCACGGTGTGGCGCTGACCTTGCGTGCCTATTGGGCTGCCGATGAAGAAAACCGCGACAAGATTGCCGAGGCGGCTGGCCTTATCCGCGTGACCGGCTCGGGTGTGCCCGAGGGCGAACAGCACTGGCCCTACAGCGAGATCTACCAGCGGCAGATGCAGGCCGAACTGGGTGAGGACACCGAGGTGCGGCTGCGCATTCATGCGCCACCGGCGTTGTGGGTCAATGCGCCAAGCCTGGGCCCCGGTTGGCTGAAAGTGCCGCTGTACCCGCACCCGCTGCGCGGGCAGAAAATCTGGAACGTGCTGGGCTGGTTCCTGGCCATTGGGCTGTTGTCCACCGCCTCGGCCTGGATCTTCGTTCGTCAGCTGAACCAGCCGCTCAAGCGCCTGGTGTTCGCCGCTCGTCAGCTGGGCCAGGGGCGCAGCGTGCGTCTGCCGATCAGCGATACGCCCAGCGAAATGACCGAGGTGTACAAGGCCTTCAACCAGATGGCCGAGGACGTCGAGCAGGCCGGGCGCGAGCGTGAGCTGATGCTGGCCGGGGTTTCCCATGACCTGCGCACACCGCTGACCCGTTTGCGCCTGTCGCTGTCACTGCTGAACAGTGACAGCGATTTGAGTGACGACATGGTCCGCGATATCGAAGACATGGACGCGATCCTCGATCAGTTCCTGGCCTTTATCCGCGATGGCCGTGACGAGCCGGTAGAAGAGGTCGACCTGGCGGACCTGGTGCGCGAAGTGGTGGCGCCGTACAACCAGCCGGAAGAACGTGTGCGACTTTGCCTGGAGCCTATTCCGCCATTTCCGCTGCGTAGGGTTTCGCTCAAGCGCATGCTGGGCAACCTGATCGGCAACGCCCTGCACCACGCTGGCAAAGGGGTCGAGGTGGCGGCCTATGTGTCGGGTGACGAGAGTGCGCCGTATGTGGTGCTGAGCGTGCTGGACCGTGGCACAGGGATCGACGAATCGGAGCTGGAGACCATCTTCAACCCGTTCATTCGTGGTGACCGGGCGCGGGGTGGCAAGGGCACCGGGCTGGGGCTGGCGATCGTCAAAAGGATCGCGGCGCAGCATGGCGGGAATGTAGAGCTGCGCAACCGGTCTGGCGGTGGGATCGAGGCGCGGGTGCGGTTGCCGTTGGGGCTGTTGTTACCTCGGAATGCTGTGTGAAATTTGCCGGCCTCTTCGCGGCTAAAGCCGCTCCCACAGGTACTGCACAGGCCTGAGGGCTGTGGTAATCCTGTAGGAGCGGGTTTACCCGCGAAGGGGCCGGTACAGGCTTACATCAGCCTTTACCCTTGGTCCGGGTCTGGTTAGGCCCGCCGTTCTTCTCCAGGTGCTCGATGATCATCCCGGCCACGTTCTTGCCGGTGGTCACCTCGATCCCTTCCAGCCCCGGCGACGAGTTCACCTCCATCACCAGTGGCCCATGGTTGGAACGCAGGATATCCACACCCGCCACACTCAACCCCATCACCTTTGCAGCACGAATCGCGGTAATCCGCTCTTCAGGGGTGATCTTGATCAGGCTGGCGACGCCCCCCCGGTGCAGGTTGGAGCGGAACTCACCCGGCTTGGCCTGGCGCTTCATCGAGGCAATCACTTTGTCGCCCACCACGAAGCAGCGAATGTCGGCGCCACCGGCCTCCTTGATGTACTCCTGAACCATGATGTTCTGCTTCAGGCCCATGAACGCCTCGATCACCGACTCGGCCGCCTGGGTGGTTTCACACAGCACCACACCAATGCCTTGGGTACCCTCCAGCACCTTGATCACCAGCGGGGCACCATTGACCATCTGGATCAGGTCGGGGATATCGTCCGGCGAATGAGCGAAACCGGTGATCGGCAGGCCAATGCCGCGTCGTGACAACAGCTGCAACGAGCGCAGTTTGTCGCGCGAGCGGGCAATGGCCACAGACTCGTTGAGCGGATACACACCCATCATCTCGAACTGGCGCAGGACTGCGCAGCCGTAGAAGGTGACCGAGGCACCGATACGCGGGATGACCGCGTCGAAACCTTCCAGCGGCTTGCCGCGGTAGTGAATCTGCGGCTTGTGGCTGGCAATGTTCATGTAGGCCCGCAGGGTATCGATCACCACCATTTCGTGACCGCGCTGGGTACCGGCTTCGACCAGGCGGCGGGTGGAATACAGACGCGGATTGCGCGACAGCACAGCGATCTTCATGCAGCACCTGTGGCAGGAGAAAGAGTGGCCGGAAAGGCCGGTTTGTCTTGTACGTATTTCAGGCCAGGGTTGACCACCAACTGGCCGTGAATCAGGGCCTTGGAACCCAGCAACAGGCGGTAACGCATGTTCTTGCGGCAGGCCAGGGTGAACTCCACTTCCCAGACACCATCGCCCAAGGCCAGTGACGTGCGGATGACATAACGGGTCTGGGCCTGGCCGTTGGAGCTCTTGATGGTTTTCATGGTCACCAGCGGTGCTTCGCAACGGCGGTGGCGCAGTTGTACCACCGAGCCCAGGTGCGCAGTGAAGCGGACCCAAGGCTGGCCGTCGCGCTCGAAGGGTTCCACCTCGGTGGCGTGCAGGCTGGAGGTGCTGGCGCCGGTGTCGATCTTGGCGCGCAAACCGGCCACGCCGAGGTCAGGCAGGGCGACCCACTCGCGCAGGCCGATCACAGTCAAATGGTCAAATGTCTTCACGAAACGCACCCTGCGAATGAGGTGGTGAACTGTAAGCACGGCGGGGATTTTTTGCATCCGCTGGTTACGGTAGTACAGTTCGATGAAACACAGTGTTCGAGGTAACGGGATGGCACAAAAAGCCGAAGATGACGACAAGGTTCGCCTGGACAAGTGGCTGTGGGCGGCGCGTTTCTACAAGACGCGGGCGCTGGCCAAAGCGGCGATCGAGAGTGGCAAGGTGCATTGTCGGGGCGAGCGTTGCAAGCCGGGCAAGGAACCGCGTGTGGGGGACGAATTTGTGCTGCGCACCGGGTTTGACGAGCGCACCGTGGTGGTGAAGGCGTTGTCGGTGGTGCGGCGTGGGGCGCCGGAGGCGCAGACGTTATACGAGGAAACCGAAGAAAGTGTGCGCCGGCGCGAGCAGGCGGCCGAGTTGCGCAAGGCGGGGGCCATGGGCGTGACCACCGATGGCCGGCCGACCAAAAAGCAGCGCCGACAGATTCACCAGTTGCATGGGAATTTTGAATAGCTGGGGCCGCTTTGCGGCCCATCGCCGGCAAGCCAGCTCCCACAGGTACTGCGCAAGCCCTGAAACTTGTGCGATCCCTGTGGGAGCTGGCTTGCCGGCGATGGGCTGCGCAGCAGCCCCGAGGATCTAGCGCACTACCGCCAATCGCCCGACCAACGGTAGCCTGGCTGCAAGGTTGAACAACGGCGCCGTCCAACGCACCAGTGCTGCGCTACCCTTGGCCGCCAGCGGCGTGTAATAGCTCCAGCCCAACGCCAGCACCGCCATCAGCAACCCGCCGATGTAGTCATCCTGCCCCCAGTGAGCACCGGCCACCAGGCGCGGCAACATGAACAGCACCGCCAGCCCCCAGATCACCAGGTACTGCACCAGCCGGCGGCTGAACACGCTCATGAACAGTGCCCAGATCAACAGCACCGAAGCGTGATCCCCCGGGAAACTCTTGCTGGAACGGTCCTTGAGCTCCCAGGCCGCCTCCAGGTTCGGGTAGTAGTCACTGAGGTGGACGACGTCGTCAAACATCATCGACGGGCTCTTGTGTTGCCACCCGGCTGCATCCACCCACTTGGAAAACAGCGCGCGAATCACCACTAAGAGGAGTAGCGTGACCAGAAAGCCGAAGAAGGCCTGGCGAACTTGAGCAGCCTTGAACACCCAGTCGCCCCGGATAAGCACCGCCAGAAGGATCAGGCCGACAACGATGTCGAACGGGCGCAGGCTGCCGACGGTCCAGATGTAGCGCCAGGTGGTGCTGTCGGCCAGCGGCGCATTGAGGCTGTGGAACAGCCACTCGTCGAAAGTCAGGCACAAGATCTGGCCAATGGGCCATAACCAGAAACACAGTAGAGCGATGGGTAGCAGTGTGCAGGCTGCCAATGGCCCCAAGGACCACCTTGCTTGGAACAGTGGTCGATTGTCCATAAAATACCTCTATTGCAAACAGGAATCGGAGCGCCTTGTGAGCGCTCTGTCACGGGTTCTCGCAGGTTTTTCGATAACCCCTGTAACCATTTTGTCATCATTTTTAGATAGCCAAAACCTATGAGCGATTTGCCTGATACCGATTTCACCCAACGTTTCATCTTCGACGAGCGCGATGTGCGCGGCGAGTGGGTGTCTCTCGATGACAGCTACGCCGCGGTGCTGGCGCGTCACGAGTACCCACAGCCGGTCCAGGCACTGCTCGGCGAGCTGATGGCTGCCACCGCCTTGCTGGTGGGGGCTTTGAAGTTTGATGGCCTGCTGATTCTGCAGGCGCGTTCCGCAGGGCCGATCCCGCTGCTGATGGTGGAATGCTCCGGTGACCGCGACATCCGCGGCATGGCCCGTTACGAGGCAGACCAGATTCCGGCAGACGCCACCCTGTCGCAGTTGATGCCCGACGGCCACCTGACCCTGACCATCGATCCGGTCAAGGGCCAGCGCTACCAGGGCACCGTGGACCTCGATGGCGCCAACCTGTCGGAGTGCTTCACCAACTACTTCGTTCAGTCGCAGCAGCTCAACACCCGCTTCTGGCTCAACGCTGAAGGTGGCAAGGCCCGTGGGCTGCTGCTGCAGCAACTGCCGCGTGACCGCCAGCCGGACGATGAAGAGCGTGAAGAAAGCTGGCAGCACGTCGTGGCATTGGCCACCACGCTCAAGGCTGATGAGTGGGCGCTGGACAACGAAACCCTGTTGCACCGCCTGTACCACGAAGACGCTGTGCGCCTGTTTGATATCCAGCCACTGCGCTTCAATTGCAGCTGCTCCCGCGAGCGCTCCGGTAATGCGCTGGTCAGCCTGGGTGAGCACGACGCCAAGGCGTTGGTGGAAGAATGCGGTGGGACGGTGGAGATCGATTGCCAGTTCTGCAACGAGCGCTATTTCTTCGATGCCAGCGATGTGGCGCAACTGTTTGCCGGTGGCGGCACGGACGTAGCCTCAGAAACTCGTCACTGAAACGTTTAATTGCAGGGAAATCTCCTGTCGAATTGCGCAAAAGCGCGGTTACGACAGGAGGGGCCTACTTTTTTTGGGCGTTTCTGGCATAATCCGGCCACTTTTTTCGCTGTAGTAGTTTTTTCAAGACAACTACAAAACGTTTGGAGCACTCGGCCTCGGGCCGGATGGGGTATCTCATGACGCAAGCCAACAACACCGTGTACACCGACCTGAGCGTCGATGAGCTGGTAAAAGAAGCGCTGCAACGCGGTGAAGGCGTACTAGCCGATACTGGTGCACTGGTCGTGGAGACTGGTCACCGTACTGGCCGTTCGCCGGCTGACCGTTTCATCGTCGAAGAACCTTCCACCCAGGACGCCATTTCCTGGGGCCCGATCAACCGCAAGTTCCCGGCCGACAAGTTCGATGCCCTGTGGGACCGCGTCGAGGCGTTCAACAACGCCCAGGATCACTTCGTTTCCTACGTTCACGTAGGGGCGGCCGCCGAGCACTACCTGCCGGTGAAGATGACCACCCAGACTGCCTGGCAGAACCTGTTCGGCCGTTGCCTGTTCATCAACCCGGAGCAGTTCAACCCGGCTGGTCGCGACCAGTGGCAGGTCCTGAACGTCGCCAACTTCGTGTGCGAGCCTGAGCGTGACGGCACCAACTCCGACGGTTGCGTGATCATCAACTTCGCCCAGAAGAAAGTGCTGATCGCAGGCATGCGCTACGCCGGCGAAATGAAAAAAGCCATGTTCTCGGTGCAGAACTTCCTGCTGCCGGCTGCCGACGTACTGCCAATGCACTGCGCGGCCAACATCGGCGAAGAAGGCGATGTGACCCTGTTCTTCGGCCTGTCCGGCACTGGCAAGACCACCCTGTCGGCCGACGAAAGCCGTTACCTGATCGGTGACGACGAGCACGGCTGGGGCGAAGGCGTTGTCTTCAACATGGAAGGCGGCTGCTACGCCAAGTGCATCGACCTGTCCGAGAAGAACGAGCCGGTCATCTGGAAAGCCATCAAGCACGGTGCAGTGCTGGAAAACGTCGTCCTCGACGCCAACAAGCACGCCGACTACACCGATGTCAGCCTGACCCAGAACAGCCGTGCGGCCTACCCGCTGGAGCACGTTGCCAAGCGTTCCGAAGCGAACCTGGGCGGCGAGCCTAACGCAGTCATCTTCCTGACCTGCGACCTGACCGGTGTTCTGCCACCCGTTTCGATCCTGAACAACGAGCAGGCGGCCTACCACTTCCTGTCCGGCTACACCGCGCTGGTCGGTTCGACCGAAATGGGCTCGGGCGGCGGCATCAAGTCGACCTTCTCCACCTGCTTCGGCGCACCGTTCTTCCCGCGCCCGGCTGGCGAGTATGCCGAGCTGCTGATCAAGCGTATCAACGGCTTCAACTCCAAGGTCTACCTGGTCAACACCGGCTGGACCGGCGGTGGCTACGGCGTTGGCAAGCGCTTCAGCATCCCGACTACCCGTGCGGTGATCGCTGCGATCCAGAGCGGCGCGCTGGTCGGTGCTGAAACCGAGCACCTGGACATCATCAACCTGGACGTGCCAAAGGCCGTTCCGGGCGTTGAAACCGAGCTGCTCAACCCGCGCACCAACTGGGCTGACAAAGCGGCCTACGACGAGGCCGCCAAAGGCCTGGCCAAGCTGTTCATCGAAAACTTCAAGAAGTTCGAAGTTTCCGACGCCATCAAGGCTGCTGGCCCACAGCTGTAAGCTGAGCCTAGCCGCAACGAGAAAGCCGCCCTTAGGGGCGGCTTTTTTGTTCCTGCTAATCAGCACCGTCATTGTGGGAGCGGCCTTGCGTCGCGAAAGGGCTGCGTAGCAGCCCCAGGATTTCAGTGATGTATAGATTGCCGGGGCTGCTCTGCAGCCCTTTCGCGACGCAAGGCCGCTCCCACAACGGATCGCAGGCAGCCAAAGTCCGGAAATTCTGTTTCACTGTCAGCATCCATTGCGAAGACAAGAGCCAGACAGATGACCGAATCCCCTCAGCGCACTGCCTTCTCCCACTTCCACCCCATCCTTACCCGCCCTCAGGACAACGACCTGAACGGCCATATCGCCGGCGCCACCGTGCACGGTTTCTTCGAGACGGCCATTCAAGCGTTTCTTGTAGAGCAGGCCGAGCTGGACCTGCGTGACGGTGAGCTGGCGGCCTTCGTGGTCAGTTCGGCGGCGGACTTCTACGCGCTGCCGGGCTTCCCGGATGTACTGGAGGTGGGCTTGGGGGTAACGCGCCTGGCGGGCAGCACGGTGGAGTACCGCCTGGCGCTGTTCCGCCCGGGCGAACCAGAGGCGTGCGCGGCAGGCACGGTGGTGCAGGTGTTCATCGAACGGGCCAGTGGCCGGCCTGTGACGCTGCCAGAGGCGCTGCAGGTGATCCTGTCCGGCCTGGTGCTGGAACCACAGGCATAAAAAAGCCCCGCCGGCAGGGGCGGGGCTTTTGTTGCCGGGGCGAGGCCCTCAGGCATTAGTCGCGCCAGTGGCGCTTGTGCTTGCGGTGGCCGTAGTGGTGGCCACGGTCGTAGTGACGACGGTCGTCATAGTCGCGACGGTAGCGGCGGTTCTCGTGGCGCTCGTCTTCGTCGGCCTTGTTACCCATGTAGTTACCCAGTGCGCCACCGGCACCACCGCCGGCTGCCGCGCCAATGTAGCTACCGGTGGTGCCGCCCACCGAGCGACCGACCACGTTACCGCCTGCGGCGCCCAGTGCGCCGCCGATAGCGGCCTCACCGCGCTGGCGCTTGTCGGCGCCCAAGGCACCGCCGGCTGCGCCACCAAGACCGGCACCAATGGCGCCACCGGTGCTACCACCGATGGAGTTGCCCACCACTGAGCCCAGTACCCCACCCAATGCGCCGCCAATGCCGGCCTCGGTGGTGCCGCCTGCCATGGCCACGCCGCTGAGCAAGCTAAAAGACAACAACAGAATCGAGGAGTACTTCTTCATCAAGAGAGCCTCATAAGGATGACGAGGCGAATTTGAGGCTAAGCGGCGTGGCTGGCAAACGAAATCCGACGAGTAACACGAGTTGTACACAATTCTCTAAGTTACTGTATTTGCTGTGAAACTTTATCGATTTTTGGCTGTCTGAGACCTTTATGACAAAGCCCTGAACCGTTACGGAACAGGGCTTTTTTCGTTTTTACAGGATACGCCCGTCGTCCTGCGCCCGCTCCAGTTTGATGGCGATGAACTTCGAGGTTGGCGTATGGCTGCCATCGCCAATGCTCTCCAGCGGCACCAGCGGATTCACCTCGGGGTAGTACGCCGCCGCCTGCCCGGCCGGGATGTCGAAGGCCAGCAGGGTGAAGCCCTGCACCCGGCGCACATGCTCATCCCCCCACAACGAGACGATGTCCACTTTCTGCCCCGGCTGGAAGCCCAGGCGGATGATGTCGGCTTCGTTGGCGAACAGCACCTCGCGCTGGCCGCGCACACCACGATAACGGTCGTCCAGGCCGTAGATGGTGGTGTTGTACTGATCGTGCGAACGCATCGACTGCATGATCAGATCCGGCAGTTGGCCGCTGGCGCGCACGCGTTCGTCGAGCAACGTATCCGGCAACAGGTTGGCCTTGAAGTTGGCGCGGCCGGTGCTGGTCTTCCACTCGCGGCTGGCGGCGCTGTTACCCAGGTAGAAGCCACCGGGGTGTTGCAGGCGCTGGTTGAAATTACTGAAGCCCGCGATGGTATCGCCGATCAGGTCGCGAATACGGCCGTAGTCGGCCACCAGCCAGTGCCAGTCCACCGGTTGCTTGCCCAGGGTGGCGGCGGCAATGCCGGCTACCACTGCCGGTTCCGAGCGCATGTGCGTCGACAGGGGTTTCAGTTGGCCGTTGGAGGCATGGACCATGCTGAACGAGTCTTCCACCGTTACCGCCTGCGGCCCGTCGGCTTGCAGGTCGATGTCGGTGCGGCCCAGGCACGGCAGGATCAGCGCCTGCTTGCCATGCACCAGGTGGCTGCGGTTGAGCTTTGTGCTGATGTGCACGGTCAGTTCGCAATTGCGCAGCGCCTGGGCGGTACGCTCGGTGTCTGGTGTGGCTTGGGCAAAGTTGCCGCCCAGGCCGATGAATACCTTGGATCGGCCATCCAGCATGGCGTGGATCGCTTCGACGGTGTTGTGGCCGTTGTGCCGCGGTACGGGGAAGCCGAAGCGTTTTTCGATGGCATCCAGCAGCGCTACCGGTGGGCGTTCGTTGATGCCCATGGTGCGGTCACCCTGCACGTTGCTGTGCCCGCGTACCGGGCACAGGCCTGCGCCTGGTGCGCCAATGTTGCCGCGCAGCATCTGCAGGTTGACGATTTCCTGGATGGTCGGCACCGAGTGGCGGTGCTGGGTGATGCCCATCGCCCAGCACATGATCACCCGTTTGCCACGGCAGTACATGCGCGCGGCCAGTTCGATATCCGCCAGTGTCAGGCCGGACTGTGCCTGGATGTGTTCCCAGGGTGTGGCATCCACCACTGCCAGGTACTCGTCGACGCCGTGGCCATGCTCGGCGATAAAGGCATGGTCGAACACGGCCGGTTCGCCTTTGGCCTGGGCCTCGCGTTCCCACTGCAGGACGAACTTGGCCATGCCGCGCAGCATCGCCATGTCGCCACCCAGCGCCGGGCGGAAGAAAGCGGTGTTGGTCGGCCGGTCGCTGTTGGTGAGCATCTCCAGCGGGTTTTGCGGGTGCTGGAAGCGCTCCAGGCCACGTTCCTTGAGCGGGTTGATGCACACCACCTGGGCGCCACGCTTCACCGCATCGCGCAGCGGGTCGAGCATGCGTGGGTGGTTGGTGCCCGGGTTCTGGCCCCAGACGAAAATCGCATCGGCATGCTCGAAGTCGTCGAAGGTGACGGTGCCCTTGCCGACACCGACGCTCTGCCCCAGGGCGACGCCACTGGCTTCGTGGCACATGTTCGAGCAGTCGGGGAAGTTGTTGGTGCCGTAAGCACGGACGAAAAGCTGGTACAGGTACGCCGCTTCGTTGCTGGCGCGCCCCGAGGTATAGAACTCGGCCTGGTCAGGGTTGGCCAGTTTGTTCAGCTCGCGGGCGATCAGGGCGAAGGCAGCATCCCAGCTGATGGGTTGGTAGCGATCGCTGGGGGCGTCGTAGACCATTGGCTCGGTCAACCGGCCTTGGTACTCCAGCCAGTAGTCGCTCTGCTGCAGCAGCGAGGTGACGCTGTAACGGGCAAAGAAGGCGGCATCCACGCGGCGCTTGGTCGCCTCCCAGTTCACCGCCTTGGCGCCGTTCTCGCAGAACTTGACCATGCCGCTTTCCGGCGAGTCGCCCCAGGCGCAGCCCGGGCAGTCGAAGCCGCCGTTCTGGTTGGTCTTGAGCAGGGCGCGAATGTTCTTCAGCGCGTTGTCGCTGCCGACCCAGGCCTTGGCCACGCTGCGCAGTGCGCCCCAGCCACCGGCGGGGCCGTGGTAGGGCTTGTAGCGAGGGGTGGAGGCTGGGGCGTTGTCCGGAAGGTGCTGGTACGAGGTCACGGCTGTTACGACTCCGCCGCTGGGCTGTAGACCCGCGGTGCGCTGTGCTTGGGCAAATGGATGAGGTTGAGGTTGTGCTTGCGCGCCCATTGCAGGGCAAGGCCGGTGGGCGCCGACAGGCTGACCAGGGTCTGGATGCCGGCACGCAGCACCTTCTGGATCAGCTCCAGGCTGCAGCGGCTGGTGACGATGGCCAGGCCACCCTGGCTGTCGATGCCTTGGCGCAGCAGTGCGCCGATCAGCTTGTCGAGGGCGTTGTGCCGGCCGATATCTTCGCGGCCGAGCAGCAATTTGCCATGGCGGTCCATGAACAGCGCAGCATGTACGGCGCCGCAATGCTGGCCCAACGGCTGGAAGGCATCGATACGCTCACGCAGGCCGACCAGCCACTGGGCCGGGGGCAAGGGCGCACCGGGCAGTACGGCCAGGTCCGGCAGGGCCTGCTCCAGCGCTTCGACCCCACACAGGCCGCAACCACTGGTGCCGGCCAGTTGGCGGCGCTGGTTTTTCAGGTTCCAGAAGGCCCGGCTGGAGATTTCCAGGTCGGCATACATCGCCGAACCACTGCCGGAGAGCTTCAGGTCGTAGATTTCGGCCGTGCCTTCGACAATGCCGCTGCCAACGCTGAAACCGACGGCAAAGTCTTCAAGGTCGGTGGGGCTGACCAGCATCACTGCCTGGTTGAGGCCGTTGTAGACGATGGCCAGGGCTACTTCTTCGGCCAGCGGCGTGCTGTCACGTTTGGCGTCACTGAGCTGGACGTAATCGTAGGTGTTGCTGGCGGCGGGCATGGACAAGGGCGATGAGGCCGCGCAGACCGGAGGTTTGCTGTTCATCGGAGGCGTTGAATACCGGCGGCTTTCTGATAGCACAAGCCTAGGCTTGCGGGCCGGCGGCGTCTAATCGCTAGGGTCTATGCCGTGATAGACCGCGTCGATTGGTCGCACAGGGGCGGGAGTGGAAAAGCTGGCCTAGACTCGTGTGTCCGAGGTTTCGTCAACAAGGAGAACACAATGAGCCTGTTCAGTTTCGTGAAGGAAGCCGGCGAGAAGTTGATCGACCTGCTGACTCCCGGTAATGCCAATGCCGAAGAGCAGTTAAAGGAACACGTGAAAAAGGTCGGCCTGGGTAATCCGAACATCAGTGCCACTGTAGAGGGTGACAAGATTATCCTCAAGGGTGAGGTGGCCAGCCAGGAGGAGAAGGAGAAGATCATTCTCGCCGCCGGCAACATCAATGGCGTTGCAAGTGTGGAGGACCAGATTACCGTAACCGGGCCGGTGGTGGTGGCGGCCAGGTTTGTTACGGTGAAGAAGGGCGACACGCTGTCGGCCATTTCTTTGGCGGTCTATGGCAATGCCAACCAGTACAACAAGATCTTCGAGGCCAACAAGCCGATGCTGTCGCACCCGGACAAGATCTATCCGGGGCAGGAGCTTCGTATTCCTGAATGATTTCTTCCGCCTGTACCGGCCCATTCGCGGGCTTGCCCGCTCCCACAGGTACAGCGCCAGTCGTGAATGTGGCGCTGTACCTGTGGGAGCGGGCGAGCCCGCGAAGAGGCCCTCACAGGCCTACCAATAGTTCCCGGTAATCCTCGACTGCGGCAAACTCTTCGGTATCCCGTGGCCCAGCCTGGCTATCCGGCTGGCGCACCGCCAACAAATGCCCCACACCAAACCGCCGCGCACTGCGCAGTATGGCCAACGTGTCATCGATAAACAGGCTGCGCGCCGGCTCAAAGCCGATATCCGCCTGCAACGCATCCCAGAACTGCGGGCTCTCTTTCGGGTAGCCATAATCGTGTGAGCTGATCAGCCGCTCGAAATACGGCGCCAGTTCCACCCGTTCCAGCTTCAGCGACAGCGAATCACGATGCGCGTTGGTAATCATCACCACCCGCTTGCCGGCTTGGCGAATCGCCGCCAGGAAAGTATCGGCATCCGGCCGCAGGGCAATCAGGTCGGCGATTTCCTGCTTCAGCTCGCGAATCGGCAGGCGCAACTCGCGGCTCCAGAAGTCCAGGCAATACCAGTTCAGCGTGCCGGCATTGCGTTCGAACAGCGGCTGCAGCTCCATTTCCGCCATGGCCCGGCTTACCCCGTGCAGCTCGGCATAGCGTTGGGGCAGGTGCTCCAGCCAGAAGCGGTTGTCGTAGTGCAGGTCGAGCAGGGTGCCGTCCATGTCCAGCAGGACGGTATCGATGGCAGACCAGGGAAGAACAGGCATGGGAAACTCTCGTTCAGTCGGCAAGCCACGGTATAGTAACCCGTTCACGCCAAGGAGCCGCCCCATGCGCCAGAAACCCACCGTCCTCAGCCGCGAAATCGTCGCCAGCAGCCGCCTGTTTCGCGTCGAAGCCGTGCAATTGCGCTTCAGCAATGGCAACGAACGTACCTACGAGCGTTTGGTGGGCCGGGGTAACGGCTATGGTGCGGTGATGATCGTGGCCATGCTCGACGCCGAGCACGCTGTGCTGGTGGAGGAATACTGCGGTGGCACCGATGAGTACGAGCTGTCGTTGCCCAAAGGCCTGATCGAACCGGGCGAGGACGTGCTGGCGGCCGCCGACCGGGAGCTCAAGGAAGAAGCCGGTTTTGGCGCGCGTCAGCTGGAGCACCTGACCGAGCTGTCGCTGTCGCCGGGCTACATGAGCCAGAAAATCCAGGTGGTGTTGGCCAGCGACCTGTACGAAGAACGCCTGGAAGGCGACGAGCCGGAGCCGATGCGGGTCGACAAGGTCAACCTGCGCGAGCTGTCGGCATTGGCCATGCACCCGCAGTTCACCGAAGGACGTGCCTTGGCGGCGCTGTACCTGGCGCGTGACCTGCTGATCCAGCGGGGGCTGCTGGAGCTATGAACGACCTGCAACTGATGCACGAAGTGGTCAAGCTGGCGCTGACGGCGGGCGAGGCGATCCTGCCGTTCTGGCGTGCCGATGTAGCGGTTACCAACAAGGCTGATGACTCGCCGGTAACCGCCGCCGATCTGGCAGCGCACCGGGTAATTGCCGAGGGCCTGTTGGCGCTGGCCCCGCACATTCCGGTGTTGTCCGAAGAAGACTGCAACATTCCGTTGGCCGAGCGCCAGGGCTGGAGCCGCTGGTGGCTGGTCGACCCGCTGGATGGCACCAAGGAATTCATCGCGGGCAGTGAGGAGTTCACGGTCAACATCGCGCTGGTGGAAAACGGTGAGGTGGTGTTTGGCGTGGTGTCGATGCCGACCAATGGGCGCTGCTACTTTGGTGGGCGGGGTTTGGGGGCTTGGCGTGCGGAGGCCGGTGAGGCAGCACAGCCGATCCAGGTGCGTAACGCACCCGCTGTGGGCGAGCGTTTCACCGTAGTTGCCAGCCGTCGGCATTCCAGCCCGGAGCAGGAAGCGCTGTTGGCCGGGCTGGGTGCTGCGGTGGGGGAGCTGGAGCTGGCCAATATCGGCAGTTCGCTGAAGTTCTGCCTGTTGGCTGAGGGTAGTGCCGATTGCTATCCGCGCCTGGCGCCGACTTCGCAGTGGGATACTGCGGCGGCGCAGGGGGTGGTGGAAGGGGCTGGTGGGGAGGTAATCGGGCTGGATGGTTTGCCGTTCCGGTACCCGGCGCGGGAGTCGCTGCTGAATCCGTATTTCCTGGCATTGCCGGCCAATGCTACGTGGCGCCAGGCCTTCCTGAAGCTGATCTGACAGGTATCACCACACTCTGTGGGAGCTCAGGATTTCAGCTTCGCCGCCTATATCGCTGGGGCCGCTTTGCGGCCCATCGCCGGCAAGCCAGCTCCCACAAGTACTGCGCAGACTCTCAGCATGGCGCTGCCCTGTGGGAGCTGGCTTGCCGGCGATGGGCTGCGCAGCAGCCCCAACAGCACTAACTGACAGGCATCAGTATTTACCCGCAGTCAGCGGTGCAGCACGTACTGGCCACTGAACTTCACGGCAGGCTCGTCACTCCCGACATTGCTCACTGTTGTCTCCAGCGTCAACCGCGCCCGCCCGCGACGCTGGTACATGTTCACGAACCGCTCCCAGGTTTTCTCATCCGGCGCCGCGCAGCGCGCCACCGCCGCACCGGTAACCGGCAGTGGGTAACTGATCTGCCCCTCCTGGATGACGATATGCCCGTCATCGATCCCCAGCTCACGCAGACGCAGGTGCAGCCAGCCCCAACCCACCAGCACCGCTGCGCAGTACAAACTGCCGCCGAACATGGTGCTCTTGTGGTTGACGTTGGCCGCCAGTGGCAATTGCAGGCGCAGGGTGTGCTGCTGCCAGTCGAGTACTTCCAGCCCCATTTCGCGGGTCAGGGGGATGTCGTCGTGCAGGACGGACTGCAGGTATTGGCTATCGGTGTTCATCAACGGTTGTCCTCATGGTCGTCATGCCCGCCGCTGCCGCCGTCAAAGCTCAAGCCGTGCTTGCGCAGCTTGTCGTGCAGGGTCTTGCGGGGGATGCCCAGCGCCTCGGCCAGGCTGCGCATGGAGCTGTGTGGCTGGGCCAGTTCGGCAGCGATCAGCGAGCGTTCGAACTGCTCGACCTGTTCGCTCAGGTTGCCAATCAGCACGGGCGCTGCAGGGACTGCTGCCGGTGGCGCCTGACCGTCCAGGGCCAGTTCCAGGCCAAGGGCGAAGCGCTCGGCCGCGTTCTGCAGCTCGCGTACATTGCCTGGCCAGTCGTGGCGCAGCAGCACGGCGCGCTGGGCCGGTTGCAGGGTGTGCGGTGGCAGGCCATGACGCTGGCTGGCAGCGTCGGCGAAGTGCTGGAACAGCACCAGAATGTCGTCGCCGCGTTCGCGCAGCGGTGGAATACGCAGCGGTGCCACGTTCAGGCGGTAGTACAGGTCAGCGCGGAAGCGGCCTTGGTCGGCAGACTGGCGCAGGTCTTCCTTGGTTGCGGCAATGATACGGATGTCCAGCGGGATCAACTGGTTGCCGCCCAGGCGTTCGACTACCCGCTCTTGCAGCATGCGCAGCAGCTTCACCTGCACATCCAGGCTCATGCTCTCGATTTCGTCGAGGAACAGCGTGCCGCCGTTGGCAAACTCGAACTTGCCGATGCGGCGCTTCTGCGCGCCGGTGAATGCGCCCGGCTCATGGCCGAACAGTTCGCTCTCGACCACCGACTCGGCCAGTGCGCCGGCATTGATTGCCACGAACGGCCCCTCGCGGCGGCTGGACAGATCGTGCAGGGCGCGGGCCACTACCTCCTTGCCTGCGCCGGTTTCACCCAAAATCAGCACATCGGCGCGGGTACCGGCCAAGGCGCCGATCTGTTCGCGCAGGCGCAGCATGGATGGCGAATGGCCTACCAGTCGGGTGGCCAGTTGCTGGCGGTCGCTCAGCGCCAGGCGCAGGCTGCGGTTTTCCAGCACCAGGCGGCGCAGGGCCAGGGCGCGGCGCACGCTGTCGAGCAGGGCGTCTGTGGCAAAGGGTTTTTCCAGAAAGTCATAAGCCCCGGCGCGCATCGCCTGCACCGCCAGCGGCACATCGCCGTGGCCGGTAATCAGCAGCACCGGTAGCTCACTGTCGCGGCCATGCAATTGCTCCAGCAGTTGCAAGCCATCGATGCCGGGCATGCGAATGTCGCTGACCACCACGCCGGGCCAATCGGCCTCGATACGGTCGGCCAGGCCTTGGGCATCGGCCAGCGCGACCACCTTGAGGCCGGCCAGGTCCAGGGTCTGGCTCAGTGCCTGGCGCAGGTGCGGGTCATCGTCGACCAGGATGACCTGGGCTCGGCTGTCGATCAGTGTCTCGGTGGTCATGCCGAGGGGTCCTCCGAATTGGGCAAAGTAGCGCCAGGCGCGGCCACACGCAGTTGCAAGGTCAGCAGCGCGCCGCCTTCCGGGTGGTTGGCCAGCAGCAGTTCACCGCCCAGGGCACGCATCAGGCTTTCACAGATGGCCAGGCCCAGGCCCAGGCCCTGGGTGCGGGTCTTGGTGGTGAAGAATGGCTCCTTGGCGTGCTCCAGGGCCTGGCGGCTGAAGCCGGGGCCGTTGTCGCGGATGTACAGGTAGACGCAGTCATCACGTTGCTCGGCACTTAGCCACAAGCGGCGCGGGTTGGCTTTTTCGGTCAGGGCGTCGAGGGCGTTGGCCAGCAGGTTGCCCAATACCTGGCGCAGGCGGGTTTCGCCGGCTTGTACCCACAAGGTGGCCTCGGGCAGGTCGCGGATCAGCTCCACGGCCATGGCCCGGCGGCGCTTGGCCAGCAGCGCCAGGGCATCGTCCAGGGCCGGCTGCAGGGCTACGCTTTCCGGGGCGTGCCGGTCGCGGCGGGCGAAGGCGCGCAGGTGGGCAATGATCGAGGCCATACGCCCGGTCAGTTCGCCAATCAGCTTGAGGTTGCCGCGGGCGTCTTCGGTGCGTTGGTGGTCGAGCAGGATCTCGGCGTTTTCCGCATAACTGCGGATGGCCGCCAGTGGCTGGTTCAGCTCATGGCTGATGCTGGCCGACATGGTGCCGAGAACCGACAGCTTGCCGGCCTGCACCAGTTCGTCCTGGGCACGCACCGCTTCCTGCTGAGCGTTCTCGCGTTCCAGCACGGCGCTTTTGAGGCGGGAGTTGAGGCCTTCGAGGTCGGCCGTACGTTCGGCCACACGCTTTTCCAGCTGCTGGCGGCCACGGGCCTCGAAGTCGATACGGTCGATGTAGTGGCGGCGCCGCTGCATCACCAGCCCGGCCAACAGCATCACCACCAGCAGGGTGCCTGCGCCGATGGCCATTACCGTCTGTACCGAACGGTCGACCAGTAGGCGAGGGGCGAGAATGCTTACTTGCCAGCCGGTTTCCTTGATATCGCGGGTCTGGGTGATCCAGGCATCCGGGTTGAGCATCAGGGGTTGCGGTGCCTGGGTCGGGTAGGGCTGGATGGCGATGATGGCCTGGCGTTCGGCTTCGGTCAGCACACGGGTAGCGCGGAAGCGCCAGTCAGGCCGCGAGGTGAGGATGACCACGCCATTGTGGTCGGTCAGCAACAGCTGCTCGGGGGTACGGCCCCAGAGGGTCTCGGTATGGTCGAGGTCAACCTTCACCACCAGCACGCCAACGACACGCTCGCGGTCCCGCACGGCGGCGGCAAAGAAGTAGCCGCGCTTGGCCGAGGTGGTGCCCTGGCCGAAAAAGCGGCCCAGGTGGCCGGCCATGGCTTCGTTGAAGTAGGGGCGGAAGGCGAAATTGCGGCCGACGAAGCTGTCGTGCTTGTCCCAGTTGGATGCGGCCAGGGTGTTGCCGCTGATGTCCATCAGGTACATCACCTCGGCGCCGGTCTGCTGCACGATGTCCTTGAGCAGGCGGTTGGCGTTGGTTACTGCTTCCAGGCGGAACGGGTCGGCCAGTACACCCCGCAGCGCCGGCAGGTCGCCAAGGATTTGTGGCAGGGTCTCATAACGGTGCAGGGTGCCGAGCAGGTTGGCAACGTACAGGTCGAGGGTCTGGCGGTTCTGCGAGGCCAGTTCATCCTGGTAGTAACGCTCGGCCAGGTGGTGCAGGGGCCACAGGAGCGGGGCCAGGCAAAGGGCCAACAGGGCCAGGCTGCGCCAGCGGGGACGGCGTGGGGGCGTGGGTTTTGCAATCATCACGTAAATGCGCCAGAAAAGTCTGGCGCAATTATGCGCTAGTTAAGGCAGCAGTTCCGCCTCTGCCAGTGGCAGGCCGACCTTGTCCTTGTCTGATAACACCGGGGGTTGCTGCAGCCCCCAGTTGATTGCCAATTGTGGGTCGTCCCAGCGGATGCAGCGGTCGGCGTCCGGGTTGTAGTAGTCGGTGGTCTTGTAGAGAAACTCGGCCGACTCGCTCATTACTGCAAAGCCATGGGCGAAACCGGGTGGAATCCACAGTTGACGGTGATTGTCGGCCGACAGATGCACGGCAACCCATTGGCCGAACGTTGGCGAGCTTTTGCGCACGTCAACGGCGATATCACGTATTTCCCCCTGCACCACGCGCACCAGTTTGCCTTGGGTGTTTTTCACCTGGTAATGCAGCCCGCGCAGTACGCCCTTGATGGAGCGTGAGTGGTTGTCCTGGACGAATTCGGCATTCACGCCGGTTTGCCGTGCGAACTCACGCGCGTTGAATGCTTCGAAGAAAAAACCACGGCTGTCACCGAAAACCTTCGGCTCGATAATCAGTACTTCAGGTATTGCAGTAGGAATGATGTTCATAGTGGCTCGCTGGCCCGTTGCCCAAGTATTGACCCTAGTCGGCCCCGCTGGAATTTTCCGCTGGGAGCTGTAACAGGATGCATAAGGTGTGGCTATGGTAGACGTCAGACTGTTATCGGCACCAGACAAGGGCAGATTAGGTTCGATTGTTATCGGTACAAATTTGTCGTTTTAGCGGAAAAGCCCCGACTGTTGGGCTTTAAATATCGATATATATCGGTTATAAATTCACAAACGCCCCAGCACAGTCCGGCTCAGGGCCATCACAGAGGTCACCCATGAAAACCCTCAACACCACGCCCCGTGCCGATGGTTTCCACATGCCCGCCGAGTGGGCCCCGCAAACCCAGGTGTGGATGGTCTGGCCGGAGCGCCCGGACAACTGGCGCCTGGGTGGTAAGCCTGCCCAGGCAGCCCACGTCACCTTGGCCAAGGCCATTGCCCGCTTCGAGCCTGTGACCGTCGCAGCCTCTGCCGGCCAGTACGAAAATGCCCGCCGCCAGCTCGACCAGCCGAACATTCGCGTAGTCGAAATCAGCAACGATGACGCCTGGGTGCGTGACACCGGCCCCACCTTCGTCATCAACGACCAGGGTGAAGTGCGTGGTGTGGACTGGGGCTTCAATGCCTGGGGCGGCTTCGATGGCGGCCTGTATGCACCCTGGAACCGTGACGAGGAGCTGGCCGCCAAAGTGCTGGAGATGGAGCGCTGCCAGCGCTACCACACCGAAGGCTTCGTGCTTGAGGGCGGCTCGATTCACGTGGACGGTGAAGGCACCGTGATCACCACCGAGGAATGCCTGCTCAACCGTAACCGCAACCCGCACCTGAACCGCGAGCAGATCGAAGCGGTGCTGCGTGACCAGCTGGCGGTCGACACTGTGGTGTGGCTGCCGGATGGCCTCTACAACGACGAAACCGACGGCCACGTCGACAACTTCTGCTGTTACGTGCGCCCAGGCGAAGTGTTACTGGCCTGGACCGATGATTCCAACGACCCCAACTATGCGCGCTGCCACGCGGCCATGGAGGTGTTGAAGAACACCCGCGATGCCAAGGGCCGTGAGTTCATCGTGCATAAAATGCCGATTCCGGGCCCGCTGTTCGCCACGGCTGAAGAGTGTGCCGGTGTCGATCATGTGGCCGGTAGCCAGGAGCGTGACCCGTCGGTGCGCCTGGCCGGTTCGTACGTGAACTTCCTGATCGTCAACGGTGGCATCATTGCGCCAAGCTTCGATGACCCGGCAGATGCCGAAGCCAGAGCGATCCTGGCGAAGATCTTCCCCGACCACGAGGTGGTGATGATCCCGGGTCGTGAGCTGTTGTTGGGCGGTGGCAACATTCACTGCCTGACCCAGCAGCAGCCGGCGCCGGTCAAGCGCTGAGCGCGGAGCGAATGAAGAGGCCCGTCATGTGACGGGCCTTTTTTTCGGGCGACGTTCGGAGGCCCGTGCTGGCATAGGTTTTGTATTGTTTTCAAATGGATAGCCAAACAGATAGCCCGGCCAGGCCGCGCTCTCGGATCTGTAACAATACTTACGTAAATTTGCCGCTCACGGGCCAGGGAGTACGTGTAGAAATGAACGCAGCAAGTGAGTCGGCATTGCGCCCATCGGCAGTGAATCACCAATCGCTCAAGCGGGTTGCGAAGTGGTTGAAGCACCATGGAAGCAACAAGGTCAGGACGACCGACCCACAGCGGCTGCTTGCAGGGCGTTACCCCCAGGGGCTGATCAGCGATGCAGAAATGCAGGCGTTGATGGGGGTGTGGCACTGATCGATCGCTTAAACCTGTGCCGGCCTCTTCGCGGTTATTAGTCGCGAAGAGGCCGGCACACGCAATAAAGATCAGAAACTGTAGCTACCCGTCACCACCAGGCTGCGTGGATCCCCCACCATGATCTGCGCAGCACTGGTCGCCGAACTGTAGTAGGTCTTGTCGGCAATGTTGCTCAACGCCGCCCGCACATCCCAGTCATGGGTGCGGTACCCCGCCAGCGCATCCCAGCGGCCATACCCCGGCAGCACCGTGGTGTTCTGGTTGTCTGCGTAACGTTCACCCACCAGCGTCAGGCCGGTTTCGGCATACCAGCCCAGCTCCGGTTTCCAGGTGATGAACAGGCTGCCATTGCGCTTGGCCACATCGTTGATGCGGTTGCCTTCCTGGCCGTTGTTGTCCTTGACGATGATGGCGTCCTGCAGGCCGATGCCGCCGCGTACATACCAGTTGCCGACAATGTTGCCGGTGGCGGTCAGCTCGATGCCGCGTGAACGCTGCAAGCCGCTGAGCAGGATGTTGTTCAGGTTTTCCGGATCACGGGTGCGGCGGTTGTACAGTTCAAGCTCGTAGACGGCCAGGGTGGTGGTCAGGCGTTGGTCGAGCCAGTCGCTTTTCACCCCGATTTCTTTCTGGCGAGTCTCTTCCGGCTTGGCTTCGTTACCGTTGCCCGGCGCACCCGGGGTGATGCCGATCAGGCCGCCGCCCACCGGCGAGAAGGTCTTGCTCCACGAGGCGTAGAACGAATGGTCACGCCATGGCGTGTAGACCACGCCCAGACGCGGGCTGGTGCTGTTGCTGTCCTGCGGTTCGCGCACGCCATCCTTGTTGGTGGTTTCCACGTCGAACTGGTCGAAGCGCACGCCAGCCAGGATTTGCCATTGATCGTTCAGGCGGATCTGGTCTTGCAGGTAAAGGCCGCGGCTATCGACCACAGTGTGGTTGTCACTCGACAGCAACAGCTTGCCATTGTGCTGCTGGTTGTTGCCAGGTCTTCCCAAGCCCGGAAGCGGCTGACTAACGGCGCTATACAGCACCGGGTCTCGCTTCTGGTTACCGATCTCCAGGCCCAGCAGCAGCTTGTGCTCCAGGCCCAACGTATCGAAATCGCCCTCAGCCTCCAGGTTGTTGAACAGGTTGCGGGTGTTCAGGTCCTGCTGCCAGCGCTGGCGGGTCAGGACATTGGTGCCGGCGTTGTAGCCCGTGACATAGGTATTGTCGAACTCACTGTCGAGCTTGAACAGGCCCAAGGTATGGCGCAGCTGCCAGGTTTCGTTCAGCTGGTAGTTCAGGCGTGAGCGCAGGGACTGGGCGTGGTCATCGATGTAGTCGCGCTGGTCGCCGTAGGTGGTACCGCGGCTGACGTCGGCCGGGCGGCCATTCACCCCGGGGATGCCACGGTCGGGCGTGCGGTTGTAGCGGCTGTATTCGTACTGCACCAGCCAGTTCAGGTCGGGGTTGATCTGCCAGCTGATCGATGGGGCGAACAACTGGCGGCTGCCGTCGACCCCGTCGCGGAAGCTGTTGTTGTCCTGGTTGCCCATGTTCAGGCGCAGGCTGACGGTGTCGCTGGGGTCGGCGCTGAGGTCGGCATACAGGCTGCGCAGGTCTTCGCTGCCGGCCTGTGCTTCGATGGTCGAGCGGCGGCCAGGTTCTGGCGCCTTGCTGACCCTGTTGACGATACCGCCCTGGCTGCCACGGCCGTACAGCACTGCTGCTGGCCCTTTCAGTACCTCGACCCGCTCGATGTTGTGCAGGTCGCGGATGTACTGGCTGTCGTCGCGAATGCCGTCCAGGTAGAAGTCGTTGCTGGCCTCGAAGCCACGGATGCGCACGCTGTCGAAACGGGTGTCGGCGCCACTGCTGACGTTGGGGATGCCTTCCAGCGCCTTGCCCAGGGTGTTGCTGCCGTAGTCCAGCACGTTGGCGGTTTTCACCGTGTCGATCGCCTGAGGCACGTAACGCACTGGCGTCGAGGTGCGGGTGGCGGTGCTCACCTCTTTGACACGCGGGTTGTCCTTCTCGCGTTCGCTGTCGGCGGTAACCGACGACTCCGGCAGCGTGGTGGTGGCGGCACTGGCCAGGCTGGCGCTGAACAGCAGCGACAGGCCAAGCGTGAGAGGGGAAAGGCGGCAGGGTACAAGCATGGGCACATCCGGACCGGGCAGGTGAAAAAGAGGTGCGAATGGTAATGCTTGCTATTTGCTCTTGCTTGGGTATTTGTAAAGGCTTGTCTTTACATATGTGTCTATTTGTAACAGGTTCTTCTGCTGCGAAATCGCCCTTCGCAGGGAATTTGTCCGTTCGATCAAAAGGCCTTTTCCGGCACAAGATAAATTGCCCACTGATAGCGCAAGGTGGCGTGAAAATGCACCAGACCTACCGGTCATTTTGGTTATATCAACCTGCATTTCACGACTTTTTGACATTTGTAATCGCACACGGCTAGGATTCGGCCAACGCCTGCTGGCCATGATCTTGGCCAAGCTGCTGCCAAGGGCCGCCGTGTACTTACCGGCAGGCCCACCAGGCTGGATCCGCATAGCGTCGAACCTACGAAGGGGCGTTGGTTCCTGGCGTCATAGTGCAGAGCGTTTTTGATTAAGAAATAAGGAAAACAACATGTTGAAAACCAGGATCAGCCTGGTCGCCCTGGCGATGATCGCCGCGACCCAGGCACAGGCCAATGACCAGGCCGACAGCAAGGGCTTCATCGAGGACAGCCACGCCAACGTCCTTCTGCGCAACGCCTACATCAACCGCGACAAGAAGCACGGCACCGACGACCAGATCGAATGGGGTCAGGCGTTCATCGGCACCTTCAACTCCGGTTTCACCCAGGGCACCGTTGGCGTCGGCGTCGATGCATTCGGCCTGTACGCTGTTCGCCTTGATGGCGGCAAAGGCCACAACGGTGGCGGCGGCGTCGACTTCTTCAAGCCGCACGAAACCACCAACGCCGAAGGCAACGCCAGCTCGCCGCACAACCTGGCCCGCGCCGGTGCAGCAGTGAAATTCCGCATCTCCAACACCGTGCTGAAGTACGGTGACCAGATGCCAGCTCTGCCAGTGCTGCAATACGACGATGCGCGTCTGCTGCCAGAAAGCTACACCGGTACCCTGATCACTTCCAAAGAGATCCAGGGCCTGGAACTGAACGCCGGTCGCTTCACCCAGGAAGCGCGCAAAAGTGCCGAGGGCCGCGATAGTGGCGGTCTGAAGTCGATCAACGTCTTCGGTGGTAGCTACAAGTTCACCGACAACTTCACCGCTTCGTTGTACACCGCCGACACCGAAGACGTGATGAAGAAGCACTACCTGGGCTTGAACTACGTCTTCCCGATTGCCAGCGACCAGTCCCTGACCCTGGACTTCAACGGCTACAAATCGGACATCGACAAGCAGTACGTCCAGGCTGCCGGCCTGAACGGCGACTCCAACACCATCTGGAGCCTGGCTGCCACTTACGCGTACGGTGCACACTCGTTCACCCTCGCCCACCAGCGCAGCACCGGCAGCACTGGCTACAACTACGGCTTCTACCAGAACGCCGGTGGCGTGGGTGACGGTGGTTCGACCATCTACCTGGCCAACTCGTACTGGTCCGACTTCAACGCCGAAGACGAGCGCTCCTGGCAGCTGGGCTATGGCCTGGACTTCGGTGCCTACGGCATCCCGGGCCTGACCTACAAGCTGGCCTACGTCGTGGGTGACAACATCAACACCCGCAACGTCGCCAACCCGCAGGGCTTCGGCGAAGGTAAAGAGCGCGAGATCTTCAACCAGATCCGTTACGTGGTGCAGGACGGCCCGGCCAAGGACCTGTCCATCAAACTGCGTAGCTCGTTCGTGCGTACCAACAACGCCGTGCAGCAGAACGGTTACAACGACGACGGCAACGAAGTCCGCGTATTCGTCGAGTACCCGATCAGCATCTTCTGATCCTGGTCTGATGTATCAACAGCCCTGGCTTATGCCGGGGCTGTTTCTTTTCGGCGCACCGCTTTTGCCGTTATGGGCATCACCTCTCCATTCTCCGGTGCAAAGCTGTCGCTGCGTGCCATTCGCCACATCCGCGCATAAAACTCGCTTTCAATCGAGCCACTGAGCAGTTCGCCTGGCTTGAGGAAGGTGTGCAGGTCCGAAAACAACCCGATTTCGCTGGGGCTGATGCGCCGCGCCAGGTGCTTGGGCTTGAGCTCCGAGGGGTGTTCCAGGCCCGCCGCCGCCAGCATTTCGGCCAGTGCATGCAGTGTGTTGCGGTGGAAGCTGGCTACCCGCTCGGCCTTGTCTGGCACCACCAGGGCACGCTGGCGCAGCGGGTCTTGCGTGGCCACGCCGGTCGGGCATTTGTTGGTGTGGCAGCTCTGCGACTGGATGCAACCAATGGCGAACATGAAGCCGCGTGCCGAATTGACCCAGTCCGCGCCGATGGCCAGCACGCTGGCGATATCGAAGGCACTGACGATCTTGCCCGCCGCACCAATGCGAATGCTGGAGCGCAGGTTCAGGCCGACCAAGGTGTTGTGCACGAACATCAGGCCTTCACGCATGGGCACGCCCATATTGTCGCTGAACTCGCGGGGTGCCGCGCCGGTACCGCCTTCCTTGCCATCCACGACGATGAAGTCCGGGGTGATACCGGTGGCCAGCATGGCCTTGGCGATACCCATGAATTCCCACGGGTGGCCCAGGCAAAACTTGAAGCCAACGGGTTTGCCACCCGACAGCTCACGCAGGCTGGCAACGAACTGCAGCAATTCCACTGGCGTGCGGAAGGCGCTGTGCGCCGCGGGTGAGATGCAGTCTTCGCCTACGCGCACACCACGGGTTTCGGCAATTTCGGGGCTGACCTTGTGCCCTGGCAAGATGCCGCCGTGGCCCGGTTTGGCACCTTGGCTGAGCTTGATCTCGATCATCTTCACCTGCGGCGAGCGGGCCTGCTCGGCGAAGCGTCGAGGGTCGAAGCGGCCGTCCTCGGTGCGGCAACCGAAGTAGCCGCTGCCGATCTCCCAGATCAGGTCACCGCCATGTTCGCGGTGGTACGGGCTGATGCTGCCTTCGCCGGTGTCATGGGCAAAACGGCCCATGCGCGCACCCCGGTTCAGGGCGGCAATGGCGTTGGCGCTGAGGGCGCCGAAGCTCATGGCCGAGATGTTGAAGATCGAGGCCGAGTACGGCAGACGGCATTGCGGCCCGCCAATGGCGATGCGGAACGATGCCGGGTCTGGCGTAGCCACTGGCAGCATGGAATGGCTGATGAACTCGAAGCCGGGCTTGTAGGCATCGTTGAGCGTGCCGAAGGCTTTCTCGGCGCTTTCGTTCTTGGCGCGGGCGTACACCAGCGAGCGCTGCGAGCGGGAAAACGGCAGTTTGTCGTCGTCACCTTCGATCAGGTACTGGCGGATTTCCGGGCGGATGGTTTCGATCAGGTAACGGATGTTGCCCAGAATCGGGTAGTTGCGGCGCACGGCATGGTGGCTCTGGCGCAGGTCGTTCAGCCCGACCAGGCTGAGCAGGGCGGTAATCAGCGTTAGTGGCCAGAGCCAGGCATGCTGGGGCAGCAGTGGCAGGCTGGCGAAGGTGAACAATAGGCAGATGGCAAGGCAGGCGTAGCGGCTGGGCAGAGAGTGTTTCATGGGTCCATCGCAGGCAGGATGACCGGGCATAGGATAGGCAAAGGCGGGCAGGGGAAAACCTGGGTAATCGGTAAAAGACTGTTACCTGATTGCGTATTCCAGAGCGTTCGCGGTCCCCTGTAGGACCGCGTCTGCCTTCAGATGGGCAGCAGTATGCTGACCCGCAACCCACCGCCTTCACGATTTGCCAGCATCAGCTCCCCCCCATGGCTGCTGGCAATCCGTTGAGCGATGCTCAACCCCAACCCATACCCACCGGAAGCCTGGTTACGCGACCCTTCACCGCGCACGAACGGGTCGGTGATGGTCGCTAGCAGCGCTGGCGCAATCCCTGGCCCGCGGTCATCGATATGGATGAACACCCCCGTGGTAGCCCGTTCCAGTGTGACCGAAACGTCCTTGGCGTATCGCAACGCATTCACCAGCAGGTTTTGCAGGCAGCGCTGCAGCAGCAGGGCATCGAGCTGTGAATGACCCGCCTGGCCATGCACCGGTAGCGGTTCTTCAGGGGTAGCCAGTTCGGCGCACTGGCGTGCCACCAGCCGGTCCAGGTCCACTTGCTGCAGGTTCAACTGCTCCCCTGCGCGCAGGTAGTCGAGCACCTGGCCGATCATGTCGTCCATCTGCGTAATGTTCTGCCGCAGACGCTGTCGGTGCTCATCGTCGGGCAGGCGCTCCAGGCGCAGGCGCATGCGGGTCAGCGGGGTACGCAGGTCGTGAGACACGGCGGCCAGGAAGTAGGCCTTGTCGTTGACCATGGCAATCAGGCGTTGCTGCATGGCATTGAAGGCCTGGGCAGCCTGGCGCACTTCCTCCGGGCCATCCAGTGCCAAAGGCGCTTGTTCAAGGTTGCTACCCAGGCCACGTGCGGCATCGGCCAAGCGCCGCAAGGGGCGCAAGCACAGGCGTACGGCTACCAGGCACACCAGCAACACCGCGACGATGCGCAGTGCATACACCCGCAACAGGTAATCGCTGATCAGCACCCAGGCCGACTCGCCGCTCCAGCCTTGCAGTTCCTGGCCATCGATGGTCAGCCAATGGCCATCGGCCAACGGCACCGCGAACTGGATATGCGCCTGGGCCGTGCGCAGCCCGAACAGGCTGCGCCAGACGATTGGCTGGCCCAGCTCATCGGTAAGCTGCACCTTTATCAGACGCACGTCCTGGGCATGCCCCAGTTCGTATTTGAGGGCCTGATGCAGCAACAGCTCGACACGCCTGCGCCCGCGACGTTCGTCATGCTCTGGTGTGGGCAAGGTTTCGGCGCAACGCAGGTGGTAGTGGGCGGGTACCTGCAACGTGCCAGCGTGGCAGTTGGCCTGGGCAATGAGCGGTGCACTGCGTGCAGCGATCAGCCGAATGGGGGCTTCGAGTACCTGGGCGAAACGCACATCGAACCAGATGCTGCTCGACATCAACTGGATCACCAACGTGCCGCTGACCATGATCAGCAGCAGTTGGCCAAACAGGGTTCGTGGCCACAGGCGGCGAAGCCAGCGCATCTCAGGCATCCGCCACGTTACTGGCGATGCTCAGCAGGTAGCCTTCATTGCGGATGGTGAGGATTTGCGCGGCACCTGCCGGTGCGCGGCGCAGGTGCTGGCGCAGGCGGCTGACGCACATGTCCACCGAACGGTCATCGGGCAGGTGGTCGCGGCCGAACGCACTGCGGGTCAGCTGGTCGCGCGAAACGACCCGGTTGTTGGCTTCCAGCAGTTCGCGCAGCACGCGGTAGTCGGAGCGCGGCAGGGTCAGGGTTTCGCCATCGGGGCGGGTGAGCAGGCGCTTCACATGTTCCAGGCGGAAGCCCGCGAACAGTTGGGCATCCACCACGGCAGGCTCTTCTGCGGGTGTTTCCAGGCGTTGCGGGCGCCGCAGCACGGCCTTGATCCGGGCGATCAGCTCACGAGGCTCGAAAGGTTTGGCCAGGTAGTCGTCGGCGCCTACTTCCAGGCCGATGATGCGGTCCAGCGTGCTGCCCTTGGCCGACAGCATGATCACCGCCAGCCCCGGGGTCGCTTGCAACTGGCGGCACAAGCTAAGGCCGTCTTCACCCGGCAGCATCAGGTCGAGCACCACCAGCTCCACTTTGTGCCGTGCCAGCTGGTCGCGCATTTGCTCGCCGTCGGCAGCCGCCAGCACGTTGTAGCCGGCATCTGTCAGGTAATCACAAAGAAGTTCGCGGATCTCGTCGTCATCGTCGACAACCAGCAGGGTCGTGCTCATGCGGAAAAACACCTGTTTGGTGAGGGCCTGTGGCGCTCATTACCTTCAATTACATCCCCGTACATGTCGGGTCTGGAGCCCGGAGGGCCGATCCCTAGAATCCTAACAAAAAATCATCTGCAAATACGAAGCCTTCCCAAATGAATCCCATGAGCATCCCGCAATCCTTCACCCCCATCAGCCGAAGCGGCAACCGCATCAAGCCGCTGGCCTTCTTCGTCGCCGTCGCCATTAGCGGTGGTGCCATGGCGGCCGACAGCAAACCCCTGGAGCTGGACGCCACGCAGATCGAAGACAGCGCCCTGCTGCCCGCCGACGATGCCGGCCAGTTGGGCTACACGGTCGAAAGCACCCGCAGCTCTACCGGCCTGGCGCTGACGCCACGGCAGACGCCACAGTCGGTCACCACCATCACCCGCCAGCAGATGGATGACCGCGACATCCACACCATCGAGCAAGCGCTGGAAACCACGCCGGGTGTAACGGCCAACAAGTCCGAAGTGGGTGGGCGTACCGACTACCGTGCCCGCGGTTACTCGATCAGCAACTGGAAGGTGGATGGCCTGCAGACACAGGGCGGCTCCGACTTCAGCGGCAGCGGCAACGCGCTGAACATGGACCTGTACGAGCGCATCGACATCGTGCGCGGCGCCAACGGCCTGTTGGGCGGCACCGGCGACCCTTCGGCCACGGTCAACCTGATCCGCAAGGCCCCCACCAAAACCTTTGGCGGCAGTGCCTACGCCACCTACGGCAGCTGGGACAAACGCCGCCTGGGCGCCGACCTCAACCTGCCGCTGTCCGAAGACGGCCGCCTGCGTTCGCGCTTCGTCATGACCCAGCAGGACGCCAACTCGTTCCGCGACAACCAGTCCGAGCGTTCCCGCGCCGCGCTGGCCAACTTCGAGTTCGACCTGGACGACGCCACCACCCTGGGTGCCGGCTACCAGTACGAGTACAACAAGGTGGTGGGTGGCGGCTGGGGTGCGAACATCCCGCTGTGGTACCGCGACGGCAGCAAGACCGACCTGCCGCGCAGCACCAACGTGGTGCCGAGCTGGAGCTTTGGCGAGTACACCACCCGCACCGCGTTCGGCTCGCTGGAACACCGCTTCGACAACGACTGGACGCTGGACCTGAAAGCCGCCCAAGCCACTACCGAAGCCCTGAACCACCGTGGCCTGGCCAAAGTCAACTCGGCCGGGCGCGGCACCTATGGCGGCTACTGGGACCAGGATGGCAGCGGCGCCGTGCTCAACGGCCTGCACAGCTCCAGCGACACCACCCAGCAGTCGGCCCAGATCGACCTGTCCGGCCCGTTCCAGCTGTTCGGCCGCACCCACCAGGCGATGGTCGGCTACAACGACAGCCGCACCGTGGGCTGGTCGCCGGAGTACACCTGCACCATGGTTGGCGACGGCATGGCCAGCGCGCCTGCATTGGGTTGCCAGTTCCGCGCCAACAACGGCTTCCCGCTGACCGACTGGCGTAACGGCGTGGACGACGACTACGACATCATCGCCTCACGCACCGGCCGCCACAGCAAGACCACCACCCGCTTGCAGGGCATGTACGCCGCCACCCGCCTGAGCATCACCGACCCGCTGTCGGTGATCGTCGGCGTGCGCACCAGCAACTACTCCTCTGTCACCCGCAGCGTGGCCGGTGCACGCAGTAGCCAGGAAGAAAACGGCATCGTCACCCCCTACCTGGGCGCGGTGTACGACCTCAACGACAACTACTCGCTGTACGCCAGTTACACCGACATCTTCACGCCGCAGACGTCTGAAACCAGCAGCGGCAGTAAGGTGGAGCCGATTCGTGGGCAAAGCTACGAAACCGGTATCAAGGGTGAGTGGTTTGACGGCCGCCTGAACGCCTCGGCGGCGTACTTCCGCACCAAGCAGGAAAACAAGGCCGTGCTGGACGGCGACCTGACCACCCCGACCGGTGGCAACGCCTACAAGGCCGGCTCCGGCCAGGAAACCGACGGCATCGACCTGGAAGTCGCGGGCGCCCTGACCCCCAACTGGAACGTGTATGCCGGCTACACCTACCTGCACTTCCGCCGCGTCGACAGTGACGGTCGCAGCGACCCGTCGCACCTGTTCAAGGCCTCGACCACCTACCGCCTCAGCGGCCCGCTCGACCGCCTGACCCTGGGTGCCGGTGTGACCGCGCAATCCAACATCCGCGCCATTTCCAGCCCGGCTGGCCAGCCCACCAATGGCGTAAGCAACGGCGCCACCGACGTGAACTGGTCCGGTTATGCCATCTGGAATGCCATGGCCAAGTACCAGCTGACTGACGACACCAGTGTCAGCGTTAACGCCAACAATCTGTTCGACAAGCACTACTACACCCAGTACGGGTTCTATGCGGGGGCGATTTATGGTGACCCGCGTAATCTGTCGCTGACTGTCAGCACGGCGTTCTGATCAAAGCCGCTGCCCTTTGTGGCGATTACGGCCGATAGAAATGACAAAGCCCGGGGCGCATGCCCGGGCTTTGTCGTTACTGCAGGCCCGCAAAGAGCCCGCTCAACCACGGTCACTCTTTGATGCAATAGGCCGTCGGCGTCAGGCACCAAGGGAACTTGCGCAAGGTGACCTTGATGTTGCGCGACTTGACGAACTCATCGAACGCCGTCGCCTCACCACCCCATGGCGGCAGGCCGTACTCGTCGAACACCACCACGCCGCCCGGCACCACCAGGTCCCAGAGCTTTTCCAGGGTGTACAGCGTCGGCTCGTACAGGTCCAGGTCGAAGTGCAGCAGGTTGATACGCAGGCCAGGCGTGGCCTCCAGGAAAGGTTCCAAGGTGTCTTGGACCCGCCCCTTGATCAGCCGCGAGCGCTCCCGAGCGAGGATGTTGTCTTCGTTGAACAGCCGGGTCAGGGCGAAGATCTCGCCCTCGACCGACTCGGCCGACCAGCCGCCGGACTTCTTGTCGGCCTGCAGGTCGTTGACCGCCACGCCATCCTTGCTGTTGAAGTCGGACAGGCCTTCGAACGAGTCGAAGCCATAGACTTTCTTGGAGGTGTCGGTGGGCGCGAAGATTTCCAGGAACTTGTGGAAGGTGAAGAATGACACGCCACGCGAAACGCCGAGCTCGACGATGCTCCCCGGCAGGTCCACGGTCATCTTGAACAGTTCGAAATGAGCCAGGAAACGCGTCATCAGGATCCGCTTGGTGTACACCGGCCAATGCGTCAGCGTGTGCAGCGTACCGTGCGGATACTGGGTTTGAATGTCTTCCAGATCGTTCCAGAACTTTTTGTCTTTGTCAGACTGCACCCCGTACATCTGTTCGAGGGGTGCGTCATGCGGGGTTAGATCCCAGATCGCCATAGACCACCTTTACTTTGAAAACTACAACGAAGAAACCACGTTGGGTTTGAACGCATGGCTGATGAATTCTGCATTGCCGAAGTCAGCGATCCTGATTTGGATGGTGAACCGCGAGTGCTGCGCGGACGCGACCGGCCGTGACTTGTGTAGCGTATTGAACTTGAACAGCACCACATCGCCCGGGCAGCACAGCCCTTCGATGGACTGCGCGTGCGCCTGCGGAATCGCCTCGTCCAGCAGCACCGAGTCGGCATAGGTGACATAGGTGTCGCCGGGCCGGGTCCGGTAAAGCCGCCCCTGGGTATGCCGATGGGAGATCAGGTCCAGGCCGCCGGTATTCTGGTCCACCGCTGTCAGTGGCACCCAGGCCACCAGCGATTGCGGCGAACACACCGAAAACCAGTAGTCCTGGTGCCAGTCGAACAGGAAACGGTCCTCACCGAACGAGTCGATGCGGCAATTGATATCGATGATCGCCGGTGACGCCACGTCGCCATGCCGACGGGCCAACGCCAGCAGCTCGGGGGAGCTGGCCAGTCTCATCACCGAAGGTAAACGCTTGAAGGCATTATATAGCAGCCCGCCCAGTGCCCGGTCATGCGCCTTGAAATGGTTCCAGGCCGCGTCCAGCGAGTCGAAGGACTGGCCCGCCAACTGGGCGGCGACGTCGAGCAGTTCCGTCTCGATACCTGAGATGTAAGGCTGGGGAATGGCGTTCGAAAAAATCTCGAAACCATCTGAATCAAGCGAAAAAGCACTCATAAGGCCCCTACGACTTCCTGGACACGCGACTCTCTACGCCGCCTCGTTTCTTCAGCGTTGGGCCTGCAGGCCATGGGTCATGGGCCATTGAGACGGCGGCAGCGCGTTGACTAGCTTATCGTCAGGCCTGGCGAAAGCTTGAGCGCGGCGCTTGGCCCCGGCCTCGGGCTAGGGGGTGTTCTTGTTCAGGCTAACTCTATTCCCATTTGGGCACCATGTTGGCGTGCCAGTCGAGGGCAACCCGTGGCCGCAGATATCCACCTTGGTGTCGTAGCCCATCGTTCTGAGCGCTGCATTCACCGTGTTCTCGGACATTGGTTCTCATGGTCCAACGGGCGAAATCCAGAAACATTTTTGCACCCGTCTGGCGTATGCAACTGCGCTACATTCCCTAGCTTCTGGCTTCCATGCTGCCCGCACCTTTAGTGTTTTTTTCTGGGTACTGCTGTGAGAAAGTTTGCATTCGTCAGTGCTGCAGCTGAGCGTGAGTACAAGGACCTGCCACAGGATGTGCAGGACGACTTCGGAAAGGACCTGCGGCGTATTCAGTGCGGGCAGGACCCTGGGCGGCCGATCAAGTCACTGACGGACTCGGTGGGAGCGGGGGCGATTGAGCTCATCATCAACGGCAGCCCGGCATTCAGATGCGTGTATGTAGCCAAGTACGCAGACATGGTTGTTGTGCTGCATTCGTTCGTGAAAACGACCAACCGCTCTGACCGGCATGCGATGCAGGTCGCTGAAGACCGGTTGAAGGAGCTGAAGCTGGAGCTGAGAAAAATGGGCTACAGGGTTTAGCAACCTTGCGTTTGCGAAATGACAATCTGGGGAAGGGCGCCAGCTTCGTTCGAGGGCAAGACAAGGCTGGTGCGAAAGCCGAGCTTGTCGAGCATATCCATCATGGCGTCCAGCGTAAATTTCTCGATCTTGCCATTGGCCAGCTCGGACACCCGTGACTGTGCCACGTTGAGCCTGGCTGCGGCCTCGTGCTGCTTGAGGCCCATTTTCTTGATGCAGTCTGTGATGAAGATGGACAGGTCCATTTTCAAGGCCATCTTGCTGGCCGTTTCCGCATCGTGGGTGACGTGGAAAGGGCTCTCGTGGAATTGAAGCGCCATTGGCTTGCCTCAGCAGAATTATCTAAAATTTAAGATAAATCGTAGCGGGGCTCGATTGGAGAGTCAAAGCGTTTTTGTTTGAAGGCGTGTCTGTTTTTTGAGTTGCGTTGTTGCCTAGAAAATGTGCTCTCTTGAGATTGCCGGGGCCGCTGCGCAGCCCATCGCAGGCAAGCCAGCTCCTACACCGATCGCGTCGTCTTCAAGGATTTGTGACACCGAAAACAAAAAAGGCCCACCTTTCGGTGAGCCTTTTGAGTACTGCGTATGGTGCCGGCACCAGGAATCGAACCCGGGACCTACTGATTACAAGTTAGTTGCCCTATAGATTAATGGTTGTTGATCATCCTCTACAAACCTATACAAACCAAGGCTTGTAGCCTAGGATCCGCTTTCCCGGCTATCTCTGAAATTTACCATTTTTGATAGCCAGTGCTAGCCGGACTTTAAGGCGGTTGGTGATGACAAAACTGAAATTCTCAAAATCGACACTCGCTGGGTATCCAGTACCTGAGCCTGGGAAGCGTGTGTCCATTTACGATACGGTGGATCACCTCCGCAGGCTCTCGCACCTTTTATGTGATTAAACGCGCTGGATCCTCCATGGCCTGGGTGAAGCTTGGCGTATTTCCTGAGATGACTGTCGAGCAGGCGCGTACTGCGGCGCAACAGATTCTTGCTGAGTTTGCCAAGGGATCAAATCCCGCTGCCGCTAGACGCGCGATTCGGGAGGAGTTCAGTTTTCTTGAAGTGCTGGAGGAGATGCTCCTTAAGAAGAGAAAGCGAGATGGCTCGCGAATCACTGAGCGCACCAGGAAGGACTATCTCGACACCGTCCGGCTTCACATGAGATCAATTGCAGATAGAAAACTATCTCAAATTGCGCGGGCAGATGTGAAAAATATCCACGCGAAGGCTAGTGTCAAAAGCGAACAGGCTGATAAAGCCGTAGCTATTGTATCTTCAGTATATAACTATGCTCTTGATCATGAATTTTTCAATGGCGTTAATCCAGCAGGCCGGATACAGAAGAATCCCGCCCGTTCACGCGACCGCTTTGCTCAGGCGAAAGAGTTACCATACTTGTTAGCTGCTTTTGCTGACTCAAGTAAGGCGGATTTCTTCTTTTTGCTATTACTCACAGGAGCCCGGCGCTCCAATTTGCAGGCAATGCCATGGCGTGACCTCGATCTGGATAGCGGAATATGGCGCATAGAATCGACCAAGAATGGAACCCCTCAGAACGTCACGCTTTCTCCAGAGGCGGTGGCAACCTTGAGGGCGCGAGAGTCAACTCGAAGCTCTTCAAGCTTTGTGTTTCCGAGCAATAGTAAAGCGGGCCATATTGTTGAGCCAAAAAAAGCATGGGCCGACATTCTCCGCAGGGCTAGCGTGCGTCGTTTGCTGGACTACCTCTATCAGGAAAACCATATTACGGTCGGCGAGCTGAATGAAGGAAGGGAGTTAGTCAATCAATCTCCTGGAATGGCCGATAGCCGCTTTCGTGCTACCGCTGCCGTACTGGGGATCGATAATAGCCACTATGATATGAGCGATCTCAGAATGCATGACTTGCGACGAACCTTGGGTAGCTGGCAAGCCCGAGGGGGGGCGTCTCTAGCAATCATTGGGAAATCGCTCAACCACAAGACGCATCAAGCCACGTCAATTTACGCACGTTTGGACTTGGATCCAGTGAGAGAGTCGGTCAATGCAGCAATCAAAGCTATGTTGAGCGCATCTACTGAAGTCACAACCAAGAGTAAGCGTGGTCGGTAATCTAATGAGATCCAGAAAAACTATTTCCCCTAATAGTCAGGATTTAGAAGCGCAGCTCTTGTTATTACTAGAGCGGCTTCGAAAGCCTCCTGCAGACCTACCTGGGTTAACGAAAGCGATAATTTTGCATGTCTCCCATCGTGAAGATTTTCTAAAGAATTACGGAGGGGATGAGCCGCCTGCAATGCAGTTGGAGAGAATTGATAACTACTTGGATTGTCTGAAAGCTTTACGCAAGGCTTGGTCATTTCTGCCCAGGGGGGCGAGAGAAGTGATGCTTGATAATGTCGCCATCTCAAAGTCTACGATGCTTCCAGATCCAATTACGTCAAAACTACCGTCTTTATTCTATGATGATAAAGATAGTTTGCCAGGTTGGCGTAAGCTTGGATTAGATCAAGTTTCGGGATGGGGCTATGATCTGGAAATTATAGATGTTCTTTATGAGTCTGCTTTCTGGTACAAGCTGAATGTTTCTCAGAGGCTCGTTAGAACTGATGGATCCCATGTTGGGCTCGTGGCTAATATAGCTAGTTCCTGTGAAAAGTACGGCATTAAATTATCATTTAAGCCAAGAAGTTTATTTTATAGGATTATTTTGACTGTGTTTCCAGAAATGAGTGATCCAGGGGCTTTGATAAAGTTGGCTTTGGCAACCAGGAGTGTCGAGGTGTCCTATTTGGATGATGTGAGTCCTACGTAATCCAATTGCTAGGGGGATGTATTCCCCCTGGTAACCTGAGTATTCATCCCTCCCAACTCAAGCCCTATCAAGGTCAATCTATCTCCGTCAAATCAAGTTAACGGAGATTTATTAATGCACGCCTTTGAAGTCGTCGCCATTATCAAGTCAGAAATTCTCAGTACCCTGGGTGCCAGCGAGAGGCCACCCTTGCATGTCAGTGACAGAGAAGCGGCAGTCATCCTCGGTGTGAAAACATCAACGCTAGCAGTGTGGCGCTGCGCAGGTAGGTATGACCTTCCATATTTTAAGATTGGCCGGAATGTCAGGTATCGCATTACCGACTTAGCTGAGTTTTTGGCTCGTTCGGTTTTGAATCACACTCAATAGGCTGGTGAGCTATGAGTGTCGACCAGGAACTAAGCGAACAACCAGTAGAACTCGATCTGGAGCTTCTCCCGCCGGCGCGTCTGCTTTCAGTGCAGCTAGTAGCGCTTGGAGCTAAACAGATCGCCACGTTCTTTAAATTCAATCTTGTTAATGTTTACCAGGTTGGCCAAAAGCTGTTTGTTGCTGAAACGGATTTTTATGACATCAAGATTGAAGCTACTACTGCGAAAGCGGTTAGGGAAAAGTCAGTCTGCCCCAGGTATTGGAAAGGAAGGCTAGAAAATAAATCAAATATTGATAGGCTGAATTGGGAGGCCGGACGACGTCTTGTGGGTGGCCCCTCGGATTTTAATAAGCCAATGTACTGTTCAGATGCAACCTTGCGGCGCTATCAAGAAAAGTCAGAGCTGACAAAAGTGGCGCTGGAAAAAATCAAATTGCTCAATTTGAAAACATCAGAAGTTTTCTCGATGGCTGATTTAGCCAAGAGCTCCGCTGCAAGGAGGCTGAGCGAGCTTTATTTTGTAGCAAAAAATCTTGAGTTAATGGCTAAAAGCAAGCACATGTCTTGGCTGTTTGTGACGTTTACTGCCCCACCTGAGTATCACCCTAACCCTACGCATCAACGTAGTAAAAATACTTACAGGAAAGAGCTTGGGCCGAAGTCTAGCCATGAATATATCAGGGACGCATGGGGTCGTATCAGAGCTTACCTAAACAAGAAAGGATTGCAGGCAGGTGCGGAGTCCTACTTTGGTTTTCGGACAGCAGAAACTCATAAAGACGGCAGCGTGCATTGGCACCTTCAAGTTTTTCTGAGGGGGGATGCGGTGGCTAATTTCATTTCCGCCTGTGAGCGGGAGTTCTCGCTGAAGAATCAAGTTAAATTTGTGTTGGGTGACGATAAAAAGGGAAGTGCTTCCAGCTACATATTCAAGTACCTAGTTAAGGAAGTCGATTTCAGCGGCACTGATTCTCTGCCAGTGGCCGTGCCTATTGAGCCATCGGTCGACGAAGAACGAGAGCGCCAGGATCTCGCATCTATCAGGAATGGTTACCGAGTTAAAGCGGCGCTGCGCTCCATGAATGTACGGCAGTATCAGCTTTTTGGAATCGGTGGAGTCATGACGCTATTGAGGGAGATAAACAAGATTGACTTTGAGTCGGTTGCTGAGCCGTTGGGTGATCTTGCTTTTGAAATAAAGAGCAATGTCTGGAGATCGCCTGAGGGCTTAAAGAATCTGATCTCGATTTTGGGGCGGACTAATGGCGATGGCAAACCAGCGATCCATCTCGTTAAAGAAAGCGCTAAAACCACTTACGGGGAGTCTAGGACGAGAGTGGTAGGGGTGACGATTGATGCGTACACCTTTAGATCAACAGGTCGCTACAGGGTTATCTTTTAAAAGTGAAAATTCAACTGTAGTTACAGTTACTCATAATTATCCAAGGGGAAGCTCATGGATCATCCTGAGCTTCGTCGACAAACCACGATCAATAGCTACCATCAATCACTAGGGGCAATACACATGAAATCTTTCCCAAAAGACGAGCAGGCTAAAAAAATTTGCTGGGAATGGGCTGAAGACTTTAAAGCAGTGGGAATGATGGAGGATTGCTTTTTTTGGCTGTCCATCGGCGTTGCGTTTGAAAATGGCACATCGGTGCGTGACTTGTGCATCATCAAAAAGATCAATAGAACTATCCGAATCAAAATCGAGTTGGCACAGGTAGGTGGGATTTTGCCTAAACGTTTGGATAAGGCACTCGTTCAAATCCGGCATGAGGCGAAGTATCTCGAAATGCTTATGACGCATACCTTTGGCTAGCCTAATGACGGTAAGTTCTCATAAGTACAGGCCCTGTGGTGGGTCTGTTGCACAGTAGCTCCTCGGTTTTCAAGCAATTCCAATCGACGAGCCAGAGTGTCCCGTTCCACTTCGAGCGCTAATATATTATTTTGCGCAAGCTGAATATCCCTCTCGCGGAGCGCCAGGGCATTAGATCGCTGCTCCAGGTCGAACTCTTTCATTTGATGTTCGACCTCCTGGTGCGCAGCGATCTGTTGTTTTGATCTCAGATTTTTAGCCATGCTTTGTAACGTTCGACACCTTGAGCGTATGGCCTTCCTAATCTGGAGCTCCCTGGCAGCACACAAAGTGTTGGCCTTTGCTATATTTTCAGCCTCGCGCCAGAGTTTGGTTTTTTTTCCGAACGCAGCCGCAGCATAGTCTTTAATACCTAACGCTGGCGCTGCCCCGGCTGCTTTCATTACAGTATAAAATGCTGCTACATCTCCATGCTTCGCCTTTGAGCCAATCACGCCACGCTCTAGGCCGCGCCTAGAGCCGCAGGCGGCATGGAATTCATCCTGCATTTTCCGAAGTTTAGCAACACCACCGAGAAAATCCCGGCATGACAATCGCCCGTCCTTAGTGCGAGGTACTACATATGCCACTAGATGAGGAGTGGACTCGTCCAGGTGGACAGTCGAGCTGACGACATTTTCTGCCCCATGGCGCTTTTTAAGCCATGTCAGTGCATCAGAAAAATATCCGCTCCCTAGGTCATCCAGATGCCCTCCGTGGCGCATAAACGCCTCAGGTGATGCTGTGATCAGGTATTCAATACACAACACCGCATCGCGTCTTCTCTTGTCCGGAAGCCTAATTTTCATTGCTTGCAGCAGACTGCCAGTACCATGAGCACCGACTGTGCGATTACGGCCTCGCATAGCTGGGTCTGAGTTAGGTGTGGGTTGTTCTCGAAAAGTATGACGCGCCGAGCGGGCGAGCGCGCCAAAGCTCTTTAGCTTTTTCGTGCGCAAAATAGCGTAACTCATATGGATGGCTCGTCAAAACCTATTCGATAAGTCCCACGCTTCCAGGTTGGTATATACGGTTTCACAGCAGGTGGAACTAGCGGCGGAGGCGCTGCTATGGTTGTAGACTCCCCACTGCTACCAGTATTCGATGAAAGAACCTTGTTGATAATGTCCAGTACCATTGCTAGGGCAAGTAAAATGGCATCGAGTAGCGTTACCTCAATCCGCAGCACTTCCCTAAATTCATTTTGATCAGTCTCAATGTACCTGTGTGCTGAACCCGTGTTCTGTAGTTTGAGCAAAGCATCAAATGCCCTAGGAACATCTGTTCGGCGTATTTCATAGAAGTCAGCCGGAGACTGGTCGTTGGGAATGTCGCTTAGTGCCCTGGTAATCACTTCATCAAGTTTTTTACCTGGAAAGTTCGAACATGCCTGGGCTAGCACCAAGCGGTGATTTTGAGGTAAGAGTAGGGGGGTAGGGTGTTTCATTGGCGGCAACTCCGGTCGCTCTCGTTGTTGTCCCCTTAGTATGCAAATGGAGCAGATGGCTGTACAACCCCGCCAGTGACACTACGTGTAACCCACTACACTTTGCATTCGCAAAGGTGGGCCAAAGGGCTATGCCCCTTGGAACCCATGGCCTACGGCCATCAAACATCAAAATCCCCTCCGGGGGCAGGGACTCGCCCCTGTTGCGAAGGGCCTGTGGGAAAGAGCCCCCACAGCCCTTTCGCTGAGGATGCGTGTCTAAGATGTGTCAAGGGTTCGCTTCGCCGCGAGCCTCACCCGTTCCTGCACGCTGCGCTAAGCAGGCTGCGGCTTCGGCTCACGCCCTGGACACCCGAAAATCGGGGAGCTTTAGTAAAAAAATCTGGGGTATGGGACAATCAGCGACTAGCGGGCTAACGATCTGTATGTAAATACAGTATATTGACGCGCCCGTGCGGTATCGAAGCGTGGGTCGGGTGTGAGAGCTCCAAGTGGGCTGGATGCTCAACCCAGTGGGATACCGGAGTGATGGCGGGGGAGCAATAGGCGAGAGCGCTGTTAGCGCTCCTCCATAAACGAATTAATGGCGGTGAGGCTGGGGATTGCGCCCCCGGCCTCACCTAACCAGAGTCCTACTGCTAGGAGTAGACGCAATGGCTAGTGAGCATGGTATGGCAATTGAATCAAATGGTGAAATTTATATTAGATCAGCTGCCATCACTGAGATGCCCGTACCTCCAAAATTGAAAAAATCTCGAGCTAAGAAACAACCGCTACGCACAATTGATCTGTTTTGTGGGGCCGGAGGAATTACCGAGGGTTTCAGGCAGGCTGGTTATGTGAGCCTTTATGGTAACGATGTAATGCCAGAGGCAATCGAGACCTTCAAGCTCAATCACCCTGAAGCTCTTGCGGACTGTCGTTCCATTGAGGCTGTCGACCCAGCCGAAGTAAGAAAGCGTCTGGGCTTGCAACCTGGTGAACTTGACGTGCTTGTTGGTGGGCCTCCTTGTCAGGGATTTTCTATCAATGCCCCAGGTCGCTTTTTGAGCGATCCACGTAATGCTTTGTTCCGCCACTATGAAAGATTTCTTGAAGAATTTCAGCCGAAGACATTTGTTTTTGAGAATGTCCCCGGCCTGCTTTCACTAGGCGATGGCAAAGTATTTCGTCTGATTGTTGAGATTTTTACTGCTCTCGGTTACCACGTGACAGCAAAAATCCTTTTCGCTGCGCACTATGGCGTACCGCAAGAGAGGTGGCGCCTGATCTTGCTCGGTTCTCGGTTCAGTGATGTTGCCCACCCTGAACCCACTCACTATGCGGTCGGACGTGCTAATTTCCGTGGTGGTAACACCATGACCTTCCAGTTGGGAGAAGAAGATCGCAAGCGCCTGTATCCGCATGTATCGGTGCGTGAAGCTATAAGCGATCTTCCAGTTCTGGAGATGGGGGAAGGTGCTGAACTTGTTACCTATACGGTTGAAGCGGATGCCGCCTACGCAACCCTGATGCGTAATGGTTCCGACCAGACCTACAATCATGTGGCTGCTAAGCTTTCGAAGCAAAACGCCGAGCGGATGAAGCATGTCCAGCCTGGTGGTTCGTGGAGAGACATTCCGCATGATTTGCTGCCGAAAGGCATGCAGCGGGCACGTAAATCCGATCACACCAAGCGTTATGGCCGCCTTCATAATGATCGGCTGTCAGGAACAATGCTCACTAAGTGTGATCCGCATTGGGGAACTGTTTTCCTTCCTGACCAAAACCGAACTCTTACAGTTCGGGAAGCTGCTAGGTTCCAGTCTTTCCCTGATACCTATCGTTTTGTAGGCTCTCGCGTTTCGCAATATGAGCAGGTTGGAAACGCTGTCCCTGTATTGATGGCGAAGGCGATTGCCGATCAGCTGAAGGTTCATCTCGCTGCAAACCCTGAAAGCCTGATCAGCGTGCCTAAGGCGCAAGCTGAGCTTTTTGCCTAATCGTTAATCGGATCCATCCAGCGGTGTCTCAAAATCGCCGAAGGCCAGTAAATCTGAGCCTTCGGACTGCTCTACTGCTACGGGATAGACTAATTTGTCGCTGATCCGATCTTCGAAGGTCGGCAGCGGCACTGCCTTACCTCCTGTCAGTCCCTCCACCGAACGCTCTAGCGTAGTAAACCTGACCTCATCTCGAACCAAGCGGGTCTGAGTTTGCCCCTCTACTTCTTCGAATCTCACTACGAACCAGGCGATATCAGCATTCGAGATATCGGCCACATTATCCATTTCGCCGATTGAGTCGAAGAACGCCCGATCAACTACTACAGCCATTTTCTTACCCCAGCGGCGAAGCGTGGGGACTTTGATTTGAAGCTGCGGCATTAGTCGCTTGGGCCCACTGCTACGATAGTCAGGACGACGGCGACCGGCTGGGAAGGTAACCCAATCTACAGATTCATCCTTGATAGCTTCAAACTCACCTCTCATGGCACTTCCTGAGAAATACACCGCCTGGATCTCAAGGGCGGCCCACTCCATTGGCGCGCTTGGATGAGTTTTGGTGCTGACCAGCACCATATCGATTCTGCCGACGTCCTCACCCCCCTCGTTATCTGTGGTTGCACCGGCTTCGAGGAAGCCAACCTCAGCGACGAGTTTTGGATCAGGGTCGTTAAGGATTACCTCTCCCACCCATTTGAAGACCTCTAGATCCTCGTGGAAGCGATATGGGCAGGTAGCCCTCAGTTCACCCTGCCTGCCTTGAACTGGAACACCCATGGCGCGGCCAGTGGCATGTTCGGCATAGGAGTAGAGGCGAAGGGAGCACACCCCTCCTTCCTTTGAGCAGGTCGCTCCTTGTTTCCTAGCTTGGAATGGACATGGCTGAGGCTGCCGCTCTTTTTTAGGCTTGAGCGTTTCTCGGGCTAGCATTTGCCTGGCAGGGCTTGATAGTTGGGGCAGATTTTTCCCGTACCATTCGCCAATTCCGAATCGTGGCGTAAGGTCTTTCGGTTTCCTGGGCGCCCTTGCCATGGCTAATCTCCTGAATACCACAGGGCGGGAAAATGCTAGCCCGGTGCTAGCCCATCGCCCAAGCAAAAAAGGCCCGCATCTCTGCGGGCCTTTCTGTGTATGGTGCCGGCATCAGGAATCGAACCCGAGACCTACTGATTACAAGTCAGTTGCTCTACCATCTGAGCTATACCGGCAATGGGGCGTCATTATAACGATCGTTTGGCGCCTGTAAACCACTTCGTTGCGAATGTTCGCAAAAGACCTAAGTCACCGGCCCAAAAGGAGAATTTTCCTACCAGCCACGGTGGATCGTGGTAACGCTCGGCTCGCTTTTGCCCGGGTTGAAGAACAGCTTGTCGTTGTCGCAGCCGCGCTTGCGGCAAGGGCTTTCGGTGCGCAGGGGCAGGCCGTTGTCGCCGCCCAGTTGCATGCCGGGGTGGTTCCAGCCCAGGTTGCTGTTGGCGTGGGGTGCGGTGCCGCTGGCGCAGCCGGTCAGGGCCAGGGCGAGGGTCAGCAAGGCGAGGGGTTTGGCTTGGGTCACGATGGTCAGGTCCGTTGGTCCACTGTCGGTTCTGGCGCAACGCCAGAAGGTCGCGGGGCTGGCGGGCAGCGCGCGACGTCACTTTTTAATGATTTGGGGGAGGGATCATACACGGTTGCGGGGGTGGGGTATTAGCCCTGTGTTGCCTGTCAGGGCCTTTTCGCGGGTGAGCCCGTTCCCGCAAGGGCCGCGTAAGCGGCTGCAATCTGTGTAAGGTAATTCTGAACCATGGGGCCAGGCGCTTCAGGGTTTGGCTGCTTAGGAAGTATCCTACGCGCGCCGCCGAAGTATCGCTGTTGTCGGGGAAGTGGCTCACGGATACCGTTTTCGGGTCGCTCTGGCGACCGGGTGTGAGAACCCGATTTTGAACGTATCGGCTGCGTAATGGCGACCGTGCGCGGGCAGACCTTGGTCTGGCCGGGCTTCCTATGTTCACTCGGTTTCTCACCTCGTGCACGGTTGCCGCCTTTGTTCCGTGAGAAAGAATGAACACGGCAACTCCTCTGAACTAGGGAGTTTGAAAATTGAAAACGATCGATACTGATTCCAGCAGCCCCAAGCCGATCACCACCGCAGGCGTGGAAACCTTCCTCGCAGCCGGTAACCCCTCCCTCAACCTGCTACGCGTAGAGCCCGGCATCCCGGTCGATGCGGCCTATGAGCATGTTTCGATCCTGATGGGCTACATCAAGCACCTGGTGCGCGAGGGCGATATGGAGGATGACCATAAATTCCTGGGGGCGGCTGATTACTTGTGCGATATGGCCAAGGCGCTGATGAACGATATCGAGATTGCCAAGAATAAATCGCATTGAAAATGTGAGATCGCCGAGGCCGCTTTGCGGCCCTTTCGCGACACAAGGCCGCTCCCACAGACACCTCTTGCGCTAACCACAAGAAATGTTTATGCACAAGTGGCATTGGCGACTTGCGCGAAAGGCATGCCGGATCAATACGCCGCCGGTCTTTGCGCAAACGCCTGTTTTTACTGGGCTTGACGCACAGGCAGGAATAAGCCAAGCGCTTGAAATAGCGTTGGGATCCAACAGGTAATCACAAGCTTGTTCACAGAGTTATCCACAGGTTGTGCTGCGGCTATCGGTCGCGTTCGGCAAGGATGAGCAGGTTGCGCGGGGTCAGCAGGTAGTCGCAGAACAAGCCGAGGCGCACCTCAAAGCCTTGTTCTTCGAGGAACAGGGCGCGATCGAGCACCAGCCACAACTCCAATGGCCGACGGAACAGGTTGCGCACGCGCTCCAGGTTGCGTACTTCGGCCAGGCGTTGCCAGCCGGCGGCTTCCAGAGCGGCCCAGTCCGGGTTGCCATTCAAGGGCAGTTGCTTGAGTTCGGCCAGGTCGCGGCAGTACTGCTCGAAGGGCTTTTCCAGCCAGGCTACCGGCAGCGACGGTGTTGGCAGGTAGTCATCGCGCAGGCGCTGCTGGCGTTGCAGCAGGTCGAAGCCCAGGCGGCGGGCCATCGAAGTGTCACGTTGGCGCCGCACGCGAGCCCCGGCGGTAACGGTTTCGCTCAGGGGCAGGCCTAGATCGTCCAGCGACAGCTGCAGGCCGGACGCTTGCGCGGCTGTGGATAACGGCTGGTATTGCTGCACTGCAATGCGGTTGTAGCAGCAGGGGGCTACGGCCAATTGCCGGCAACCTTGCTGGCTGGCCAGTTGCATCAGGCGTACATGCAGGTCGCCGCAGGCGTGCAGGGCAACCACGCTTTTGTCGCCAGCCAGGTGGCGGGCGCTGTCGCTGGCCATCACATCTTGATGTACGTGCTGTGCGGGCAAGTGATGATGGGTGCTCAGGCCCTGGCCGGCTGCGACCAGTTCGGCATCGTACTCCAGGCAGGTCAGCTGCTGGCCGGGTTGCAGCAGGCGGCGGCCAAGGTGGCCTTTGCCGGAGCACCAGTCCAGCCAGTGGCGGGGCTGGTCGTGGAAGGCCAGGTGGCTGGCGAAGGCTTCGATCTGCTGCCATTTGCGGCCTGGGACGGCGACGTCCAGGCGGTGTGCGGCAGGGGGCAGATCGGTTTGCGGCAGGCTGCCGAGGGCGGCTAGTTGTTGGGCTTGCTGGGCCAGTTGTGGGAACGGAGCCGGCAAGGCGTCAGCGGGGCATTCGGTTTCGGCGTCGGCCAGCGAGCATTGGCGCAGGTGGGTGGCCAGCTCGGGGTGGGTGGTTTCCCAGTCCAGCTGCTGGGTGGTGAAGGGGCGGGGTTTCCACAGCTGTTGGTGCTCGACCAGGAACTGGTCGAGGGCCCGGAAGCGGGTGCTTAGGTGGTGGCTGTGGAGGTGGCTGGGCATGGTGTGTGTTTGGGTTGAGGGCCTCTTCGCGGGTGAACCCGCTCCCACAGGGTTAGCACAGGTTTCAAGGCCTGTGATGTACCTGTGGGAGCGGGTTTACCCGCGAAGAGGCCAGTAAGGTCTCAGCGACCCTGGCAGGCGTCCACGCGCAACCAGCGCTCCAGCAGCTTGAAGCCTTGCACCAACAGGAACGAGATCACCAGGTAGAACACGCCAGCAGCAAAGAAGATCTCCACCGGCAGGTAAGTACGGGCAATGATGGTGCGGGCCATGCCGGTCAGTTCCAGCAGGGTCACGGTACTGGCCAAGGCGCTGGCCTTGAGCATCAGGATCACTTCGTTGCTGTACGCCGGCAGGCCGATGCGCGCAGCACGCGGCAGCATGATGTAGAACAGTGCCTTGCCACGCGACATGCCCAGCGCCCGTGCCGCCTCGATCTCACCTTTGGGGATCGATTGCAGCGCGCCGCGCAGGATCTCGGCGATGTAGGCGGCGGTGTGCAGGGTCATGGTCAGCACCGTGCACCAGAACGGATCGCGCAGGTACGGCCACAGCGAGCTGGAGCGCACTGCATCGAACTGCGCCAGGCCGTAATAGACCAGGAACAGCTGCACCAGCAGCGGCGTGCCGCGGAAGAAGAAGATGTAGCTGAACGGCACGGCGCGCACGTACCAGTGGCGCGAGGAGCGGGCGATGCCCAGCGGGATGGCCAGGATCAACCCGGCAACCACCGCAATGGCCACCAGTTCCAGGGTCAGGACCGCGCCCTCGGCCAGGCGTGGCAGCCATTTGAAGATGACTTCCCAATTCATTATTCAGCCCTCGCAAAGCCGCGAGCGGCGCGTTTTTCCATGAAGTGCATACCGGTCATGGCGATGACGGTCAGGCTCAGGTAGATGCAGGCCGCCACCATGTAGAAGGTGAACGGCTCCTTGGTCACGGTCACGCCGATTTGTGCGTGGCGCATGATTTCTTCCAGGCCGATCACCGACACCAGCGCGGTGTCCTTCATCAAAATCATGAACAGGTTGCCAAGGCCGGGCAGGGCGATGCGCCACATCTGCGGCAGGATGATCCGCGACAGGATGCGGCCCTTGGACAGGCCCAGTGCCAGGCCGGCTTCACGGTGGCCCTTGGGGATCGCCAGGATGGCACCACGGAACACTTCGGTGGCGTAGGCGCCGAAGCACAGGCCCAGGGCGATCACGCCCGCGGCAAAGGCACTGAGCTCAAGGCCCGGCATGTTCAGGGCCTCGCCGAGGGCGTTCATCAACCCGACGGTGCCGAAATAGATAAGCAGAACCCACAGCAGTTCGGGCACGCCACGAACCAGGGTCGAGTAGAAACCGCCAAGCCATTGCAACGGCTTGATCGGGGAGGTTTTGGCCAGGGCGCCGAGCAGGCCCAGCACCAGCCCCAGCAGCAAGGCGCAAAGCGCCAGTTTTACGGTCATCAGGGTGCCGGCCATCATGGCCGGACCGAATCCGTGCAGGTCGATATTCATGGGCAGGTCATATTAGGGACTGGCGCGCCGCAAGGGCGCGCCGGTCAGGGCGGGTCATTCGATGCTGAACGGGAAGTACTTGTCGTTGATCTTCTTGTACGTGCCGTCGGCCTTGATTTCGGCCAGGGCTTTGTTCAGGTCGTCGCGCAGCTTGGTGTCACCTTTGCGCACGGCAATGCCGATCTTGTCGCTGTCCATCACCGGCTCGCCCTTGAACTCGAAGTTCGAGCCGTCTTTGCTCTTCAGCCACTCGTACTGCACGTACTTGTCGGCCAGGATGCCGTCGATGCGGCCGGACACCAGGTCCAGGTAGGCGTTTTCCTGGGTGTCGTACAGCTTGATGTCGACGCCTTTGAAGTTGTCTTCCAGGTAGGTACCGGCCAGGGTTGCGCGCTGGGTGCCGATAACCTTGCCCTTCAACGACTCTTTGTCAGTCTTGAAGTCGACGTTTTTCGGCGCAATGAACTGCAGCTTGTTGGAGTAGTACGGCTCGGTGAAGTCCACGGCCTGCTTGCGCTCGTCGGTGATCGACAGCGAAGACACCAGGAAGTCGAACTTCTTGGCGTTCAGGGCCGGGATGATGCCGTCCCAGTCGGAGGTGACGACCGAGCACTCGACTTTCATCTTGGCGCACAGGGCGTCGCCGATGTCTTTGTCGAAGCCGACCACGTTACCGCTGGCGTCCTTGTTGTTGAACGGTGGGTAGGCGGCTTCGATGCCCATGCGCAGTTTTTCTGCGGCCATGGCGTTTGCCGACATCACCAGCGTGGCAGCAGCTGCCAGGAGGAACTTCTTGTAAGTGTGCATGTATTGCTCCGTTAGCGGTGGCTGGACATGAATTGCTTGCAACGCGCCGAGGTCGGGTTTTCGAAGACCTGTTGCGGCGATCCCTGCTCTTCTACCAGGCCTTGGTGCAGGAAGACGACTTCACTGGACACATGGCGGGCGAAGCTCATCTCGTGCGTCACCAGCAGCATGGTACGGCCTTCTTCGGCCAGTGCGCGGATAACGTTAAGCACTTCCTGGACCATTTCCGGATCGAGTGCCGAGGTTGGCTCGTCGAACAGGATGACCTTGGGCTTCATGGCCAGGGTACGGGCAATGGCGGCGCGCTGTTGCTGGCCACCGGAAAGCTGGGCGGGGTAGCTGTGGCGTTTGTCGTAGATGCCCACCTTGTTCAGCAGCGCTTCGGCGGCTTCGATGGCCTCGGCCTTGCTTTGGCCGAGCACGCGGCGTGGCGCCTCGATGATGTTGTCGAGGATCGACATGTGCGGCCACAGGTTGAAGTTCTGGAAGACAAAGCCGATTTCGCTGCGCAGGCGGTTGATCTGGCGGTTGTCGGCTGCGATCAGGTCGCCGTTCTTGGCGGCCTTGAGCTTGAGGGCTTCGCCGGCAACCAGGATTTCGCCCTGGTGCGGGTTTTCGAGCAGGTTGATGCAGCGCAGCAGGGTGGACTTGCCGGAGCCGGACGACCCCAGGATGGAGATCACGTCACCGTCGCGAGCGGTCAGCGAAATACCCTTGAGAATTTCCTGCTCGCCGTAGCGTTTGTGCAGATTGCGGATTTCCAGCGCGGGCGTGGCCTGAGCCATGTGCGGTCCTCATGTGTTCGGGTGCGTTCCCAGCTGTTGGCGGCCTTCCTGGCGTGCGCCAAGCTAGCATAGCGGCATTATGACGGCCAACAGGGTCGCCGGGGACTGTGGGCACTGGTGGGGCAGTTTGTCGCATCGCTACAGCGTAACGTCGCGCAGATGTCCGCGAAGGTGTCGCCCAGCACCAGAGCCTTGATGAAAAAAGGCGCGATGGTGCCAGCTTTGGCCCGCTCATGGAAGCGGTTTTGGCCCATTCAAGGGGTAAACCCGACCTTTAGGTCAAACGTTTGCAGTGGATGCAGGTTTACCCGCGAATGCGTCAGGCGCTTTTGAGGTTGTACCCATAGGTTGCACTTTTTCGCATTGCAGTGGTGCACAGGTGTTACCGGGGAGCACCTTTGGTGCGTTTGTAAGTGGGTATTTCAGTAATCCGATGATTTGGCGCCCTTTCGGTCAAGGTGTGGCCGAAAGCCCTCCAAACCTTGTCCTAAAAGGCCTGTAGAAGTTTCTGACGAATGCATTCAGCACATGGCCTGCTTATTGCCAGTAGGAAACCGCCGATTGCAGCGACGCCTAGGTCAACCCTTGGCGCGCTCCGTACCCGCAGTCGGAGTGGTCCACTCCTTACAAAGGTAGTTTCAATGAGCGGTAACAATTCCAATGACCTCGCTCAGGGGCTCAAACAACGGCATGTCACCATGCTGTCCATCGCTGGCGTCATCGGTGCCGGCCTGTTCGTAGGCTCTGGCCACGCCATCGCAGCGGCCGGCCCGGCCGTGCTGCTGGCTTACGCTGCTGCCGGTACGCTGGTCGTGCTGGTGATGCGCATGCTGGGTGAAATGGCGGTCGCTTCGCCAGACACCGGTTCGTTCTCTACATACGCCGACCGCGCCATCGGGCGTTGGGCCGGTTTCACCATTGGCTGGCTGTACTGGTGGTTCTGGGTGCTGGTGATTCCGCTGGAGGCCAACGCTGCCGCCGCCATCCTGCACGCCTGGTTCCCTGCGGTCGACCTGTGGGCGTTCTCCCTCATCATTACCCTGGCGCTGACCCTGACCAACCTGTGCAGCGTGAAGAACTACGGCGAGTTCGAGTTCTGGTTCGCCCTGCTCAAGGTGTTGGCGATCATCGGCTTCATCGCCGTGGGTTGCGCAGCCATGTTCGGCTTTGTACCGAGCAGCCAGGTAAGCGGTGCCAGCCACCTGTTCGATACCCAAGGCTTCATGCCCAACGGCTTGGGCGCAGTGCTGGCAGCCATGCTGACCACCATGTTCTCGTTCATGGGTACTGAAATCGTCACCATCGCTGCTGCCGAGTCGAAGGACCCGGGCAAGCAGATCAGCCGCGCCACCAACTCGGTGATCTGGCGTATCTGCCTGTTCTACCTGGTGTCGATCTTCCTGGTGGTGGCCCTGGTGCCATGGAACGACCCGGCCCTGGCCGAGACCGGTTCCTACCAGACCGTGCTGAGCCGCATCGGCGTGCCGAATGCCAAGCTGATCGTCGACATCGTCGTGCTGATTGCCGTGACCAGCTGCCTGAACTCGGCGCTGTACACTTCTTCGCGCATGCTGTTCTCGCTGAGCAAGCGTGGCGATGCCCCGGCCATTGCCCAGCGCACCACCAAGTCGGCGACCCCGCATGTGGCGGTATTGCTGTCCACTGCAGCGGCGTTCCTCTGTGTGTTCGCCAACTTCGTGGCACCGGCTCAGGTGTTCGAGTTCCTGCTGGCCAGCTCGGGCGCCATTGCGCTGCTGGTGTACCTGGTGATTGCCGTGTCGCAACTGCGCATGCGTGCCCAGCGTGAAGCCCGCGGCGAGAAGATTACCTTCAAGATGTGGCTGTTCCCGGGCCTGACCTGGGCGACCATTGCCTTCATCATTGCCATTCTGGTGGTGATGGCGCTGCGTGAAGACCACCGTGCGGAGATCATTGCGACTGCGCTGCTGAGCATTGGTGTGGTGGCGGCTGGCTTGCTGGTGCACCGCAAGCGCGAAGCTGCCGGGCGGGTGGCGCTGGACAACTGATCCGCGCTGGCTGAAATGAAAAGGCCGCGCCCTGTGAGGGGCGCGGCCTTTTTTGTTGCCTGTACCGGCCCTATCGCCGGCAAGCCAGCTCCCACAGGAAGCGTGCTGCCCTTAGGCCTGTGATGAACCTGTGGGAGCTGGCTTGCCGGCGATAGGGCCCGGGCAGGTTACACAGCCCGATCAGCCAAACTGCTTCTGCTGTTGCTGCTGCTTTGCCACCAGTTCGGAAGCGGCAATGTAGGCCTCCTGGAACTCATCGCTCTCCAGCCAGGCCATGGTCGCCTCTTCGTCGGCACCATCCAGCCATTTGCGGTAGGCGTTGAACACCAGCACGATGTAGTCGGTGGCGTGTTCTTCCTTGTGCCCCTTGAGCACCAACGCCAGCAGCGGGTCTACCAGGAACACCGAAATCATCGGTACCAGGCCGCCCTCCTGGGCTTCCTTCATCTTGTTGAACATGGCGTCGTAGCTGCCCGATTCCATGGCCTTGTTGTACACCTGCTCGACACTGGCGCTGTCACCGGCACTGGCCTTGACCGCCTGGCCGCTGCGTACCATGCGGTTCTGCTTGGCCTTGCTGGCGGCGCGCTTGGCGCGTTTCTGTTGCTTGGTAGGGGTGGCCATGGGGCTGGAGTCCTTGGGTGGTGCTGGAAAAGTGCGTATTGAATCGCAGATGGCAGTGAAACCCAAGCGGCATTGGCGGGTCTGAGTCAGGCTGCCGGACATTCGGCATTCGCACACAGGACATTCACGGATGAAAGCACCCCTTTTGCTCGGCCTGCTGGCCGTCGCCCTGGCCGGCTGTGGCAACATCGCCGCAGTCAAATCCTTCAACACACCTTATGGCTCGCCCAGCGCCGGCGACACTGCACGCCTGCGGGTGATTGCTGATGGCATGGTGCGCGCGGTACCGGAAAAGGACTGCGTGGACTGGTACAGCCCAGGCGCTGGCGTGATTGCGGTGCCCACCAAAGGCTTTGCCGACCGTAATGGTGAAACCCTGAACATGCCGGCCGGTGCGCCTGCCCAAGCGGGTGACGCAGTCAGCGAAGTGCTGGTGCCTGCCGGCAAGCCGTTCACCCTGCATTTTCTCGATGGTGGCCGCTCGGCGGGTTACAACAGCGTGCAGAACTGCCTGGGCATGTTCTCGTTCGTGCCGGAAAAAGGCGCGGACTACGAACTGGTCGTGCACGGCTACAGCGCGTGCGGCGGTACGCTCAAGCGTTTGGATAAAACGGAGGAAGTGGCCAGGCGCAAGGCTGACTATTGCAGCGCCATCGCCAATTTTTAGGCTGGGCAGGCGGGCGGGGATAAAAATCACAGACAACAAAAAACCCGCACTAGGCGGGTTTCTTGTTGTCGCTTCGGGTAACTTTGCAACCACCAGAAGCTTGAAGGTGGTGCCCAGAGACGGAGTCGAACCGCCGACACGAGGATTTTCAATCCTCTGCTCTACCGACTGAGCTATCTGGGCGACGAGGTGAATTAAATAGATTTCCGGACCGCTCGTCAACGACTTTTTGAAAAAATTTTAAATTAATTCCGTCGCTTACGATTTTTGGGGTCATTCGGCCGGTGGAACGTAGCCTTCCGCCTGCGCGTATTCTTCGCCGGCGAAAAACTTGTCCATCTCGGCCTGGAGGAATTTGCGGTCCTCGGCGTTCATCATGTTCAGGCGCTTTTCGTTGATCAGCATGGTCTGGTGCTTCTGCCAGTCGGCCCAGGCCTTCTGCGAGATGTGTTCGAAGATGTCCTGGCCCTTGGCGCCTGGGTAGGGCGGGCGTTCCAGGCCTGGCAGTTCTTCTTGGTACTTGCGGCACATCACGGTGCGGGTCATCGGGCGTCTCCTGCAATCAGTTCGTCGGCCGCGCGTTTAAGCAGCTTTTTCACCGGGGCGGCAAGGCCCAGGCGCGGCGGGGTGGCGAGGTTATACCAGAGCCAGTCGGCCTCGGCCATGTGCTGGCCGACCGGGTCGACACGCACCAGCCAGGGCTCGATGGCCAGCTGAAAGTGGCTGAAGGTGTGGGTCAGGCCGTCCATGGCGCGGCTGTCAGCCAGGCGCAGGCCGTGCTGGTAGGCCAGGTCATCGAGTTGGGCGATGTCGTCCAGTTCCGGCAGGCTCCACAACCCTCCCCACAGCCCACTGGATGGGCGGCGGTAAAGCAGGATGGCGCCTTCGTGGTTGGCCAGCAGTGGCATCAGCGTACGCCGCTGCGGCAGTGCCTTGCGCGGCTTGGGCTCGGGGTAGCGGGTTTCTTCACCGTGCAGGTGCGCTTCGCAGCCGCGCTGCAGCGGGCAGATCAGGCAGCTGGGCTTGCTGCGCGTGCACAGCGTGGCGCCCATGTCCATCATCGCCTGGGTGTAGTGGTTGGCGCGCTGGTGCGGGGTAAAGCGCTCGGCCGTGACCCACAGCTGGTTGGCCACCTTGGGTTCGCCGGGGTAGCCCGCCTGGGCGGTGTAGCGGGCCAGTACGCGCTTGACGTTGCCATCCAGAATCGGCGCACGAATGCCCATGCTGATGCTGGCGATGGCGCCTGCGGTGGAGCGGCCGATGCCGGGCAGCTCGGTGAGCTGCTCGACACTGCGTGGGAATTCGCCGCCATGTTGCTCGACGACGATCCTGGCGGCCTTTTGCAGGTTGCGTGCACGGGTGTAATAGCCCAGCCCCGTCCACAGGTGCAGCACTTCGTCCTCCGGCGCTTCGGCCAGGGCCTGCACGGTCGGCAGCGCCTGCATGAAGCGGTCGAAGTAGTTGAGCACGGTGCTGACCTGGGTCTGCTGCAACATGATTTCCGACACCCACACCCGGTACGGGGTGATGCCCTGTTGCCAGGGCAGGTCGTGCCGGCCGTGCTCGTCATACCAATCCAGCACAGCGCTGGAGAACTGCTCGGGGCTCATCGCTTGAACAGCCCCTTGAGCGCGTCTTTCACTTCCGGGCTCACTTTGTCTCCAAGTTTTTCATCAAGCTTTTCGTCAATCTTGTCTTTCAGGCGGTTGCCGGCCAGCTTGGCCGCGACCTTGCCCAGGCCGTTCTGGTCCAGACGGCAGGCCTTGGCACCAAGTTCCAGCGGGCCACGGCAGCGCAGCGGCACTTCAACGCCAACGTAACGCTCGTTGACCTGGCAGGCTGGGTCCGGCATTGCGCGTTGGTCGCCTTCGACGATCACGCCCACGTTGTAGTCCATGCCCAGCACACGCAGGTCGAGGTCGCCGTTACCGTTCACGGTCAGGCCTGGGATGCGTGCCTTGAGGTCGGGGTTGCTGGCGACGCCATTGCGCACTACCAGGCTACCGCGCAGCTCCTGGAACGGGGTGTCCTTGCCGCGTGGCTCGCCGCTCAGGGTCTTGCGGTTGAGCGTGGCGATGGCCTGGCACAGCTGCTGCTCCAGGTTGGCGTTGACCAGCACACCATCGTTGATGGTGAAGTTTGCGCTGCCGTTGAGGGTGTCGACCAGTGCCTTCTGGCTGTTGCCGGTGGCGGTCAGATCACTGGTCAGGGTCAGCAGGCCTTTCACAGGGGGTGCCTGCTCCTTGCCTTCGGTCTTGATGAAGTGCTCCACCGGCACCCGCTGGATGTTGGTGTTCACACCCAGTTGCGGGACGGCAGGGCGCACGTCGACCGTGCCCTTGGCTTCGAAAGTGCCGTTGTACAGCTCGCCGCGCAGGGTTTGCAGGGTCAGCAGGCCGCCCTGGCCGATGGCTTTGAGCTGGGCGTCTTCGATCGGCAGTTTGTCCAGGGTCAGCGAACCGAAGGCCAGGTCGGCCTGCAGGTCCAGGGCCCGCAGGCGGTCGACGGGCAGCAACTTGTCGTCGCTCCAGGCCACTTGGGTCGGGGCATTTGGCAGCGGCGTGGTACCCGCACCGGCCACGGCGCTGGCCTCTTGCTGCTTGACCTCGGCCTGGCGTGCAGCGGTGGCGCCCTTGGCTTCTTCGCTCTTGGCGGGGAAGTAGCGGTCGGCGTCAAAGGCATCGCCCTTGAGCTGCAGGCGCAGGGCCTGCTTGGCGAAGTCTTCCACGGCCACGCGGCCGCTGAAGGTGCTGTCGTCCAGCTTCACGGCCAGGTCTTCCAGCGCCAGGCTGTTGGGCGTGCCCTGCAGGCGGGTGACCAGCTCCAGCTTGGCGAAGGCCGCCGGGTCGTTGGTAGCCGGCAGCGGGCGGCCAATGCTGTCGAGGAAGGTGCGCAGGTTGAACTGGGCGATGGACAGGCCGCCGCTCAGTTGTGGCGCCTTGTCCAGGTCACGCAGGTTCAGCTCGCCCAGGGCACGCAGCTGGTTGGCCGAAACTTTCAGGCCGTTCCAGGAGGCGACATTGGCAGCCAGGTCGACCAGCAGCTGGCCTTGGGCGGCGAATGTCACGGTCTTGCCACCGGTGGGTTCACCCGAGGTTTCGCCCGACAGGCGCATGTCTTCGAAGTTGTAGCGCTTGAGCTTGCGGTCGAAGCGCAGCTCGCCGGCCAGTTCGGTGCGGGCTTTGATGTTCGGCTCGCTGGCGCTGATGAAGGCGCTGGCCTTGAGCGGAATGTTGGCGCCTTCGTGGACCGGGCCCGTGCTTAGCTGGATGCTTTCGGCGCTGTAGCTTTGGCCGGTCTTGGCATCGGTGTACTGCACGCGGGCGTTGTTCACGGTCAGGCTGTCGATGTCCAGCTTGACGGCACGTTCGTTGCCTTCGGCAGGTGCCGGCTTCTGTTCAGCGGGTGCCTGAGCGGTGGCATTGGCCTGCGCTTCGGCAGGGGTGGCGTTTTGCGCGGGCAGTGGTTTGCCGATGTCTTCCCAGTTGCCGTGGCCGTGTTCGTCACGGGCCAGGGTCAGGTTCAGGCCCTCGACGCGTACGTCGCTCATCTGCACTTCGCGGCGCAGCAGCGGCAGCACACGCACGGACAGGCCGAGCATTTGCAGGTCGGCGAACGGTTCCTTGGGTTTGGCCAGGGTGGCAATGCTGGCCTCATGCAGCTCCAGGCCTAGCCACGGGAACAGGCTCCAGCCGATATCCCCGTCGAGTGTCAGTTCGACGTTAGCCTTGTCGCGCGCCAGCTGGCGAATCTCGTCTTTGTAGTCGTTGGGATCAAAGAGGTGGGTCAGGGCGAAGCCCAGCGCCACGATGATCAGCAGCAACCCGAGAAGCCCCAGTCCCAGGATTTTGCCGAACGCTTTCATGGGCGAGTCCTTGTAGTCCGTTAGTGAAATTCAGGCGGCAGAGTATAACGCCGCAGTGGTTGTCCCTGCGTATTCGACCAGAGATACAGGGCATTTCTTACGCTTGCAGCAGATGGTACGGCTTTCCACAAGCAAACATGACCGTTTCAGCCGGGCAAGAATTAACGATATCAGACTGCTTTCGCGCTACTTGGCTCTGCTAACCTTGCGCCGCTTTGCGAGCACCCTCCCTATAAAAAGGATCAGATCCATGACCAGTACCGTCGCGACCGGCTCTGTGGCCAGTGCGCCTGGCTTCCTGTCGAAGGAACGCATCATCGCCCGCCCGGGCTTCAACCGTTGGCTGGTCCCGCCAGCCGCCCTGGCCATTCACCTGTGCATTGGCATGGCCTATGGTTTCTCGGTGTTCTGGTTGCCCCTTTCGCAAGCCCTCGGCATCACCGCGCCTGTCGTCTGTGCAGCGGACATGGGCTTCATGGCCCGTATGTTCAGCGCCGAATGCGACTGGCCGATCTCGATGCTGAGTTGGGTTTACACCCTGTTCTTTGTTTTTCTGGGTTGCTCGGCGGCCGTGCTGGGCGGCTGGCTGGAGCACGCCGGCCCGCGCAAGGCCGGCCTGGTCTCGGCGCTGTGCTGGTGCGGCGGCATGCTGATCTCGGCCATTGGCGTGAAAACCCACCAGCTGTGGCTGATGTGGCTGGGCTCCGGTGTAATTGGCGGTATCGGCCTGGGGCTGGGCTATATCTCGCCCGTGTCGACGCTGATCAAATGGTTCCCTGACAAACGCGGCATGGCCACCGGCATGGCGATCATGGGCTTCGGCGGCGGTGCCATGGTGGGTGCACCACTGGCCACTGCGCTGATGGGGCACTTTGGCAATGAGCACGAAGTGGGCGTATGGCAGAGCTTCGTCGCCATGGCGGCGATCTACTTTGTATTCATGACCGCTGGCGCCCTGGCGTACCGCGTGCCGCCAACTGGCTGGAAGCCCGAAGGCTGGGTCGCTCCGGCCAAAAAAGCTGGCAATGCCATGGTCACCGACCGCCATGTGCACGTCAGTGTGGCCTGGAAAACCCCGCAATTCGCCTTGATCTGGCTGGTGCTGTGCCTGAACGTGTCGGCGGGCATCGGTATTCTCGGCATGGCATCGCCACTGCTGCAGGAAGTGTTCGCGGGCAAATTGCTGGGCAACGAGCTGACTTTCAGTGAGCTGAATGCGGCTCAGTTGGCGCAGATTGCCGCGATTGCTGCCGGCTTTACCGGCCTGTTGAGCCTATTCAACATCGGTGGGCGGTTCTTCTGGGCGTCGTTCTCCGACTACATCGGCCGCAAGAACACCTACTTCGCCTTCTTCGCCCTGGGTGTGGGCCTGTACAGTCTGGTGCCGAACATGGGGCACCTGGGTAACGTTGCGCTGTTCGTGGCGGCGTTCTGCATCATCCTTTCAATGTATGGCGGTGGTTTTGCCACGGTACCGGCCTACCTGGCCGACCTGTTCGGTACGCAGATGGTCGGCGCCATTCATGGTCGCCTGTTGACCGCCTGGGCGGCGGCGGGGGTATTGGGGCCTGTGTTGATCACCTACCTGCGCGAATACCAACTGGCGGCAGGGGTTGAGCGTGCGGCGGCCTACGACATGACCCTGTACATCCTCGCCGGCCTGCTGGTACTGGGCTTTATCTGCAACATGCTGGTGCGACCGGTGGCCGACAAGCACTTCATGAGCGATGCCGAACTGGCGGCCGAGCGAGCGTTGAGCCATGACAAAGGGGCCGACGGTGCGCGTTCGCTGGAGTGGAAAGCGGCACCGGGCAGCCTGCCGCTGGTGCTGCTGGCCTGGGCGGTGGTGGTTGTGCCGTTGGCCTGGGGGGTGTGGGTAACCTTGCAGAAAACTGCGGCGCTGTTCCACTGATCCCGGACATCGGGGTTGCAAAGCAGCCCCGATTACTTGCTTGTATAGACTTGTAGCAGCATCCAGCCCCCGTAATTCCTCGTTTTGCCATATGTCATCCGCGTTTCAAGCTGGCGCGTTCTGGGCCTATAATGGAGCCCTTTTCGCCCAATGATTTTGCGGAGCTGGTGATGGTCGAACGTAAGGCTTCCGTCGAGCGCAATACCCTGGAAACCCAGGTCAAGTGCTCGATCAACCTCGATGGCAGTGGCAAGGCCCGATTCGATATCGGCGTGCCTTTCCTTGAACACATGCTGGACCAGATCGCCCGCCATGGGCTGATCGATCTGGATATCGAGTGCAAGGGTGACACGCATATCGACGATCACCATACCGTCGAAGACGTCGGTATCACCCTGGGCATGGCATTCGCCCAGGCCATCGGTGACAAGAAAGGCATCTTCCGCTACGGCCACGCCTACGTGCCGCTGGACGAAGCACTGTCGCGCGTGGTCATCGACTTCTCCGGCCGCCCAGGCCTGCAGATGCACGTACCTTACACCCGTGCCAGCGTCGGTGGCTTCGATGTCGACCTGTTCCAGGAGTTCTTCCAGGGCTTCGTCAACCACGCCCTGGTCACCCTGCACATCGACAACCTGCGTGGTCACAACACCCACCACCAGATCGAAACCGTGTTCAAGGCTTTTGGCCGCGCGTTGCGCATGGCCGTGACCCTCGACGAGCGCATGGCCGGGCAAATGCCGTCGACCAAAGGGTGCCTGTAAATGCAGACGGTAGCCGTAATCGACTATGGCATGGGCAACCTGCACTCGGTGGCCAAGGCGCTTGAGCACGTCGGCGCCGGCAAGGTGCTGGTCACCAGCGACGCTGCGGTCATCCGTGAAGCTGACCGTGTGGTGTTCCCGGGTGTAGGCGCGATCCGCGACTGCATGGCCGAAATCCGCCGCCTGGGCTTCGACAGCCTGGTGCGCGAAGTGAGCCAGGACCGTCCGTTCCTCGGTATCTGCGTTGGCATGCAGGCACTGCTTGAGCACAGCGAAGAGAACGACGGTGTCGACTGCATCGGCCTGTTCCCCGGCCAGGTGCGCTTCTTCGGCAAAGACCTGAAAGAAGACGGCGAGCACCTGAAGGTGCCGCACATGGGCTGGAACGAAGTGGGCCAGACCATCGACCACCCGCTGTGGCACGACATCCCCGACCGCGCGCGCTTCTACTTCGTGCACAGCTACTACATCAATGCCGGCAAACCGGGCCAGGTGGTCGGTCGCGGCCATTACGGTGTCGATTTCGCCGCTGCGCTGGCCGATGGCTCGCGCTTTGCCGTGCAGTTCCACCCGGAGAAGAGCCATACCCATGGTCTGCAGTTGCTGCAGAACTTCGTCGCCTGGGACGGGCGCTGGTAAATGAGCAGGTCGAAGACCAAGGCCCCGGTCATTACCCTGGCCCCCGAGCAGGAGCGCGACGCGCTCGACACCCTCAAGCGCTTCCTCGAAGACCGTTTCGAGTTGGAGCTGGGGTCGTTCGAGGTGGCCGAGGTCCTTGAGCTGTTCAGCAAAGAAATTGCACCCCATTACTACAACAGGGCGATTGCCGATGTTCAGCTGCACCTCAAGGAGCGGTTCGAGAGCATCGAAAGTGATCTGTGGGCGCTCGAAAAGCCCTGAAACCCTAAGAACAGACAGGTTCCCAAGATGCTGATTATCCCCGCTATCGATCTGAAGGACGGTGCCTGCGTGCGCCTGCGCCAGGGCCGCATGGAAGACTCCACGGTATTTTCCGACGACCCGGTAAGCATGGCCGCCAAGTGGGTCGAGGGTGGCTGCCGCCGCCTGCACCTGGTTGACCTTAACGGCGCTTTCGAAGGCCAGCCGGTCAACGGTGAAGTGGTCACCGCCATCGCCAAGCGCTACCCGACCCTGCCGATCCAGATCGGCGGCGGCATCCGCTCGCTGGAAACCATCGAGCACTACGTCAAGGCTGGCGTCAGCTACGTCATCATCGGCACCAAGGCGGTCAAAGAGCCTGAGTTCGTGGCCGAAGCGTGCAAGGCCTTCCCGGGCAAGGTCATTGTTGGCCTGGATGCCAAAGACGGCTTCGTTGCCACCGATGGCTGGGCCGAAGTCAGCGCGGTACAGGTTATCGACCTGGCCAAGCGTTTCGAGGCGGATGGCGTGTCGTCGATCGTCTACACCGACATCGCCAAGGACGGGATGATGCAGGGCTGCAACGTGCCGTTCACCAAGGCACTGGCCGAGGCCACCCGCATTCCTGTAATCGCCTCGGGCGGCATCCACAACCTGGGCGACATCAAGGCCCTGCTGGACGCCAAGGCCCCGGGCATCATCGGCGCCATTACCGGCCGTGCCATCTACGAAGGCTCCCTCGATGTCGCCGAGGCCCAGGCCTTCTGCGACAACTACCAAGGCTGAGGACTGAACCATGGCACTGGCCAAGCGCATCATCCCTTGCCTGGACGTGGACAACGGCCGGGTGGTCAAGGGCGTCAAGTTCGAGAACATCCGTGATGCCGGCGACCCGGTGGAAATCGCCCGTCGCTACGACGAGCAGGGTGCCGACGAAATCACCTTCCTCGACATCACCGCCAGCGTCGATGGCCGCGACACCACCCTGCATACCGTCGAGCGCATGGCCAGCCAGGTGTTCATCCCGCTGACCGTGGGCGGTGGCGTGCGCACCGTGCAGGACATCCGCAACCTGCTCAATGCCGGTGCCGACAAGGTATCGATCAACACGGCGGCGGTGTTCAACCCGGAGTTTGTGGGCGAGGCGGCGGACCGTTTCGGTTCGCAGTGCATCGTTGTCGCCATCGATGCCAAGAAGGTGTCCGGGCCGGGTGAAGCACCGCGCTGGGAAATCTTCACCCACGGTGGGCGCAAGCCGACCGGGCTGGATGCAGTCGAGTGGGCGAAGAAGATGGAAGGCCTGGGGGCTGGCGAGATTTTGCTGACCAGCATGGACCAGGACGGCATGAAGAACGGCTTTGACCTGGGCGTTACCCGTGCCATCAGCGATGCGCTGGGTATTCCGGTGATTGCTTCGGGTGGTGTGGGTAACCTGCAGCACTTGGCTGACGGCATTCTGGAAGGGCATGCCAGCGCGGTGCTGGCGGCCAGTATCTTCCACTTCGGGGAGTACACTGTGCCTGAGGCCAAGGCTTATATGGCTTCGCGCGGCATCGTCGTTCGCTGACAGATTGATTGGGGCTGCTTTGCAGCCCATCGCGGATAAATCCGCTCCTACAGGGACCGCGCAGGCCCAGTACCATGCGCGATCCCTGTAGGAGCGGATTTATCCGCGATGGGCCGCAAAGCGGCCCCAATTGCATCAACCGTGATTCTTGCCGAGCAAGGCGTGATAAAGCTCGGTATCCCCAAGAATCCCCACCACCCGGTCGTTATCCTGCAACACCAGCTTGTTGCCCGTCTGATAACGAATCTGCAGCGCCTCGCGCATGCCAATATCGGCGTGCACCACCGTCGGCCTGCGCTCCAGCAGCTCCACATCCTGCCCCGGTGCCCAGTTCTGCATGTCCAGCCCGTTCTGGCCCTGGCGTGCACGCTTCAGCGCGCCGCCTTCGCCCAGGTCCAGCCATGAATCGATACCCGGGTCCAGGCACACCGAACCATTGACCCGCTTGCAGTTGTCCAGGCTGCGCATCAGGCTGCGACCGCACAGCACGTTCAGCGGGTTGGTGTGGGCAACGAAGGTACGCACGTACTCGTCGGCCGGGTTGAGCACGATTTCTTCCGGCTTGCTGTACTGGATGATCCGCCCGTCTTTCATGATGGCGATGCGGGTACCCAGCTTCAGGGCTTCGTCCAGGTCGTGGCTGACGAACACGATGGTCTTGCTCAGCTTGGCTTGCAGGCCCAGTAGCTCATCCTGCAGGCCCTGGCGGATCAGCGGGTCGAGGGCCGAGAACGGTTCGTCCATCAGCAGGATGTCGGCATCCATCGCCAGCGCCCGGGCCAGGCCCACGCGCTGCTGCATGCCGCCAGACAACTCGTCCGGCTTCTTGTTGCGCCACTGGGTCAGGCCCACCAGCTCAAGCTTTTCGTCGACCAGCTTGCGCCGTTCCTTTTCCGGGCGGCCCTGCATTTCCAGGCCAAAGCTGATGTTCTCGCGCACCGTCAGCCAGGGCATCAGGGCGAATTTCTGGAACACCATGGCAATGCGCTTGGTGCGCATCATCTTCAGCTCGGCCGGGGTGCAGTGGGCAATGTCGATGTGCTTGCCTTCGTGCTCGACGAAGAGCTTGCCGCGGCTGACGGTGTTCAGGCCGTTGATGCAGCGCAGCAGGCTCGACTTGCCCGAACCGGACAGGCCCATCAGCACGCAGATCTCACCCTTGTTGATGTCCAGGTTGGCCTTTTCGACGCCCACCACCAGGCCGGTCTGCTTGAGGATCTGCTCGCGGGTCTTGCCTTGGTCCAGCAGCGACAGCGCCTCGCGCGGCTTGTTGGAGAAAATGACGTCGACGTCTTCGAAACGAATGATGCTCATGCCTCACCCCTTACCGGCAGTTCCGGTTGCTTGCAGATACGGTCGAGCATGATCGCCAGCAGCACGATCGCCAGGCCCGCTTCGAAGCCCAGGGAGATATCGGCGGTGTTCAGTGCGTTGACCACAGGTTTGCCCAAGCCGTCCGCGCCGACCAGGGCGGCAATGACCACCATCGACAGCGACAGCATGATGCACTGGGTGACGCCGGCGGCGATGCTTGGCATGGCGTGCGGCAGTTCGATACGGGTAAGCAGCTGGCGGCGCGAGCAGCCGAACGCTTTACCCGCGTCCATCAGCTCTTGCGGCACGTCGCAGATGCCCAGGTAGGTCAGGCGAATAGGCGCGGCGATGGCGAACACCACGGTAGAGATCAACCCCGGCACCACACCCAGGCCGAACAGGGTCAGGGTAGGGATCAGGTACACGAAGGTCGGCACCGTCTGCATCAGGTCCAGCACCGGGCGCATGGCGGTATAGAACATCGGTTTGTGCGCGGCAAGGATGCCCAGCGGCACGCCGATCACCACGCACACCACCGTGGCGAACGTGACTTGCGCCAGGGTTTCCATGGTTTCCTGCCAGTAACCCAGGTTGAGGATCAGCAGGAACGACAGGGCAACGAACACGGTCAGCGCCCATTTGCGCTGGATCAGGTGCGCCAGGGCGGCGAACAGGGCGATGAGTACGAATGGGTTGAACCAGGTCAGGGCACTGGTGACCCCATGGATCATGAATTCCAGGCCTTGGGCGATAGCATCGAAATAGTTGGCGCCGTTCTGGGTCAACCACTCGACAAATGAGGCGATGTACTGCCCCAGGGGTATTTTCTGATCGATAAGCATGATAGCGAGCTTCCACCTGCATAGATTGAAATCAACCCGGGGCAGGCACGGTCCTGCCCCGAGGTAGCGCTATTGCGTAGTACGTTATTGCGCGAGCTTGGCCTTGGCTGCCTCAAGGCCCGGTTTGCCATCCACGGTGGTCACGCCGGCCAGCCAGGCATCCAGCTTGCCTGGGTTGTCCTTGAGCCATTTCTTGGCGGCGGCCTCGGGTTTCATCTTGTCGTCCAGGACATAGCCCATCATGGTGCTTTCATCCTTGAGCTCGAACGACAGGTTCTTCAACAGCTGGCCGACGTTGCTGCACTCCTGCGCATAGCCCTTGCGGGTGTTGGTCAACACGGTCGCCTTGCCGAAGTCGGGGCCGAAGAACTCGTCCCCGCCGGTCAGGTACTGCATCTTGAAGCGGGTGTTCATCGGGTGCGGTTCCCAGCCCAGGAACACCAGCGCCTCGCCGCGTTTCTGCGCGCGGTCGACCTGCGACAGCATGCCGGCCTCGCTCGATTGCACGATCTTGAAACCGGCGTCCTTCAGGCCGAAGGCGTTCTTGTCGATCATGCTCTGGATGGTGCGGTTGCCATCGTTACCGGGCTCGATGCCGTAGATCTTGCCGTCCAGTTCCTTCTTGAACTTGGGAATGTCGCTGAAATCCTTCAGCCCCTTGTCGTACAGCGCCTGGGGTACCGCCAGGGTGTACTTGGCGTTTTCCAGGTTGGCGCGCACGGTTTCTACCGTGCCAGCGTCGCGGTACTGCTTGATGTCGTTCTCCATGGTCGGCATCCAGTTGCCGAGAAACACGTCCAGGTCCTTGCCGGTGGCCAGCGACTTGTAGGTCACCGGTACCGAGATCATGGTGGTGTGGGTCTTGTAACCCAGTGCTTCAAGCACAACGCTGGTGGTGGCGGTCGTGACCGTGATGTCGGTCCAGCCGACATCGGAGAAACGTACCGTCTGGCACTGCTCGGGCTCGGCGGCCTGGGCCAGCAACGGCGCGGACAGCAACGCAACCAGCAACAGCGAGGGTGAACCTTTCATGGATGGACTCCTGTGATTTTGTCTTCGGGTTCGCGTGGGTCGCCGGGCTTTCTCAGGGTCCGGTCGACCAGGCCTGCAGAGGGCAGGATGCGTGGCCGTGCTTTACGAGTCGCTTTCGATAATCCTCCAGCGCCGGGCAATCGCCTACTGGTGGGGTCGTAACCAGTACGGAACGGGTCGTATCCAGTATGGGCGATGTCGCTTATGGATTTTTCCACCCCCTCAGCCGCATTTTTACGTCACCAGGCCGCCGGAAAACGGCGAGGTGAGCGCTGCTCTCCCTGTAAAAAACGCGCGGCGCTGCTGGACAAAAGTACGTCGGTTGCAGACGGCGAGGGGGGCGGTAAAAGCCCGATGATGCTGGCATTCAAGGCGGCCCGCTGTTTGAGCCTAGCAGCTGCCCCGCCCTGCGCATGGCGCGCAGAGACAAGCCCAGCAAGAGGTGATTCGACAATGGCCATCAGCGTGTTCGACCTGTTCAAGATCGGTGTCGGGCCTTCCAGCTCCCACACCGTCGGCCCCATGCGTGCTGGCGCCCTGTTCGTCCAGGGGCTGCGCGAACGCGGCGAGCTGGAGCGTGTTAAACGGATCGAAGTGCGCCTGTACGGCTCGCTGTCGGCCACCGGTATCGGTCATGGCACCGACAACGCCACCATCATGGGCCTGATGGGCGAATGGCCTGACGCCATCGACCCTACCCAGATCGTGCCGCGAATCGCCGACCTGCGTGAAACCAACACCCTGCAGCTGGATAGCCGCCTGCCCATCGAGTTTGTCTGGGCTCGCGACATGCTGCTGCTGGACGAGAACCTGCCGTACCACCCCAACGCCATGACCTTGATTGCCGAAGGCGAGCAGGGCGAGCTGCACCGCGATACCTATTACTCGGTGGGTGGCGGCTTCGTGGTCGATGCCGCCCAGGCCGCCAGTGGCGTGCTGGACGCCGACCAGACGGTGCTGCCGTACGATTTCAACAGCGCCGCCGAGCTGCTGCGCCTGTGCAAGCAAAACGACCTCAGCGTGTCGCAATTGATGATGGCCAACGAGAAGGTCTGGCGCAGCGAGGAAGAGATCCGCGCCGGCCTGCACAAGCTCTGGGAAGCCATGCAGGAATGCGTCAACAATGGCCTTAAATACGAAGGTACGCTGCCCGGCGGGCTGAACGTGCGCCGCCGCGCCGCGAAGCTGCACCGCAGCCTGCAGGAAGTCGGCAAGCCCAATGTGATCGGCTCGACCATGAGCGCCATGGAGTGGGTCAACCTGTTCGCGCTGGCGGTCAATGAAGAAAACGCCGCCGGCGGGCGCATGGTCACCGCGCCTACCAATGGCGCGGCCGGCATTATCCCGGCGGTGTTGCATTACTACATGCGCTTCAGCGACGCGGTAAACGAGTCCAACGTGGTGGAGTACTTCCTCGCGGCGGCCGCTGTGGGCATCTTGTGCAAGAAGAACGCGTCGATTTCGGGTGCCGAAGTGGGTTGCCAGGGCGAGGTTGGCTCCGCTTGCGCCATGGCCGCTGCTGGCTTGGCCGAAGTGCTTGGCGCCACCCCGCCACAGGTGGAAAACGCCGCTGAAATCGCCCTGGAGCACAACCTTGGCCTGACCTGCGACCCGGTCGGCGGGTTGGTACAGGTGCCGTGCATCGAGCGCAATGCGATTGCGGCAGTAAAGGCCATCAACGCAGTGCAGATGGCCCTGCGCGGTGACGGCGAACACTTCATCTCCCTCGATCAGGTGATCCGCACCATGCGCGACACCGGCGCCGACATGCACGACAAGTACAAAGAGACCTCCCGCGGTGGCCTGGCGGTCAGCGCTATCGAATGCTGATGCGCCGATTTTGATCTGGCTACTACACGACGCCCCATTCTGGGGCGTTTGTGTTTCTGCCAGTCGCCTGCCAGTCGCCTGCCGGTCGTCGGATGTCGTTATCGATGCTAGCGTTGTCGGTGACACTCAAGAGTGTCGTTTCTGGGCAACCTACACTGTGCGTGTCACCAAATTGCTCAGCCGTTACACGCACGGCGCCTAGCACGCCCGTTTGCGTACACCAGGCCAACTCGATCAAAGCACCTGATTTGCCGAACAAAGGCGTCGTTTTCAGGTTTTTTTGGACAGCCGTTCAATTTCAGGCACGGCGTTTGCGTTGAGATTGGCAACCAAGCCCCGGCACATGAACCGGGGCCATAACAAGAAATCAGTGCCCGCCTGAGGCACACCCTGCATTTGTGTGAGGAGAAATCGCGATGACGTCGTACACCTCCGGGAACCCAACCCAGAACCGCACAACACCCCAGTCCATCGGGTTTCTTCTATTGGACAATTTCACCCTGATTTCCTTGGCATCAGCCGTTGAGCCGCTGCGCATGGCCAACCAGCTGTCCGGCCGCGAGCTGTACCGCTGGCATACCCTGACCGTCGATGGTGGCCAGGTGTGGGCCAGCGATGGCTTGCAGATCACCCCGGACGCCGCCATCAATAATGCACCGCCCATCGACACCGTGATTGTCTGCGGGGGGGTTGGCATTCAGCGTTCGGTCACCCGTGAGCACGTTACCTGGCTGCAAGCTCAGGCTCGCCAGTCGCGCCGTCTTGGTGCGGTGTGCACCGGCAGCTGGGCACTGGCCTGTGCCGGCCTGCTCGACGGCTTCGATTGCAGCGTGCACTGGGAATGCCTGGCGGCAATGCAGGAAGCCTTCCCACGCGTGAACATGAGCACCCGGCTGTTCACCCTCGACCGCAACCGCTTCACCAGCTCTGGCGGCACCGCGCCGCTGGACATGATGTTGCACCTGATCAGCCGCGACCATGGCCGCGAGCTGTCGGCAGCGATTTCCGAGATGTTCGTTTACGAGCGCATCCGCAACGAGCAGGACCACCAGCGTGTGCCGCTCAAGCACATGCTCGGCACCAACCAGCCGAAGCTGCAGGAAATCGTCGCGCTCATGGAGGCCAACCTCGAAGAGCCGATCGACCTGGACGAGCTGGCGGTGTATGTGTCGGTTTCGCGTCGGCAGCTTGAGCGGTTGTTCCAGAAGTACCTGCATTGCTCGCCGTCGCGCTACTACCTGAAACTGCGCCTGATTCGTGCACGGCAGCTGCTCAAGCAAACGCCAATGTCGATCATCGAAGTGGCGTCGGTATGCGGTTTTGTGTCTACGCCACACTTCTCCAAGTGCTACCGCGAGTACTTCGGCATTCCGCCGCGTGACGAGCGTGTGGGCTCCAATACCGCGCAACAGGTGGCGATGATGCCGATTCCACAGGCCATGACCCTGTCGCCGCACAGCGGGCCTATGGCCGCTCTGAGCCAGGCGCGCAACGAGTCGACGTTTGCCAGTGTAAGGCTCTGATGCCGCGTTGACTTCTTCGCGGGCACGCCCGCTCCCACAGGTACTGCGCACGGCTTGAATGTGATGCGGTCGATGTGGGAGCGGGCGTGCCCGCGAAGAGGCCAACACAAATCCACATGTTGATAATGATTCTCGACTACGGGTAACATCGCCGCCCCCGAAACCCTCTGGCATACCCCCCCGTGGCGGACGAAAAACTCCAGCTCTACCTGGCCCATCGGGCGGCATTGCTCGACTATGCCGCGCCGATCGTCGGCTGCCGCGCCCGTGCCGAGGATGTGGTGCAAGAAGCCTGGCTGCGCTTCAGTCGTCAGCAGGACGATGCCGACATCCGCCACCCGGCCAGTTACCTGTACCGTATCGTGCGCAACCTGGCGCTCGATCACACCCGTCGCACCGCCACCGAGAAAGTCCAGCCCGGCGGGGACGAGATACTCGTTGAACTGCCCTCGGCCAGCGCATCACCTGAGCAGGTCGTTACCCAGCAGAACGAACTGGGTGCCATCAGTCGCGCCCTCGAAGCACTGCCGCAACGCACCCGCGTAGCGTTCGAGATGCATCGCCTGGGCGGCCATACCCTGCAGGAAGTAGCCACTCACCTGAATGTTTCGGTCAGCCTGGTGCACCAGCTGGTGCGCGATGCCTTGAGCCATTGCATGGCATGCCTGGAGGATGACCTGTGAAAAAAAACCAGGCGGGTGCGTCTTTTGCGGAGCGGGGCGACTTTGTGCGAACCTGCGCGCCCTTCAGCCCCCAGGAGACTTGCCCGACATGACGTCAGCAGACCTCATATCCAGCCGCCGCGAGCAGGCCCTGGACTGGCTCCTGCGCCTGCAGCAGTCTCCTCACGATCATCAGCTGAGGGATGAGTTCGAGCAATGGTGTGCCAGCGACGCGGCCAATGCACAAGCCTACTTCAAGGCTGAACGGGTCTGGCAACTTACCGGTCAGCTAGCGCCGACCACCACCGAACTGTGGCCAAAGGCCGAAGTGCTACCGCTGCCAGTCAAGCGTCAATCCAGGAGACGCTGGTGGCTGGGAGCGGCCGTTGCAGCTTGCTTGCTGGTGGCAGTCGCGCCTTCTTTGAGCCTGCGATTGCAGGCTGACTACCGCACCGCACAGGGTGAGACCCGCGACGTTACCCTGGCCGATGGCAGCGTGGTGCAGATGGACAGCGATACCGCCATCGCCGTGGACTACAGCGGTGATCATCGGGATGTGAAGCTGCTCGCCGGCCAGGCGTTCTTCGAGGTGATGCCCGACAAGGCCAAGCCCTTCCATGTGCGTGCCGATGACGTGAAGGTCACTGTGACCGGCACGGCGTTCAACGTCGAGCTGCGGCCTGGACGGGTAGGGGTGGATGTGCAGCATGGTTCGGTACGGGTTGAAGACACTTCCGATGCGCAGCTGCTGGCGGGCGCACTGACCGCTGGGCAGCGGCTGCGGTATGCCGAGGGGCGGGTGCAGTTGCAGGCCTTTGTACCTTCGCAAGCGGCTGCCTGGCGGCAGGGGCAGTTGATTGCCGATGACCAGACGGTGGCCGAGCTGGTTCAGGCGCTGGCGCCGTATATGCCAGGTAAGGTGATGCTGCGTGACGATGCTTTGGGTGCCAAGCGGGTGACCGGCGTTTACGACCTGCGCAGGCCCGAGGCGGCGTTGCGGGCTGTGATCCGGCCCCACGGTGGCGAGGTGCGCAGCTATGGGCCTTGGTTGCTGGTACTGAGTAAACCTTGAAATTGCCGGGGCCGCTTTGCGGCCCATCGCCGGCAAGCCAGCTCCCACAGGTACAGTGCAAGCTGCTCTTTGTGGGAGCTGGCTTGCCGGCGATGAGGCCGGTACAGCCACCCAAATTTGCTGTTTGAAATTTTTTTCCGAAATTTCTGAAAATTCCCCGCACTGCCCCGTCTTCTCCCCCGCGCGCAACAACTGATACCGATTCGTATTCTATTTTGCAGCCCGGCGATTGCCGGGGGTGGGGATGTGGGATGACTGAAACATCAAGCCGGAAGCCGCGCAGCGCGCGGGGTTGGTCGTTGCGCCTGAAAAAAGTTGCGGGGGCAGGTGTGCTCGGCATGAGCTGCGCTTTCAACGTTGCGCCCGCCCAGGCTGAGGAGGCGGCCCAGCCGCGCTCGGCGCTAGCCCAGGTTCACTCCTTCGACATCCCGGCACAGAAGCTGGCCATTGCCCTGATCAACTTCGGCCAGCAAAGCGGCCTGCAAGTCAGTGTCGACCCCGACCTGCTCGACGGCCTGCATTCCAGCGCCGTCAGCGGCCAGCTCAGCAGCGAGGCGGCACTGGCGCAACTGCTGCTGGGCACCGGCATCACCTGGGACTACGAATACGGCGCCCTGATGTTTCGCCTGCTGCAAGCCGACAATGGCGCGCTAGAGCTGCACAACACCCTGGTGCTGGGTGATACCGAAGAAAACAGCTTCATGGGTACCACGGTCATCGACCGCAAGGCCATCCAGGCCTTCCCCGGTGCCAACGGCGATATCACCACCTTGCTGCAGATGCACCCGAACGTGCAGTTCAGCACCGAGCAGAAAAGCTCCAACACCCCCGGCGAGATCGACCCCGCCGACATCAGCATCAACGGCGCCAAGTTCTACCAGAACAACTTCATGATCGACGGCATTTCGATCAACAACGACCTCGACCCCGGCGCCCACGGCTACAACGAAACGCGCCAGTTCGACTCGGCACCCAGCCGCTCGCACGGCATCGCCCTGGACGCCGACCTGCTGGAAGAAGTGAGGGTTTACGACAGCAACGTGCCGGTCGAATTCGGTGGCTTCAACGGCGGCGTGGTCGATGCCATCACCCGCAGGCCAAGCCAGGACCTGCATGGCAAGGTGTCCTATGCCATGAGCCGCTCGGAATGGACGCGTTACCACATCACCCGGGAAAACAAGGAAACCTTCGAGACTTCGTCCAACGAAAAGAACCAGCCCGAGTTCAAGAAGACCACCCTGCGCGGCACCCTCGAAGGCCATTTCAACGAAGACTTCGGCGCCCTGTTCAACTTCTCCCAGAAGCGCTCGTACCTGCCACTGCGCGCCTACAAGAATGGCTACAACAGCCCAAACAACGACAATGAAGAAGAGCAGACCCGCGCGCTCGACAACTTCCTGCTGAAAACCTACTGGACGGTCAACGACAGGCTTACCCTGGATACCTCGATCGTTTACGCCCCCCAGGAAAACACCTACTTCCGCGAGGACTACAAAGACTCGCACTACACCAACATCAATGGCGGCTGGCAGGGGTCCTTCAAGGCCACCTATGAGGGCGACCGTGCCACCTGGACCCAGCAGCTGGCGGTGACCAACCTCAACACCTCGCGTGACTCCGACCGTGACGACAACATCATGTGGTACTGGTCCGACGACAAGGACTGGGGCAACCCGGACGGCAATAACCCACGCAGTATCGAAGGCGCCTACGGAAGCCTGTACCAGACCCAGCGTGGCGTTGATTACAAGCTCAAGGCCGATTGGCAAACCATCCCTTTCGCCGGCGGGGTGCACAGCATCACCACTGGCCTGGAGCTGGGTTACCAGCGCGCCACCTGGGAGCGCGAGGACGATGCGCTTTCGGTGATCACCTTCAAGACCGACACCGGCACAAGCTGCGCCGGTGGTGACCCATGGTGCTCGGTCAGCCCCATGCCCAGTGGCGACACACGCCAGTGGGGCCGCGTGTACATGAACTACGGCGCTGGCAAGGTCGACCTTGACCAGAAGAAGTACGCGCTGTTCGTGCAGGACGTGATGGGCTACGGCAACCTCACCCTGCGCCCCGGCCTGCGCTTCGAGGGCGATGACTACATGGAGAAAAAGTCGCTGGCACCGCGCTTTTCCGGTGACTACGACTTCTTCGGCGACCGCAGTACCGTGCTGGTTTTCGGCGCCAACCGCTACTACGGGCGCAACCTGTTCAAGTACCGCTTGGCCGATGGCCGCCAGGCATTCACCTCACGCTACACCCGGGCCAGCCAGGACGGTGAGTGGGTGCTGGCCTCGCAAAACAAGAACCTGAGCAAGTTCTCGACCATGGATATTCCCTATGACGATGAATGGATGGTCGGCCTCAACCAGCGCTGGTTCGACACCGACTTCCAGCTCAAGTACGTCAACCGCAAGGGCCATGACCAGATCTACCGCACGCGCCCCTATTACTACCTGGGCGCGGATGAAATACCCGAGGGCTATAGCAAGGACTACTACGCGTACCTGAATGCCGGCACCAGCGAGAGTGAGAACGTAAGCCTGACCGTTACCCCGATGCAGCCGCTGCGATTCATGGGTACAAGCACCAGCCTGCAGCTCGCCCTGGACTGGTCACGGACCAAGGACGCCTACGGGGCCACCTACGAGGCAGGTGTAGAAAGCGATGAGCTGGCAGGTGCCGATGTGGTGCTGGATGGCAAGCGCATCCCGTACCACGAGCTGCCGGCCAGCGACTACAACCGGCCCTGGACGGCGCGGTTGATGACTATCACCAACATCCCGCAATGGAACCTCACGGTCAGCAACTTCTTCCGTTATCGCGGTGCTTACGACCAGGTGGTCGGCGTGGACCCGGACGTCGAGGTCGCGGGCGAGGTACTCGAAACCTACGAAACGGTCGCCACCCCGGCGGCACCGACCTGGGACTTGCGCCTGGCGTGGGACATACCCACCGGAAAGGACCAAGCGTTCTTCGTCAACGTCGACGTGACCAACGTCACCGACAAGGTCAACAAGATCGCCAGCCGCGAGTCGGTCAGCCTGATCAGCTACGAAGTCGGCCGCCAGTACTGGCTGGAAGTCGGCTACCGCTTCTAACACCATAAAAATCGTGGATACCCTGATGAAAAAGCTCATCGCGGGCCTGCTCGGCCCGCTGTTGCTCGGCGCCTGCGCCACACTGCCCGAGCCAGACGCACCGCTGCCCTGGGATGCCCAAGTGGTGCAGGGCCAATTGGCCAACGGCCTGGCCTACCGGCTGGTGCGCGACACCTCGCAGCCTGGCCGGCTGGACCTGCGCCTGACGGTAAAAGCCGGCTCGGTGGACGAAGCCGACGACCAGGTCGGCGTAGCGCACATGGTCGAGCACCTGGCGTTCCACAGCCGAGCGGGTGGCCAGCAGAAACTGCGTGAACGGATGTCCGGATTCGGCTGGGTACAGGGCCGTCACTTCAATGCCGTAACCAACTATGAACGCACCCAGTACCTCATCGGCCCTCCCGCTGGTGTGCGTCAGGCGCCTCAAGCGTTGCAGGCCTTGCATGACCTGGCCTTCGCCCGCGACTACAACGCTCAGGACCTGGAGCGCGAGCGGCCCATCGTGATTGAAGAATGGCGCGGCGGCCTGGGTGTGGCCCAGCGCATGAACGAGCAGCGTACCGCCTCGCAGCGTGTGGGCTCACGCTACCCCGGGCACCGCACCATCGGCAACGAAGCAGCGATCCGCTCGGCCAGCCTGCACAACCTGCAAGCCTTCCAGAACCGCTGGTACCTGCCCAACAACATGGTGTTGTCGGCGGTTGGCGATTTTGACCCCGAGGCCATGCGCGCCCAGATCGAACAAGCCTTTGGTGCGGCCAAGGCGGGTGAAGTACCGGGCCGGGAGCAGCGCGAGTTGGCGCTGGACAACACGCTGAAAGTGTTCCGCCTGCAAGACCCGCAATCGGGCAGCAATCAGGTGGCGATGCTGTTCCGTTTGCATGAGCCGGACAGCCGCGGCACCACACGCGCCGCATTGCGCGAGCGGTTGATTGACCGCATGACCCTGGCCGCCATGCTCGACAGCCTGCGCCGTCAGCCGCGAGAGCCCGGAGTACGCAGCCTGATTGCGCAGAAAACCCTGATCGGCGAGCACTCCACCGTGCTTGGTATCGCCGCTGGCGTGGAAGGCCAGGCCCATGACCAGGCACTGCAGCAATTGCTGACCGAGACCGAGCGCCTGCGTCAGCACGGCTTCAGCGAAGCCGACTTGCAGCGTGAGCGCGAACATATCCGTGGATTGGGCGACAAGACCCTGGCCAAGCAGGCGCCGCGTACGTTCGAGCAGTGGGTGGAACAGCTCAACAACGCCGCTGTGCAGGACACCACCGTCTCCGACCGGCACGCTATCGCAGCGCGTTACCTTGAAGTACTGGCCAGCATTTCGCTTGGCGACCTGAACGACCGCCTGCGGCGCTGGCTGGCCAGCCCTGACCGGGTATTGCAGGTCAGTGCGGCGGGTACTTCCGAGGTTAGCTTGCCGACCGTGGCGCAGGTCGAGGCACGCCAGGCGAAGCTGGCCGCAAAAGCGCTGCCTGCACCCGTGCAAGTAGCATCGGCAACCGAAGCATCCCCACGCCTGCAAATGCCCACTGCGCCGCCGGCGGCCGCCATCGTCGAGCGCAAGCGCTTCCCGGAGCAGCGTGTGGAGTATTGGCGTTTGAGCAATGGTGACCGGCTGGTCTGGCTCAAACGCAATGGCCCGGAAGGCAAGTGGCTGCTGCAGGCCGACTCGACCGCAGGCTATCAGCTTGCGGGCACCCCGGCCTGGCGGCTGCAAATGGCCGCACAGCTGGCCATGCACAGCGGCCTGTCCGGTATGGATGCGCAGGCCCTGGCAACCTGGCGTCATGAACAGCGCGCCACACTGGGTTTCGACCATCAGCCGCAGCGCCTGCAGCTCAACCTTGGCGCAGCGCCGGAGCAACTGCTGGCGCTGATCCAGAGCTATCGGATAACCCAGCTGGCCAGCATCGACCCGGAACTGTTCACCACCTCGCGGGACGTGTTGCTGCAACGCCTGCACAGCCGCCCGGATGATGTACGCGGGCTGCAAGAACGCCAGCAGCGTGTGCTCAAGTACGGTGTCGACCACTGGCCGTCACCGGATACCGGCGCCCTCGAACAATTGACGGCCGAGCAGCTGAGTGCCGACTGGAAGCTTCTGGCCGGTGCGCCCGTGACGTATTACCTGATGGCGGATATGGCACCCGAACCGCTGGAGAAAATGGTCCGTGAAATGCTCGCAACCCTCCCGCGCAGCACTGCGCTGGCCAGTCAGCAGGCCTTGCAGCAGCCCGGCCAACGCCGTCAAGACCTAGCCATTGCATTGGAACCGCGCGTGGTATTGCAAGCCAGCAGCTTCCAGCCCCAGGCCTGGAGCCCGGAGGCGGCGGTGCGGGTCTCGGTATTGCGCGACCTGGCCAACCAGCGCCTGAAAGCGCAATTGCGCGGCGAGGCCTCGGGTGTGTATCGACTGCGTTTCGACAGCGAGCTGAATGCCGATACGCAGCGAATCGAAAGCAGCCTCAGTTTCACCTGCGACCCGGCCCGGGTCGATGAATTGTGGGCCATGGCGCAGAAGACCCTCGCCAGCTTGCAACCTGACGCCGATTGGGCGGTGGCCGAGCGCCGCGAACTGCTGCGTCAGGAAAGCAAGCGCCGAGATGACCCGCAAACCCAGTTCAAGCGCCTGATCCTCAGTGACCGCCGCTGGCACGACCCACGCTACCTGCAAACCCAGGCGCAATTGCCAGAGGCACTGACCCTGCCTGAATTGCAACGGCAGGCTCAGCAGTTGTTCCCACGGGCCAATCAGGTGCAACTGCGCCTGTTGCCTTCCGCTTCGGCGCTGGAGCAGGCGCTGTGAAAACCCTGCGCACCTTCTACCACCTGAGCCGCCCGTTCTGGCACGACCGTCAGCAGTGGCAGGCCTGGCTCATGCTGGCGGCGGTGATCGGCCTGGGGCTGTTGGTGGTGCAGATCAATGTGCTGATCAATAGCTGGAGCAAGACTTTCTACGACACCCTGGCTGCATTCGATACGTCCGGCCTGTACGGCCTGGTTGGCGAATACGCGCTGTACCTGGGCAGCTATGTACTGATCGTCGTAGCCATGGACTACATCCGCAAAGGGCTGGAACTGCGCTGGCGTCAGGCGATGACCGGGCGCCTGACCGATGCCTGGCTGGCTGACCAGGCCTTCTACCGCCTGGGGCTGACCGGCGAACCGGACAACCCCGACCAGCGCATCGCTCAAGACATCGACCTGATGGTTGGCCTGAGCATCGAGCTGGTGGCATCCCTGGTTATCAACCTGGCGCAGGTCGGTGCGTTCATGGTGATCCTGTGGAACCTGTCCGGTGTGCAAACCTTCAGCCTGTTCGGCGAGACGTTCACGGTTCATGGCTACCTCGTGTGGATCGTGCTGGCCTACACCTTGGCCGGCAGCCTGTTGACGCACCTGATCGGCAAGCCGCTGCACGCGCTGAACTACGCGCGTGAACACCGCGAGGCGGATTTTCGCGCCAGCCTGCTGCGTAAGCGCGACCATGCCGAGCAAATTGCGTTGTACCGGGGTGAAGCGGTCGAACGCGAACACCTGGCCGGGCGCTTTCGCGCCATTGCCGACAACTGGTGGCAACTGATGGGCCGCGAACGTAACCTCAGCTTGTTCACGGTCTCCTATGAGCGTTTGAGCCTGATTATTCCGGTATTTGCCGCCTTGCCGGCATTCATGGCGAAGGCCATCACCCTGGGTGGGCTGATGCAGATCCGCAGTGCCTTCAACGCGGTGCACGGCTCGCTTAGCTGGTTTATCAAGCTCTATCACAAGCTGGTGCGCTGGAGCGCGGCATTGCAGCGGCTTGAGCAGTTCGAGCAGGCCATTGTCGCCAGCCGAGTGCAGGTCACGGCGACTGCGCGAGGTGACTGCCTGTGCACGCGTGGGCTTACGCTCTGCCGGCCAGATGGCAGTGCGCTGCTAAGCGACCTTGACCTGCAAGTGGGGCAGGGGCAGTGGTTACGCCTGGGTGGGCGCAGCGGTCTGGGCAAGTCGACCTTGCTGCGCACCTTGCAGGGCTTGTGGCCTTATTGCCTGGGTGACTGGCAGCTGCCGCCGGGGCGCAGCCTGTTGTTGCCGCAGAAGCCTTACATGCCGCCTATGAGTTTGCGCGGGTTGCTGGCTTATCCACAGGTGCGGTCGATCGACGATGTGCATCTGATCGACGTGCTCGGCAAGGTAGGGCTGGGGGGCCTTATAGGGCAACTGGACAAGCAGGCAGAGTGGGACCGTGTGCTTTCTGGCGGGGAGCAGCAGCGGTTGAGTCTGGCGCGGGCGTTGTTGTATCGGCCGGACACGTTGTACCTGGATGAGGCAACCAGCCAGTTGGACCTGGACAGTGCCCAGGGCTTGCTGGAAATGCTCAGGCGAGAATTGCCGGGTTGTACGGTGGTTGGCGTGACTCACCAGGAGGGGCTGGCGCGGCTGTTCGACCGGACTGTAGAGCTGGAGAAGCTGGCCGAGCCTGCGTAAGGCAGTTCTGGCCCTATCGCCGGCAAGCCAGCTCCCACAGGTTCTGCACAGTCCTCAGGGCCTGTGGAGCTCCTGTGGGAGCTGGCTTGCCGGCGATAGGGCCCGTGCAGGAAGAATGAATCAGGCCCGCTTGTTGAACTGCGCCAGCGCTGGCAACAGCTGTTTGTCGATGGCCTGGCGCACCGCTGGCAGGATCGTCGCGCTGCCGGTATACATCTGCTCGACCATGCCCTTCAGCGCTCGCGCATTGGGCTCGGTCAGCCCCCGCACCACGGCTTCGCAAGCCTGCTCGGCACTGGCCCCGGCCGGAATCTCGAACCCGCGTGCGCGCAGGTGGCCTGCCAGGTCGTCCTGATCAATCAAATCCGCATGCATCATGGCTGTTGTCCCTTTTATCGCTAAGAGAGTGCTGCTGTGATTTACGACCGATTCTGTGACGACGGCGACATGCCCGCAACAACAAGATGCCGGCATGGCTGCTTTGGCTAAGAACAGGTCGTTTACGGCTAAATCCACCTGGCGGGAACTGCGCACACTCAAGCCATCTACAGCAACCGAGGGTTTGGTCACCCTCATTCATGCACAGTGGATGTTGCTCGCTCTTGGCCCCGGATGCTCACGGCTTTCCGGGGTTATTTTTTTGCAAGGCCGATTACACGGCCTACATGAACGGGCGCTTGAAGTTGACGTTGTTCGTCCACTAGCCCCTGTAGTAACCCTGTGCTGTGCTCGCTGAACGGCGCCGACGTCGGCCCCGCCAGATCTACATGCAACAGCATCTGCTCACTGGCTGCCAGCGCTTCATCGAACCCGGCCCGGTGCAGGCTGTGGTACACCTGCAGACGCTTGCGATCAAAACCGATGATCTGCGTCTGCACCCATACCTCGGTGCCCAGCTTCACTTCATGCAGGTAGTTGATGTGCGCCTCCAGGGTGAACAGCGAGTTGCCGCTCTGCCCACGGCTGTCGGCATCCAGGCCGATGCGCTCCATCAGTGCATCGGTGGCATAGCTGAAGATCAGCAGATAGAAGGCATCGCGCAGATGCCCGTTGTAGTCGACCCAGTCCTCCTGGACTGGGGTGCGGTAAGTGATGAGTGCGGGCATCAAGGTTTCCTCAATCGCTGAACGACATGCCGTGCGTTTCTTTGCTGGCCTTCACGGCTTCAAGTACCGCCAGCAGGGTGTCATCACGATAGCGCTCCAGCGCGGCGATGCTGCGTTCGCCCAGTTGCTCCGAGGTGCCGTCCACCACATCGTCGATCAATTTGTCGGTCAGTTCCGGTGCCGGCAGGTAGGTCCAGGGCAGTTTGAGTGCCGGGCCGAACTGCGACATGAAGTGGCGCATGCCCGCGTCGCCACCGGCCAGGGTATAGGTGAGGAAGGTGCCCATGAACGACCAGCGCAGGCCGGCGCCGAAGCGGATCGCGTCGTCGATTTCACCGGTAGTGGCCACGCCGTCATTGACCAGATGCAGGGCCTCGCGCCAGAGCGCTTCGAGCAGGCGGTCGGCGATGAAACCGGGAACTTCCTTGCGCACATGCAGCGGTCGCATACCCAAGGCGGTGTAGATGATCTTCGCTGCCTCGATGGCCTCAGGCGCAGTGCGGTTACCGCCGACGATTTCGACCAGCGGCAGCAGGTACACCGGGTTGAACGGGTGGCCGACCACGCAGCGCTCGGGGTGGGTGGAAGACTCATAGAACTCGCTGGGCAACAGACCTGAAGTACTGGAGCCAATGATGGCATCAGGTTTTGCAGCGGCGCTGATCTTCGCGTGCAGGCCGAGCTTGAGGTCCAGCCGCTCTGGCGCGCTTTCCTGGATGAAATCGGCGTCGCGCACGCATTCCTCGATGGTGGCAACGAACTTCAGGCGGTCTTGTGATGCACCGGCCGCCAGGCCCTGCTTCTCAAGCGCGGGCCAGGCATTGGCAATACGCTTGCGCAGCGCCTGTTCGGCGCCTGGAGCCGGGTCCCAGGCGACTACGTCCAGGCCGTGGGCCAAGGCGCGGGCGACCCAGCCGCTGCCGATCACGCCGCTACCCAGGGCGGCGAAGGTCTTGATCTCGGTGATGAAGGGCATGCGAATTCTCCTGATGGTTTCAGCGGCGCTTGAGGTTCATTTTTTCCCGGCCTTCGGCTGGGGTCAGTACACGGGCGCCTAGGCGCGAGATGATCTCCACGGCGCGTTCGACCAACTGGCCGTTGCTGGCCAGTACGCCACGGTCCAGATACAGGTTGTCTTCCAGGCCCACCCGTACGTTACCGCCCAGCAGTATCGCTTGCGCCGCCATCGGCATTTGCATGCGGCCGATGCCGAAGCCGGCCCAGGTGACGTTGGCTGGCAGGTTGTCGACCATGGCTTTCATGGTGGTGGTGTCGGCCGGGGCGCCCCACGGGATGCCCAGGCACAGCTGGAACAGCGGGTCGTCCAGCAAGCCTTCCTTCATCATTTGCTTGGCGAACCACAGGTGGCCGGTGTCGAAAATTTCCAGTTCGGCTTTCACGCCAAGTTCGGTGATGCGTTTGGCGCCAGCGCGCAGTTGCGCCGGGGTGGAAACGTAGATCGAGTTGCCGTCGCCGAAGTTGAGCGTGCCGCAGTCGAGGGTGCAGATTTCCGGCAGCAGGGCCTCGACATGCGCCAGGCGTTCCAGTGGGCCGATCAGGTCGGTGCCCTGGCCGAACTCCAGCGGCGTTTCGCCGGGGCCGATTTCCAGGTCGCCACCCATGCCGGCGGTAAGGTTGACGATGATGTCCACGTCGGCTTCGCGGATGCGTTCCATCACTTCGCGGTACAGCGCCACGTCGCGGCTGAAACGGCCGGTTTGCGGGTCGCGGACGTGGCAGTGGACTACGGTGGCGCCGGCTTTGGCGGCTTCTACTGCGGCTTCAGCAATCTGCTTGGGGGTGACTGGAACAAGGTGGCTTTTCGAGGCGGTGTCGCCGGCGCCGGTGAGGGCGCAGGTGATGATGACGTCGTGGTTCATGGTGTGTTCCTTGTGGTGTCTGTGTTTGGCTTTTCGCGGGCATGCCCGCTCCCACAGGATCAATGTGATCCTGAGTGTGGAGCTGTACCTGTGGGAGCGGGCGTGCCCGCGAAAGGGCCCAGTCAGTTGGCAGTGAGCTTGAGGTTGTCCGCAGCCGGCTTGCCATCGAAGGTGGTCACACCTTCCAGCCAGCGGGCCTTGTCCTCGGGATGGTCTTTCAGCCACTGGCGGGCCGATTCCAGCGCGTCCTTGTGGTCGAGCAGCGGCTGCATCATGCGGCTCTCGTCCTCGGCGCTGAAGTTCAGGTTGGCCAGCAGGCGGTGGGCGTTGGGGCAGCGTTCGGCGTAGTCCGGTGCGGTTACTGTCCACACCGTGGCGCGGCCTTCGTCAGGGCCGAGCGCATCCTGGCTATCACCCAGGTAGGCCATGTCGATGTTCACGTTCATCGGGTGCGGTGCCCAGCCGAAGAACACCACGGCTTCCTTGCGCCGCACGGCGCGGTCGACAGCGGCGAGCATGCCAGCCTCGCTGGACTCGACCAGCTGGAACTTGCCCAGGTCGAACTGGTTCTTGGTGATCATTGCCTTGATCTGGGTGTTGGCGCCGGAGCCCGGTTCGATGCCATAGATCTTGCCGCCCAGCTCTTTCTCGAACTTATGGATGTCGGCGAAGGTCTTCAAACCCTTGTCGTAGAGGTATTTCGGCACGGCCAGGGTGGCGCGGGCATCCTCCAGGCTTGGTTTCTCCAGTACCTTGACCTGGTTGGCGTCGATGAACGGCGTGATGGTCTGGGTCATGATCGGGTTCCAGTAACCCAGGAACATGTCCAGGCGTTTGTCGCGGATGCCGGCGAAGATGATCTGCTGCGAGGCGCTGGTCTGTTTGGTCTGGTAGCCCAGGCCATCGAGCAGCACCTGGGCCATGGCGCTGGTGGCGATGACGTCGGTCCAGTTGACCACGCCCAGGCGGACGTTCTTGCAGGCCGCAGGTTCGGCGGCGTAAAGCGGGGAGGTGGCGATGCTGCTCAGGGCAAGGGTCAACAGGCTGCGGCGGATCAAGCTGTGCATGGTGGCTCTCCATCGGCAGTGCATATTGTTATGGGGTTCCGACCTCTCTGGGCCGTGTGAACACGCTACGCTGCTGGCAGGGTGAAAAATCGCACCCTGGCGACCAACAGTTGCACGGAGGCGACCACCTTTGCCGTGGAGCATGCAATGCCGCAAATCATTCACTTCCTGCTGTTACCCGGTTTTTCGGCCATGGGCTTCATCAGTGCCCTGGAGCCATTGCGGGTAGCCAACCGCTTCAAGGGGCCTTCGTATCGCTGGCAGGTGTTGAGCCTGGATGGTGGGGCGGTGCAGGCCAGCAACGGCATGTCGGTGAACGCCGATGCGGCGTTGGCGGCGGGGGAGCCAGCCGGCATTTTGCTGATTGTGGCTGGCTTCGACCCCCTGGCCTGCTATGGGCCGACACTGCAGCAGGCGCTGCGGCGCCTGGACCATGACGGGGTGATTCTGGGTGGCATCGATACCGGCGCCGTCGTATTGGCCGAGGCCGGCTTGCTCGACGGCCACCGCGCCACCGTGCATTGGGAGGCGCTGGAAGCGTTCAAGGAAAACTACCCAAGCTTGCAGGCGACCCAGGAGTTGTTCGAGATCGACCGGCGGCGCATCACCTGCGCGGGTGGCACTGCCTCGATCGACCTGATGCTCGACCTGATTGCACAAGCCCATGGCAGTGAGTTGGCGGTGCAGGTGTCGGAGCAGTTCGTGCTCGGGCGTATCCGTCAGCGACAGGACCACCAGCGCATGCAGATCGCCAGCCGCTATGGCATCAGCAACAAGAAGCTGGTGAAGGTGATTGGTGAAATGGAGCGCAACACCGAACAGCCGCTCAATACCCAGGTGCTGGCCGAGGCGGTGCAGGTGACCCGGCGGCAGCTGGAGCGGCTGTTTCGGGTGCACCTGGATGACACGCCAAGCGGGTTCTATTTGCGACTGCGGCTGGACAAGGCGCGGCAGTTGTTGCGTCAGACCGACATGAGTGTGCTGGAGGTGGGGGTGGCGTGCGGGTTTGAGTCGGCTTCGTACTTTACCCGCTGCTATCGGGCGCGGTACCAGCGTTGCCCACGAGAAGACAGGTTGGCCAGGGCTGTGTGATGTTCTCCTGTACCGGCCCCATCACCGGCAAGCCAGCTCCCACAGGTACTCCACAGAACTCAAGACCTGAGCAGCACCTGAAGGAGCTGGCTTGCACAATACTCAAAAGCTGTGGGGCACCTGTGGGAGCTGGCTTGCCGGCGATAGGGCCAGTACAGGAAAGCAGGATTTCACTGTTGACCAATGGACTGCAAATACTCCGACCGGTCATCACTGCGCTGCGCCACGCAGGTGTCCCAGGCCGCCTGAAACGCCTTGCTCCCGGGCTTCTCGGCATAGGTCTCAACCTTGCAATCCGCATCGCGCAGCTGTGTCCACAGCTTCTCGGCCGCATCCATACGCCCGACCAGCGCGGTGGCCTGGTCGCCCTCATCGGCATATTGGTCGCGAATACGCTGAATCAAGTCATCGTAAGCCGACTTCAGCTCACGCTCGGCAGTCTGCTTGTTGAACGCAGCGCACGCGTAGGTCTGCTGGTCGGTCTCGACGTTGTCGCACGGGGTGCTTTCTTCTTCGCCGGCCTGGGCGCCCGACACGACAGCCAGCAGTACCAGCCATGCCAATGATTTCATCCGTTTTCTCCTCAACAGGCTGACGAATCGCAGGGATTCTCGCTCAGCCGAAGGCAAGGCGGTAGCTCTCTGACGAAATGTTCATAAAACGGCCAGAAACGTCGTTATCGAGACTGTCTCTCATCGCCACGCCGCATGCCAGAGGGCGTGTTGTCGCGCATTGACGCTTTCGGCAAACCCCCTGTCGTTTTTGCATCGGGGCGTCATTGGGCACAGGCATATGCTGGCCCCAAAGCGCCGGCAGAAGGTTTGGCGCAGCCCAACTCAATAAAAGGGGACAGCCTGATGAGCCCAGCCGAACTTCACGCCGACAGCATCGTCATCGACGGCCTGATCATTGCCAAGTGGAACCGCGAGCTGTTCGAAGACATGCGCAAAGGCGGGCTGACTGCGGCCAACTGCACGGTGTCGGTCTGGGAAGGCTTCAAGGCAACCGTCGACAACATCGCTGCCAGCCAGAAGCTGATCCGCGACAACAGCGACCTGGTGATGCCGGTGCGCACCACCGCCGACATCCGCAAGGCCAAGGAGCTGGGCAAGACCGGCATCCTCTTCGGTTTCCAGAACGCCCATGCCTTCGAAGACCAGATCGCCTACGTGGACGTGTTCAAGCAGCTGGGCGTGGGCATCGTGCAGATGTGCTACAACACCCAGAACCTGGTAGGTACCGGTTGCTACGAGCGTGACGGCGGCCTGTCGGGCTTCGGTCGCGAAATCGTGGCGGAAATGAACCGCGTCGGCATCATGTGCGACCTGTCCCACGTGGGCTCCAAAACCTCTGAAGAAGTCATCCTCGAATCGAAAAAGCCGGTGTGCTACTCCCACTGCCTGCCCTCGGGCCTGAAGGAGCACCCGCGCAACAAGTCGGACGAAGAGCTGAAGTTCATCGCCGACCACGGCGGCTTCGTTGGCGTGACCATGTTCGCGCCGTTCCTGGCCAAGGGTATCGACTCCACCATCGATGACTACGCCGAAGCCATCGAGTACACCATGAACATCGTTGGTGAAGACGCCATCGGTATCGGTACCGACTTCACCCAGGGCCACGGCCAGGACTTCTTCGAGTACCTGACCCACGACAAGGGCTACGCCCGTCGCCTGACCAACTTCGGCAAGATCATCAACCCGCTCGGCATCCGCACTGTCGGCGAGTTCCCCAACCTCACCGAAACCCTGCTCAAGCGCGGCCATTCCGAGCGCGTGGTACGCAAGATCATGGGCGAGAACTGGGTCAACGTCCTCAAGGACGTCTGGGGCGAGTAAGCCGCTCTCCAAGCCTGATAGCCCCTGCCAGCAACGCCGGGGCACCCACATAAAAATTTTATGGAGTTGAGTTTCCATGGCCAAGATCGCCCCGCAATTGCCAATCGAAGTCGACAGCGAGACCGGTGTCTGGACCAGCGACGCCCTGCCGATGCTGTACGTGCCGCGCCATTTCTTCGTCAACAACCACATCGGCATCGAGGAAGTGCTGGGCGCCGACGCCTACGCCGAAATCCTCTACAAGGCCGGCTACAAGTCCGCCTGGCACTGGTGTGAAAAAGAAGCCGAATGCCATGGCCTGGAAGGCGTGGCGGTGTTCGAGCACTACATGAAGCGCCTGAGCCAGCGTGGCTGGGGCCTGTTCGAAATCCAGGATATCGACCTGGACAAGGGCACTTGCAGCGTCAAGCTCAAGCACTCTGCGTTCGTGTACGTCTATGGCAAGTGCGGCCGCAAGGTCGACTACATGTTCACCGGCTGGTTCGCCGGCGCCATGGACCAGATTCTCGCTGCCCGCGGCAGCAAGATCCGCACCGTGGCCGAGCAGGTCTACGGCGGGTCGGAAGAAGGCCACGAAGATGGCCTGTTCGTTACAAAGCCGTTGTAAGCCGGAGATAGCGTCATGGCATTCGAAGCAATGTTCCAGCCGATCCAGATCGGCAAACTGACCATCCGCAACCGCGTGCTCAGCACCGCGCACGCCGAGGTCTACGCCACTGACGGCGGCATGACGACCGACCGCTACGTGAAGTACTACGAAGAAAAGGCCAAGGGCGGCATCGGCCTGGCGATCTGCGGCGGCTCGTCCGTGGTGGCCATCGACAGCCCGCAGGAATGGTGGGCGTCGGTCAACCTGTCGACCGACCGCATCATCCCGCACTTCCAGAACCTGGCCGACGCCATGCACAAGCATGGCGCCAAGATCATGATCCAGATTACCCACATGGGCCGTCGCTCGCGCTGGGATGGCTTCAACTGGCCGACCCTGATGTCGCCGTCGGGTATCCGTGAACCCGTGCACCGCGCCACCTGCAAAACCATCGAGGTGGAAGAGATCTGGCGGGTGATCGGCAACTACGCGCAAGCGGCACGTCGCGCCAAAGAAGGCGGCCTCGACGGCGTGGAACTGTCGGCGGTGCACCAGCACATGATCGACCAGTTCTGGAGCCCGCGCGTCAACAAGCGTACCGACGAATGGGGCGGCACCTTCGAAGGCCGCATGAAGTTCGGCCTGGAAGTGCTCAAGGCCGTACGCGCCGAGGTCGGTGACGACTTCTGCGTGGGCATGCGTATCTGCGGTGACGAGTTCCACCCCGATGGCCTCAGCCATGAAGACATGAAGCAGATCGCCGCGTACTACGACGCCACCGGCATGCTCGACTTCATCGGCGTGGTCGGCTCGGGTTGCGACACCCACAACACCCTGGCCAACGTCATCCCTAACATGAGCTACCCGCCGGAGCCGTTCCTGCACCTGGCGGCGGGTATCAAGGAAGTGGTCAAGGTACCGGTGCTGCACGCGCAGAACATCAAGGACCCGAACCAGGCCACACGCATCCTTGAAGGCGGCTACGTGGACATGGTCGGCATGACCCGTGCGCACATGGCCGACCCGCACCTGATCGCCAAGATCAAGATGGGCCAGATCGACCAGATCAAGCAGTGCGTCGGTGCCAACTACTGCATCGACCGCCAGTACCAGGGCCTGGATGTGCTGTGCATCCAGAACGCCGCGACCTCCCGTGAATACATGGGCGTGCCGCACATCATCGAGAAAACCACCGGCGTGAAGCGCAAGGTGGTGGTGGTAGGCGCCGGCCCTGCCGGTATGGAAGCTGCTCGTGTAGCGGCCGAACGTGGCCACGACGTGACCCTGTTCGAGAAGAAAGACCAGATTGGCGGGCAGATCACCATCGCCGCCAAGGCACCTCAGCGTGACCAGATTGCCGGTATCACCCGCTGGTACCAGTTGGAGCTGGCGCGTTTGAAAGTCGACCTGCGCCTGGGCACCGCCGCTGACGTGGCCACCATCCAGGACCTGCGCCCGGACGTGATCGTGCTGGCCGTAGGCGGGCACTCGTTCCTGGAGCAGAACGAACACTGGGGCGCTGCCGAAGGGCTGGTGGTCAGCAGCTGGGACGTGCTCGACGGCAAGGTTGCGCCGGGCAAGAACGTGCTGGTGTACGACACCATCTGCGAATTCACCGGCATGTCGGTGGCCGACTTCATCGCTGACAAGGGCAGCCAGGTGGAAATCGTCACCGACGACATCAAGCCGGGCGTGGCCATGGGCGGTACTACCTTCCCGACCTACTACCGCAGCATGTACCCCAAAGAAGTGATCATGACCGGCGACATGATGCTGGAAAAGGTCTACCGCGAAGGCGACAAGCTGGTGGCGGTGCTGGAGAACGAATACACCGGCGCCAAGGAAGAGCGTGTGGTCGACCAGGTGGTGGTGGAGAACGGCGTGCGCCCTGACGAGCAGCTGTATTACGCCCTGAAGGAAGGTTCGCGCAACAAAGGCCAGATCGACGTGGAGGCGCTGTTCGCCATCAAGCCACAGCCGATTCTCAGCCAGCCGGGCGAAGGCTACCTGCTGTATCGCATCGGCGACTGCGTGGCCCAGCGCAACGTGCATGCGGCGATCTACGACGCCTTGCGCCTGTGCAAGGACTTCTGATCGCACCGCCTCTCTAGAGGCGGGACTGGCCCCCCTTGTGGGAGCGGCCTTGTGTCGCGAAAGGGTCGCGAAGCGGCCCCAGGTTTTCAGCTTCGCAGCAGAAATTGCCGGGGCTGCTTCGCAGCCCTTTCGCGACACAAGGCCGCTCCCACAAGGGGTCCGCGCCGCTCTTGAGGTGGCGCAAGAATCCAGCTGTTATGGGAGCCTCCCATGTTGAACACCCTTCTACCCATCCTGCTGTTCGCTGCCCTTGGCCTGGCAGTGCTCGGCGCCCTGCGCCGGGTGCGCATGTGGCGGCGTGGCCGGCCAAGCAAGGTCAACCTGATCGGCGGCCTGCTGGCCATGCCGCGCCGCTATCTGGTGGACTTGCACCATGTGGTCGAGCGCGACAAGTACATGTCCAAGACCCACGTGGCCACCGCGGGCGGCTTTGTGCTGTCGGCCGTGCTGGCCATCCTGGTGCACGGCTTTGGCTTGCAAAGCAAAATCCTCGGCTACGCGTTGCTGGTGGCCACCGTAATCATGTTCAGCGGCGCCATCTTCGTCTTCAAACGCCGCCTCAACCCACCCTCGCGCCTGTCCAAGGGCCCGTGGATGCGTCTGCCGAAGAGCCTGATGGCGTTCGCCGTGAGCTTCTTCATCGCCACCTTGCCGGTTGCCGGCATCCTGCCTGCCAACACCGGCGGCTGGGTGATGGTCGGCGTCCTTGGCCTGGGCGTGCTGTGGGGCGTGTCGGAGCTGTTCTTCGGCATGACCTGGGGCGGCCCGATGAAACACGCCTTCGCCGGTGCCCTGCACCTGGCCTGGCACCGTCGCGCCGAACGTTTCGGGGGAGGCCGTTCCACCGGCCTCAAGCCGCTGGACCTGGAAGACCCGAACGCGCCGCTGGGCGTGGAAAAACCGGCAGATTTCACCTGGAACCAACTGCTGGGCTTCGACGCCTGTGTGCAGTGCGGTAAATGTGAGGCCATGTGCCCGGCGTTTGCCGCTGGCCAGCCGCTGAACCCGAAAAAGCTCATCCAGGACATGGTCATTGGCCTGGCTGGTGGCACCGACGCCCAGTTCGCCGGCAGCCCGTACCCGGGTAAACCGATTGGCGAGCACGGCGGTCACCCGCACCAGCCTATCGTCAATGGCCTGGTCGATGCTGAAACGCTGTGGTCCTGCACCACTTGCCGTGCCTGCGTCGAGGAATGCCCGATGATGATCGAGCACGTCGATGCCATCGTCGACATGCGCCGCCACCTCACCCTGGAAAAGGGCGCTACCCCGAACAAGGGCGCCGAGGTGCTGGACAACCTGATTGCCACCGACAACCCTGGCGGCTTCGCCCCTGGCGGGCGCATGAACTGGGCGGCCGACCTCAACCTGAAGCTGTTGTCCGAGGTGAAAACCACCGAAGTGCTGTTCTGGGTCGGCGATGGTGCCTTCGACATGCGCAACCAGCGCACCCTGCGTTCGTTTGTCAAAGTCCTCAAGGCTTCGGGCGTGGACTTTGCCGTGCTCGGCCTGGAAGAACGCGACAGCGGCGACGTCGCCCGCCGTCTGGGCGATGAAGCGACCTTCCAGCAACTGGCCAAACGCAATATCCAGACCCTGGCCAAGTACAAGTTCCAGCGCATCGTCACCTGCGACCCGCACAGCTTCCATGTGCTGAAGAACGAATACGGCGCCTTGGGCGGCGAATACCAGGTGCAGCACCACAGCACCTACATCGCCGAACTGATCGCGGCCAACAAGCTCAACCTTGGACAGCACAAGGGCGGCAGCGTCACTTATCACGACCCGTGCTACCTGGGCCGTTACAACGGCGAGTACGAAGCCCCGCGTGAAGTGCTCAAGGCGTTGGGTATCGAAGTGCGCGAGATGCAACGTTCTGGCTTCCGTTCCCGTTGCTGCGGCGGTGGTGGCGGTGCGCCGATCACCGACATCCCGGGCAAGCAGCGTATCCCCGATATGCGCATGGACGACATTCGCGAAACCGAGGCCGAGCTGGTGGCCGTGGGTTGCCCGCAATGTACCGCCATGCTCGAAGGTGTGGTCGAACCGCGCCCACAGATCAAGGACCTGGCCGAGCTGGTGGCCGACGTGCTGATCGAAGAGGACGCACCCACTGCCCCAAAGCCGCAAACGGCTAAACGTGAACCTGCGGAGGTGCACTGATGAGCGACATTATCCGCCGCGACCCACGCGCCGAGTGGATCGCCCGTAACCGCCTGCACCCGCTGCACGCGGCCATGCAGACCCAACAGACCAGCTGGATGGGGCCGAACGGCCTCATCCGCAAGAACCCCCATGCGATTGCCGCAGGCTTCATCGGCCCGGCCGGCATCAAGCGCATCGACCGCAGCGGCGCCCAGCAGGGTACCGGTGTGGGCGGGCGGCGCACGGCGGCGGCCGAGGTCAAATTGCCGCTGCATCAGGTGCCGGCGCCGGCGTTCTACATTGCCGTGGTGCCCGACATGGTCGGTGGCCGCCTCAGCAGCCACGACCGCGACCTGCTCGGCCTGGCCCACAGCCTGGCTGGCAGCGATGGTGCGGTGTTGGCGGTGGTGTTCAACGAACACAAGGAAAGCAACTTTTCCACAGCCGGCGTCGACCGCCTGCTGGTCATCGAAGGCGAAGCATTCGAGGGTTATGCACCGGAGCAACTGGTGCAGGGCTTGCGGGCTGTGGATAACCAGTTCACCCCGCGCCACTGGCTGCTGCCTGACAGCCGCACCGGTGGCGGGGAGCTGGGCCGGCGCCTGGGCGCGGCACTGGGCGAACGCCCGGCGACGCGGGTGTGGCAGGTCAAGGACGGCCAGTGCATCGGCCGTGCCGGTGCCGGCCAGCAAGACCTGCAGCGCGCCGTGCCACGCTTGATCCTGGCCGCAGCCGAGTGCGCCGAACCGGTCAGCGAAACCCGTCACGAAGCGCTGCCGGTGGAGTTGTCCACAAGCGTGGCGCGCAGCCTGTCGCGTATCGAAGACCTCGGCTCGGTGGCCGTGGACCCGGCCACCATTGCCATGGCTGAGGCCGAGTTCATCGTCTCGGGCGGCAACGGGGTCAAGGACTGGGATTTGTACCACAAGGCTACCGCAGCCTTGGGCGCCACCGAAGGCGCCTCGCGGGTGGCGGTGGACGACGGCTTCATGCCGCGCAACCGCCAGGTGGGTGCTACCGGTACCTGGGTGACCGCACGGGTCTACGTGGCTGTGGGTATCTCGGGCGCGATCCAGCACCTGCAGGGCATTGGCGCCTGCGACAAGGTGGTGGCGATCAACATGGACCCTGGCTGCGACATGATCAAACGGGCCGACCTGTCGGTGATTGGCGACAGCTCGGCGATTCTCAAGGCACTGATCGAGGCTGTGGACAACTTCCGCAGCGGCGGCCAGCGCGACGCGGCATAAGGGCACGAGCATGAGTACGAAAGTGATCAGCCTGGTTTCCATCGGTGCCCACCCAAGCTCCGGCCGCGCCCGCCGCGCCGAGCAGGATGCCCGCGCTGTGGAGTTGGGATTGCAGCTGGCTGGGGATAACTTGCAGGTGGTGCATGCCGGCGACCCGCGCGAAGAGGCCCTGCGCGCTTATCTGGGCATGGGCCTGGACCACCTGGACGTGCTGGAGCAGCCGGCTGGCGCCGATGTGCTGGGCGTGCTGGGGGACTACCTGCGCGACGCCGGGGCACAGCTGGTGCTGACCGGTAGCCAGGCTGAAACGGGCGAGGGTTCAGGCATGTTGCCGTTCCTGCTGGCGGAAAAGCTCGGGTGGCCGTTGATTGTGGGGTTGGCCGAGGTAGAGTCGATCGACAATGGCACCGCCCAGGTCTTGCAGGCTCTGCCGCGGGGTCAGCGGCGCCGGCTGAAAGTGCGCCTGCCGTTGCTGGCGACTGTGGATAACGCGGCGCCCAAGCCGCGCCAAAGTGCCTTCGGGCCGGCGAGACGGGGAGTTTTGGCGGCACGTAACGTGGCCATTATCGAAGACGAGCTGCTGGCCGAAGCCGAGCTGCAACCGGCCCGGCCACGGCCCAAGCGGTTGAAGGTGATCAAGGCCAAGAGCGGTGCCGACCGGATGAAGGCAGCGACGGCCAAGGCCAGTGGTGGTGGTGGCAAGGTGCTGAAGGATGTTTCGCCACAGGAAGGTGCCGAGGCCATTCTCAAGCTGTTGGTAGAAGAAGGTGTGCTGCGCTGAAGCCCGAGCTGGCCTCATCGCCGGCAAGCCGGCTCTCACAGGATTACTACTGCCTTCGGGCCCTGTGCAATACCTGTGGGAGCTGGCTTGCCGGCGATTGGGCCTGACAGGCTAATGATGTGCCTTGGCCACATTGAACGCCCAACAGCCTAGCGCCTCGCTCACTGGCTCGAATAACACCCGTTCCCCCTTCGATAACACCACATTCACTGCGGCGCAGCGCAAAACCAGGTAATCCCTGCGCCGCCCTTCGGCGCTGATAACCCCAATCCCCCGCTTTTCATCGAACCACTTCACAGTGCCTTCCTGGCGGCTGTGCATAAGTCACTCCTGGGTAATGCCAAAGTAGTGGCCATTACCCAATCACATCGCTGGATTTGGCGAAACTGGCAGAAATATCAGGTACACGTTTGTTTTGCCCACGGAATCTGTTCGCCAAGGTGTGGATAAAGTGTTGGCGCATGGCTGTAAGCCTTATGTCACGGCACTTGCAGAACTTAGATCATAAAATGATCAGCTTTCAACTGGCATAGCCTGATGCAGCCACGCAGTCACCTGCCAGGTTTTGCCCACAATCGCTGTTAGCCGGTCTGTGGATAATCTGTTTGATAGCGGCTGTAGCCCTCGCTGTTAAAGGCCTTAACCTGATCGATCAAAAATCAATCAAATCAGTCTGAAATCGACTTCAGCGCTTGTTTTCTGGGCCTTGAATCGCTTATCCACAGGACGATGGCTGCGTTTTGTCTATTGCCCACAAACTCTGTTGGTTTCTCTGTGGACAAGATGTAATGACTTTTCTGTAGCCAAGAAAAATCGGGGCTTTGCGCAGAGTGATTAAAAAATGATCAGCTGCCACCTGATATTTCTGCTAGTACGTAACCCAGCCTATTGCGGCTAGGGTAGTGGAAAGCTTTGAAGGATTTGTGGATAACCATGGCACGAGCTTACTCACCTTACGGCGTTGTTGCAGGACGCCCAATATCAGTGTTGGCTTTTTGCGGACAACGCCCTGATCAGCTTTTGGGCAGTTACCCGCTGGGAAATGGTTATCGCCACTACAACCCTATGCTAATGCGGTTCCAGAGTCCCGACAGCCTTAGTCCTTTTAACCGCGGAGGCATCAATGCCTATGCCTATTGTGGCGGTGATCCGGTGAACCGAACCGATGAGTCGGGCCGGTCTTGGATCACGGCTTTGACGCATGTGTTTTTCGGCTCAAGTGCCCTGGCAGGCGTAAGCAATATGGTTGTCTCGCGTATGAGAGCCAGGATCAACAATGTTCCACTTCCCAATGGCGTTGCCGAGCCATCTTTACCCAGCTTGCATCCGGCAGTGGTCGCTGGGGCTAATGTCGTCGATACATACGCCTACACTACATCGGTATTGCTTCGTGGACCGAATCTTGCGGAAACCTTCAACCCAGGGTCGATGAGAACCATTCAGCCGGTTATGAATGGGGCGGATCTTGGCCGTTCAGGGGGTGGTTTCTTGGGATTCGCAGCCCTACCCATGAATGCCAGGCATGAGTGGCGTCGTGCGGGGGTGCGCGGCATGCCTAGAGGGCGATTAGTTGCTGACGCTGTGCTGGATGCATACGGCTTGAGCTATATGTGGCAAGGGATGCAGCAAGTCGGCCAAGCCGTGAGCACAGCCGTATCGGGCGCTGTCAGGGGGCTTGTCGCGATGGTGCGGGGGCGTCGTAGGGGAGTTGATGTTGAGGCCGGTATCGATGACACGCGCTTATAAAGCGTTGGAGAGCCCCGCCGTAGCACATGCGTGCGTTGGCGGGGTTTGCGCTTACTGCGCCTGCACTTCTTTCAAATACGGCGCCGGCTCCGCCCCTAGGTTGTTCAGCATCCGCCCGCTGTACCAGTCGATGAAGTTCACCACGCCAAACTCATAGGTCTTCGAATAAGGCCCTGGCTGGTACGCTGTGGAGTTGATCCCACGCTGGTTCTCTTCCGCCAGACGGCGGTCCTGGTCGTTGGTGGCGTCCCACACCTTGCGCATACGCTCCGGGTCGTAGTCCACGCCTTCCACGGCGTCCTTGTGCACCAGCCACTTGGTGGTGACCATGGTCTCTTGAGCGCTGATCGGCCACACGGTGAAGACGATCATGTGGTCGCCCATGCAGTGGTTCCACGAGTGCGGCAGGTGCAGGATACGCATCGAGCCCAGGTCGGGGTTCTTGATGCGGCCCATCAGCTTCTGGCAGGCCTGCTTGCCGTCCATGGTCATCGACACAGTGCCCTTGAGCAGCGGCATGCGCACGATGCGGTTACGCAGGCCGTGGCTCTTGTGCAGGTACGGGATTTTCTCGGCTTCCCAGGCGGCGGCCGAGGCGGCCACGTGGTCCTTGAATTCCTGGCTGGCACGCGGGTCGTTGGTATCGTCCCACTCCAGCAGGGTTTGCAGCAGCTCCGGGTGCGAACCGCTGCAGTGGTAGCACTCGCGGTTGTTTTCCAGCACCAGCTTCCAGTTGGCCTTTTCCATCAAGGTGGTTTGCACCGCCACCTTGGTGTTCTCCATGTCGTACGGTTCCATGTAGTGTTCCAGGGTGGCCAGGAACTCGTCGATGGCAGGCGGGTTTTCCGCCAGGCTGATGAAGATGTAGCCACCGGCCACTTTCACGTTTACCGGCTTCAGGCCGTACTGCTTCATGTCGAAGTCGGCGCCCATTTCGGTGCCGGCGAACAGCAGGCGGCCGTCCAGCTCGTAGGTCCACTGGTGGTAGTGGCACACCAGCTTGGCCACCTTGCCTTTGTCGCTGACGCACAGGCGCGAACCGCGGTGGCGGCAGACGTTATGGAAGGCGTGCACCTTACCTTCGGCACCGCGCACCACCAGGATCGGGTTGTTGCCGATCTGCAGGGTGATGTAGTTGCCTTTCGCCGGAATTTCGCAAGTCATGCCGGCGATCAGCCATTCTTTCTGGAAGATCTCCTGCATGTCGATCTGGAACAGACGCTCGTCGGTGTAGAAAGGCTGGGGCAGCGAGTAGGTTCGCTCGCGGGTCTGCAGCATCTCGGCGGTAGCCTTGCGTGCAGGTTCCAGTGGATCGCCCAGGCTCAGGGTTGCGGTGACGTCCATCGTGTATTCCTCGGGGCCGTGTGCGGCCGGCAAAAGGTGGCTAATCGTTGTTGTGGTGCCGCAAGGCTGTCTTCAAGAAACAGCTTGTTTATTTGCCGTGGAGTGTGCGTCCGAAGCCGCCGCGAACCGTATCCATGGGCGACATGGCCGATGTGAATAACGACGCCACAGCCCTTGTAGCGCGGGGCTGGTCGCGATAAGCACGCCGATGTCGCTGGCAGGAATGTGCATCGCCTTCGGCTTGCGCATTATCCAAGCCATAAAAAGCCCAATAGTCGGCTGCTGGAGATGAACATGTCCGATACCTTCCTCAATCCGGTCACCACCCAGACCTGGGCCAACGGCCGCCACATCGTGCGCTGCGTCAAGGTCATCCAGGAGACCTGGGACGTGCGCACTTTCTGCTTCATGGCCGATCAGCCGATCATGTTCTTCTTCAAACCCGGGCAGTTCGTCACCCTGGAGCTAGAGATCGAAGGCAAGCCGGTGATGCGCTCCTACACCATCTCCAGTTCACCGTCGGTGCCCTACAGCTTCTCGATCACCGTCAAGCGTGTACCGGGCGGGCTGGTGTCCAACTTCCTGCACGACACCATGCACGAAGGTGCCGAGCTGCCGGTGCACGGGCCGGTGGGGTTGTTCAACGCCATCGACTTCCCGGCAGGCAAGGTGTTGTACCTGTCGGGTGGCGTGGGCATTACCCCGGTCATGTCGATGGCGCGCTGGTTCTACGACACCAACGCCAACGTCGACATGGTGTTCGTACACAGCGCCCGCTCGCCGAAGGACATCATCTACCACCGCGAACTGGAGCAGATGGCGTCACGCATCCCCAACTTCAGCCTGCACATCATTTGCGAGAAGCATGGCCTGGGCGAGCCGTGGGCGGGGTATCGCGGCTATCTCAACCAGCGCCTGATGGAGCTGATTGCCCCGGATTACATGGACCGCGTGGTGTTCTGCTGCGGCCCGACGCCCTACATGACGGCGGTCAAGCGCATGCTCGAAGCGGTCGGCTTCGACATGAAGAACTACCACGAGGAGTCGTTCGGCGCGACACCGGCCGAGGCCAAGGCCGATGCAGTGGAGCACGCCGAGCAGGCGGCCGATGCACCGGAGCTGGATGTTTCCGACCTCAACCTGGTGGAGTTCATCGGCAGCGAGAAGAGCATCCGCGTCGCCCCGGGCGAGACCGTGCATGCGGCGGCGGCCAAGGTTGGCTTGATGATCCCGAAAGCCTGCGGCATGGGCATTTGCGGCACCTGCAAGGTGCTCAAGCTGGGCGGTGAGGTGGAGATGGAGCACAACGGCGGCATTACCGAAGAGGACGAAGCCGAGGGTTACATCCTGTCGTGCTGCAGTGTGCCGAAAGGGGATGTGCGGATCGATTACTGATCCGGAATTACAGGGGGCTGCTTTGCAGCCCATCGCCGGCAAGCCAGCTCCCACAGGTACTGCACAACCCAGAAAAGGTGCGCGGTCGGTGTGGGAGCTGGCTTGCCGGCGATGGGCCGCAAAGCGGCCCCAACTGTTTCAAGTACGGAACCGGGCTACAAGGCCATTGAGGTCCACGGCAAGGCGCGACAACTCGGCACTCGCCGCACTGGTCTGATGCGCCCCGGTAGCACTCTGCACCGACAGGTCATTGATGTTTACCAGGTTGCGGTCCACTTCCCGCGCCACCTGCGCCTGTTCTTCCGCCGCGCTGGCAATCACCAGGTTACGCTCGTTGATCTGCGCCACCGCCCCGGCAATGGTATCCAGCGCCATGCCCGCACCACGGGCGATGTTCAGGGTGGATTCGGCGCGTTCGGTGCTGGTGCGCATCGACTCCACCGCTTCTTCCGTACCGCCCTGGATGCTGCCGATCATGCGCTCGATTTCGCTGGTCGACTGCTGGGTGCGATGGGCCAGAGCACGCACTTCGTCCGCCACCACGGCAAAACCACGGCCCGCCTCACCGGCTCGCGCTGCTTCGATGGCGGCGTTCAGCGCCAGCAGGTTGGTCTGATCTGCCAGGCCACGGATCACGTCGAGTACCTTGCCGATGTCACGCGACTGTTCGGCCAGGTGGGTAATCAGTTTGGCAGTGGCTTGCACATCACCGCTCATGCGCTCGATGGCACCCACGGTTTCCATCACCAGGTCACGACCGTCGCCGGTGGAGCGGCTGGCTTCACTGGACGCTTCAGAAGTGCTCACGGCATTGCGCGCCACTTCTTCGACAGCGCTGGTCATTTCAGTAACGGCTGTGGCGGCCTGTTCGATTTCGTTGTTCTGCTGTTGCAAGCCACGGGCACTTTCGTCGGTGACGGCATTCAGCTCTTCGGCTGCCGAGGCCAGTTGCGTGGCCGAGCCGGCAATCTGCTGCAGGGTGTCGCGCAGCTTGTCCTGCATGCGGGCCATGGCGCGCAGCAGGCGGGCGGCTTCGTCGGTGCCTTCGGCGCGGATGATGTGGGTCAGGTCACCGTCGGCGACCTGTTCGGCGCTCTTGAGCGCTTCTTCGATCGGCTTGACGATGCTGCGGGTCAGCAGGAAGGCGCAGGCGAAGGTCAGCACGGTAGCGGCCACCAGCAGGCCGATCACCAGGGCGAAGGCCGCAGCATACTGGTTGGCAGCCTTCTCGTTGGTGGCGCGGGTCTGGTCTGTGTTGATGCGCACCAGGGTGTCCATGACCTTGTTGATCTGCTCGGAGTTGGCCAGCAGATCACGGTTCAGCAGGTCGCGCAGCTCGTCCAGGCGGTCGGCCTGGCTCAGGGTGCGCATGCGTGACTCCAGCTGGCGGTACTGGTTGAGCAACTGGCCATACTGGTCGAACGCGGCCTGTTCGTCGGCGGCGCCGATCATGGGCAGGTAGGCCTGGCGTGCGCGGTCTATCTGGCTGTTGCGCTGGTCCAGCAGGTTGAGGGTGTCGCGCTGGGTGTCCGGCTCGCGGTTGAGCAGCAGGCGGTAGGAGAGGGTGCGCATGCGCAGGTTCAGCGCGGTGAGCTCGTCGAGGATCTTGATGCTGGGCACGCTGACCTGTTCGATGGCCACGCCGGCCTGGCGGATGTTGCCCATCTGTACCAGCGAGAAGATGCCAAGGCCAAGCATCAGCAGGCCGATAAGCGCGAAGCCGAGCAGCGCGCGCGGGGCGATGTTCATGTTGCGTAGAGACATGGAGGGGAGGGTCCAGGCAAGGGGAAAAGGTGCGCAAGGTGCGACAAAACAAGACTTGTCTGGCTATCGGTCGTGACTGATCAGTCTTGAGTGCGACCCGCAAAATTTGTGAGGTGGCTAACCTTTTCCTGACCGGCGGTTGACCCAAGTCGGAACAAGGGGGTGCTTACCCTGTCAATCTGCGGGTTAGACACCTTATGAATCCGATATTTAATGGCGATGGGCGGCACTTTTCTTTATCGTGTGCGCCCCTCGCAACAACCTGAGATAGACCCATGCTGGAAGCTTCCCTGAATCAAATCGAGCAACTGGTCAGCGACCTGATGCAGAAAAACGCTCAACTCACCGAGCAGAACGCTACCCTCGGCACGCAATTGGCACAGGCCAAGGAAGAGAACGAAACCCTGCAGCTGTCGCTGATGGAGCAGGAAGAGAAGAACGGCACCACCGCCGCCCGCCTGCAGGCCCTGGTTGAGCGCGCCAGCGCTGTCGGCGCATGAGATTGCACGAGCAGCCGGTCAATGTCGTGTCGATTCTCGGCATCGACTATTCGATCAAGGCGCCAGAGGGCCAGGAAGAAACCCTGGCTCAGGCGGTGCGGATGCTCAACACCGCCCTGAACGAGACCAAGCGTCAGTACCCGACCCTGATCGGTGACAAACTGCTGGTGCTGGCTGCCCTTAACCTGTGCTCCAGGCAGGTTGAACTGCAGAAAGAACACCAGCAAACCCTGGCACGTACCCAGGCGCAGATCGACGCCACGGTGGACGCCATCGTGCGGACCATTGCCGAGCAATGACGGCTTGATGCCGAGCCCCCTGTGGGAGCGGGCGCGCCCGCGAACACCGGCGCAGCCGGTGCCAGACACCGCGTCGTGTTCTTCGCGGGCACGCCCGCTCCCACAGGATCTGTGTTGTTGTTCTAGATCACTGGATTAACTGGATACGCAAGTGTATACACTTCTCGCAAAACAATAATGTGCGGGGAGTAGGGGCATGCGTATCTGGCGTAAAAGCATCCAGTGGCAGTTGATCACCAGCATGGGCGCCGCCCTGCTGGCCAGCATCCTGGTGGTGGTCATCATTTTCACCGTGGCGCTCAATCGCCTCACCGATCGCTACCTGGTCGACACTGCGCTGCCGGCCAGCATCGAGGCCATCCGCAATGACATCGAGCGCATGCTCGGCCAGCCGCTGGTAGCTGCTGCAGACATTGCCGGCAACACCCTGCTGCGCGACTGGCTGGCTGCTGGCGAAGACCCCGCCCAGGCCCCGCAATTCATCGAATACCTGGCCGCCGCCAAGCAGCGCAACAAGGCTTTCACCACCCTGTTTGCCTCGACCGAAACCGGCCACTATTACAACGAGAATGGCCTGGACCGCACCCTCAGCCGCAGCAACCCCAAGGACAAATGGTTTTACGGCTACATCGACAGCGGCGCCGAGCGGCTCATCAACATCGACATCGACGGCGCCACTGGCGAGCTGGCGTTGTTCATCGACTACCGCGTGGAAAAGCACGGCCAACTGGTGGGCGTGGCCGGCATGGGCCTGCGCATGACCGAGCTGTCGAAGCTGATTCACGACTTCAGTTTCGGCGAACACGGCAAAGTATTTCTGGTGCGTAACGATGGCTTGATCCAGGTGCATCCGGACGCTGCCTTCAGTGGCAAGCGCCAGCTTGCCGAGCAGCTTGGCGCGGACGCAGCCAAGGGTGTCATGACGGGAAGCGAAGGCCTGCGCAGCAGCCGCTTCAGCCGTGACGGCGAACGCTACCTGGCGCTTGGTTTGCCCCTGCGCGACCTCAACTGGACCCTGGTGGCCGAAGTGCCAGAGTCGGAAATCTACGCGCAAATGCACCAGGCCGTCTGGCTGACCAGTCTGATCGGTGGTGCTGTAGCGTTGGTTTCGCTGCTGTTGGTGGTGCTACTGGCGCGTGGCCTGGTGCGGCCGATCCGCCGCGTTACCGCTGCACTGGTGCAAATCGGCAGTGGTGGGGGCGACCTCAGTCATCGTCTGGATGACACGCGCCAGGACGAACTGGGTGACCTGGCGCGTGGCTTCAACCGCTTCCTCGACAGCCAGCGCAGCCTGATTGGTGAGGTGTTGCAAACTTCCGAACGCCTGCACCGGGCGGTTGAGCAGGTGACTCAGGTGGTGGACAACACCGCCGAGCGTTCCGGACGGCAGCAGGAAATGACCGAGATGGTCGCCACCGCTGTACACGAGATGGGCCTGACCGTGCAGGACATAGCCCGCAATGCCGGTGATGCGGCGCAGGCCTCGCAGTCGGCACGGGACGAGGCCTTGCAGGCGCGTGAGGTGGTGCAACGCTCGATTCGTGGTATCGAGGGCATGTCGGGCGACATCGGCAAAGCCGCCGATGCCGTCAGCCAGTTGGCCGATGAAGTCGCCTCGATCGATGAAGTGCTCGCGGTAATCCGTAGCATTTCTGAACAAACCAATTTGCTGGCGTTGAACGCTGCCATCGAGGCCGCAAGGGCAGGGGAGATGGGGCGTGGGTTTGCCGTGGTGGCCGATGAGGTGCGTACGTTGGCCCGGCGAACACAGCTGTCCACCGATGAAGTGCAGCAGATGATCCAGCGCCTGAAGCAGGGCGCGGGTTCGGCGGTGAGCTCGATGCAGGCGGGGCAGCAGGCGACTGGCAGTGGCGTGGAATCGAGCCAGCGCACCGGGGCGTCGCTGGGGGCGATTACCGATCAGGTGGAGCACATCAGCGATATGAACCATCAGGTGGCTACGGCGACGGAAGAGCAGTCAGCGGTGACTGAGGAAATCAACCGGACAGTGCAGGGGATTTCCGACTTGGCGCGGGAGACGGCGGCCGAAGTGCAGGGATGTCGGGAAGAATGCCAGGCGTTGCGCGGCTTGGCGGATGACCTGGCTCGGCAGATGGGTGGGTTCAAACTCTAGATCGGTGTTGGCTTCTTCGCGGGCTTGCCCGCTCCCACAGGTACTGCACAGCGTTTGAAGGCGCTGTAATCCTGTGGGAGCGGGCATGCCCGCGAATGCGGCCTGTCAGGCGGTGATGATGCTGCGGATATCCGCAGCCAGCTCACGCACCCGCTCTTCCTCGGTATCCCAAGAACACATGAACCGCGCCCCGCCGCTACCAATAAAGGTATAGAACCGCCACCCCTTGCCCCGCAGTGCTTCAATCGCAGGCTCCGGCATTTGCAGGAACACCCCGTTGGCCTCCACCGGGAACATCAGTTCCACACCCGGCAAGTCACTCACCAACGACGCCAGCAACTGCGCGCAATGGTTGGCGTGATTGCCATGGCGCAACCAGGCGCCATCTTCCAGCAGGCCCACCCACGGTGCCGACAGGAAGCGCATCTTCGAGGCCAGTTGCCCGGCCTGCTTGCAGCGGTAGTCGAAGTCTTCGGCCAGCTGGCGGTTGAAGAACAGGATCGCCTCACCCACGGCCATGCCGTTCTTGGTGCCGCCAAAGCACAGCACATCTACACCGGCCTTCCAAGTCAGTTCGGCCGGGCTGCAGCCGAGAAACGCGCAGGCATTGGTAAAGCGCGCGCCGTCCATGTGCAGGTTGAGGCCCAGCTCCTTGCAGGTGGCGCTGATCGCTCTGAGCTCATCTGGGCGATAAACGGTGCCTACTTCGGTGGCCTGTGTGATGGTGACCACCCGTGGTTTTGGGTAGTGGATGTCCTGGCGCTTGAGCGCCACTTCGCGGATGGATTCCGGCGTCAGCTTGCCGTTGACGCTGGCCGCCGTCAGCAGCTTGGAACCGTTGGAGAAGAACTCCGGCGCACCGCATTCGTCGGTCTCGACGTGGGCGGTCTCGGAGCAGATGACGCTGTGGTAGCTCTGGCACAGCGAGGCCAGGGCCAGGGAGTTGGCAGCGGTACCGTTGAAGGCGAAGAACACTTCGCAGTCGGTTTCGAACAGGTTGCGGAAGTATTCCGAGGCGCGCTCGGTCCACTGGTCGTCGCCGTAGGCGCGGTCGTGGCCGTGGTTGGCCTTTTCCATTGCTGCCCAGGCTTCGGGGCAGATGCCGGAATAGTTGTCGCTGGCGAATTGTTGGCTCTTATCTGTCATGACACGGTCCTGTGAACGACGCAGAACAGCACTCTAAACCATCGATTCAGCAGTTGCCTATACAAGCGGTGCATAGGCTGATGGCTGTGCTGTCTGTACCGGCCTCTTCGCGGGCACGCCCGCTCCCACAAGGACCGCGCAGGCCAGGAACCATGGGCCTGTGCAAATTCCTGTGGGAGCGGGCGTGCCCGCGAAGAAGCCAACGCCGCAACGAATGTCGTAAACGCGCCATTGCAAGGCGTGCGCAGGCATCTGACCCGCCCCGACCAGTCATAACATCGCCACAAAGGGCCACAGTGCCCCACGACAAAAAACGATCGCTGCCGGGAGATACACGATGTTCAGCAAGCAAGACCAGATCCAGGGTTACGACGACGCACTGCTGGCGGCGATGAATGCCGAAGAACAGCGCCAGGAAGATCACATCGAGCTGATCGCCTCGGAGAACTACACCAGCAAGCGCGTCATGCAGGCCCAAGGCAGCGGCCTGACCAACAAGTACGCCGAAGGCTACCCGGGCAAGCGCTACTACGGTGGCTGCGAGCACGTGGACAAGGTAGAAGCCCTGGCCATCGAGCGCGCCAAGCAGCTGTTCGGCGCCGACTATGCCAACGTCCAGCCGCACTCCGGCTCGTCGGCCAACGGCGCTGTCTACCTGGCCCTGCTGCAGGCCGGTGACACCATCCTCGGCATGAGCCTGGCCCACGGCGGCCACCTGACCCACGGCGCCAAAGTGTCGTCCTCGGGCAAGCTGTACAACGCTGTTCAGTACGGCATCGACACCAACACCGGCCTGATCGACTACGACGAAGTCGAGCGCCTGGCCGTCGAGCACAAGCCGAAAATGATCGTTGCCGGCTTCTCGGCCTACTCCAAAACCCTCGACTTCCCACGCTTCCGCGCCATCGCCGACAAGGTCGGTGCGCTGCTGTTCGTCGACATGGCCCACGTTGCCGGCCTGGTTGCTGCTGGCCTGTACCCGAACCCGATCCCGTTCGCCGACGTGGTGACCACCACCACCCACAAGACCCTGCGCGGCCCACGTGGCGGCCTGATCCTGGCCAAGTCGAACGAAGAGATCGAGAAAAAGCTGAACGCCGCCGTATTCCCGGGCGCCCAAGGCGGCCCGCTGATGCACGTGATCGCCGCCAAGGCCGTGTGCTTCAAGGAAGCGCTGGAGCCAGGCTTCAAGGCCTACCAGCAACAAGTGATCGAAAACGCCCAGGCCATGGCCCAAGTGTTCATCGACCGTGGCTACGACGTGGTATCCGGTGGCACCGATAACCACCTGTTCCTGGTCAGCCTGATCCGTCAGGGCCTGACGGGTAAAGATGCCGACGCCGCCCTGGGCCGCGCGCACATCACCGTCAACAAGAACGCCGTGCCGAACGACCCGCAGTCGCCGTTCGTCACCTCGGGCCTGCGCATCGGTACCCCGGCCGTCACCACCCGTGGCTTCAAGGTTGCCCAGTGCGTGGCCCTGGCCGGCTGGATCTGCGACATCCTCGACAACCTCGGTGACGCAGACGTCGAAGCCGATGTGGCGAAGAACGTCGCTGCCCTGTGCGCCGACTTCCCTGTTTACCGCTGAGTGGAGTAAACGACCATGCAACGCTACTCGGGCTTCGGCCTTTTCAAACACTCCCTCAGCCACCACGAAAACTGGCAGCGCATGTGGCGCACGCCCACCCCTAAAAAGGTGTACGACGTGGTTATCGTCGGCGGTGGCGGCCATGGCCTGGCCACGGCCTATTACCTGGCCAAAGAGCACGGCATCACCAACGTCGCCGTGATCGAGAAGGGCTACCTGGGCGGCGGCAACACCGCCCGTAACACCACCATCGTGCGTTCCAACTACCTGTGGGACGAGTCGGCGCACCTGTACGAGCACGCCATGAAGCTGTGGGAAGGCCTGTCCCAGGACCTGAACTACAACGTCATGTTCTCCCAGCGTGGTGTGTACAACCTGTGCCACACCCTGCAGGACATGCGTGACTCCGAGCGCCGTGTCAGCGCCAACCGCCTGAACGGCGTGGATGGCGAGCTGCTGAACACCGCCCAGGTTGCCGCAGAAATCCCGTACCTGGACTGCTCCAAGAACACCCGCTACCCGATCCTGGGCGCCACCGTACAGCGCCGTGGTGGCGTGGCCCGTCACGACGCCGTGGCCTGGGGCTTCGCCCGTGCGGCCGACGCCCTGGGCGTTGACCTGATCCAGCAAACCGAAGTGATCGGCTTCCGCAAGGAAAACGGCGCGGTCATCGGTGTGGAAACCAACAAAGGCTTCATCGGCGCCAAGCGCGTCGGCGTAGTCACCGCCGGTAACTCCGGGCACATGGCCAAGCTGGCCGGCTTCCGCCTGCCGCTGGAATCGCACCCGCTGCAAGCGCTGGTGTCCGAGCCGATCAAGCCGATCATCGACAGCGTGATCATGTCCAACGCCGTACACGGCTACATCAGCCAGTCCGACAAGGGCGACCTGGTGATCGGTGCCGGTATCGACGGCTGGGTCGGCTACGGCCAGCGCGGTTCGTACCCGGTGATCGAGCACACCCTGCAGGCCATCGTCGAAATGTTCCCCAACCTGTCGCGTGTTCGCATGAACCGCCAGTGGGGCGGCATCGTGGATACCTCGCCGGACGCTTGCCCGATCATCACCAAGACCCCGGTCAAGAACATGTTCTTCAACTGCGGTTGGGGCACTGGCGGCTTCAAGGCAACCCCGGGTTCGGGCAACGTCTTCGCCGCGAGCCTGGCCAAGGGCGAAATGCACCCACTGGCCGCGCCGTTCTCCATGGACCGTTTCTACAACGGCGCACTGATCGACGAACACGGCGCCGCCGCCGTCGCCCACTAACCGGAGACACCGTCATGTTGCATATTTTCTGTCCCCACTGCGGCGAGCTGCGCTCCGAAGAAGAGTTCCACGCCTCTGGCCAGGCGCACATCGCCCGCCCGCTGGACCCTAACGCCTGCTCCGACGAGGAGTGGGGCACCTACATGTTCTACCGTGACAACCCACGCGGGATTCACCATGAACTGTGGGACCACGTTGCCGGCTGCCGCCAGTACTTCAACGTCACCCGCGACACCGTGACCTACGAGATTCTGGAAACCTACAAGATTGGCGAGAAGCCGCAAGTGACCGCCAACGGTAAAGCTGCAAACGCACCGTCGACCGTCAAAGGCCAAGGGGAAAAAGTATGAGCCAGACCTATCGCCTCGCCAGCGGCGGCCGTATCGACCGCAGCAAGGTCCTGAACTTCAGCTTCAACGGCAAGACCTACCAGGGTTATGCCGGTGACAGCCTGGCCGCCGCGTTGCTGGCCAACGGCGTCGACATCGTTGGCCGCAGCTTCAAGTATTCGCGCCCACGCGGCATCATCGCCTCGGGTACCGAAGAGCCGAACGCCATCCTGCAGATCGGCTCCAGCGAAGCCACCCAGATCCCCAACGTGCGTGCCACCCAGCAGGCGCTGTACGCAGGCCTTGTCGCCACCAGCACCAACGGCTGGCCGAACGTCAACAACGACGTCATGGGCATCCTTGGCAAGGTGGGCGGCAGCATGATGCCGCCGGGCTTCTACTACAAAACCTTCATGTACCCGAAATCGTTCTGGATGACGTACGAAAAGTACATCCGTAAGGCTGCCGGCCTGGGCCGTGCACCGCTGCAGAACGACCCGGACAGCTACGACTACATGAACCAGCACTGCGACGTGCTGATCGTCGGTGCCGGCCCTGCTGGCCTGGCCGCTGCACTGGCGGCTGCGCGCAGCGGTGCCCGTGTGATCCTGGCCGACGAGCAGGAAGAGTTTGGCGGCAGCCTGCTCGACACCCGCGAAACCCTCGACGGCAAGCCTGCCGCCGACTGGGTCAACGCCGTGGTCAAAGAGCTGGAAGGCCTGCCGGAAGTGACCCTGCTGCCACGCGCCACGGTCAACGGCTACCACGACCATAACTTCCTGACCATTCACGAGCGCCTCACCGACCACCTCGGCGACCGCGCCCCGATCGGCCAGGTTCGCCACCGTGTGCACCGTGTACGCGCCAAGCGCGTGGTACTGGCTGCCGGCGCCCACGAGCGCCCGCTGGTGTACGGCAACAACGACGTGCCGGGCAACATGCTGGCCGGTGCTGTTTCCACCTACGTACGCCGTTACGGCGTGGCCCCAGGCCGCAAGCTGGTGCTGTCGACCAACAACGACCACGCCTACCGCGCCGCGCTGGACTGGCACGACGCTGGCCTGCAAGTGGTCGCCATCGCCGACGCCCGCCACAACCCACGTGGTTCGCTGGTTGAAGAAGCGCGTGCCAAGGGCATTCGCATCCTTACCTCCAGCGCCGTGGTCGAGGCCAAAGGCAGCAAGCACGTTACCGGCGCCCGCGTGGCCGCCATCGATGTGCAGGCGCACAAAGTCACCAGCCCAGGCGAAACCCTCGAGTGCGACCTGATCGCAAGCTCCGGTGGCTACAGCCCGATCGTTCACCTGGCTTCGCACCTGGGCGGTCGCCCGGTATGGCGTGACGATATCCTCGGCTTCGTGCCGGGCGATGCGCCGCAAAAACGCGAATGCGTGGGTGGTATCAATGGCGTCTACGCCCTTGGCGACGTGATTGCCGATGGTTTCGAAGGCGGCGTGCGCGCAGCCACCGAAGCAGGCTTCAAAGCCACTGTCGGCACCCTGCCAAAAACCGTTGCACGCAAGGAAGAGGCCACTGTGGCGCTGTTCCTGGTGCCACACGACAAAGGCACCAAGGGGCCAAAGCAGTTCGTCGACCAGCAGAATGACGTGACCGCTGCCGGTATCGAGCTGGCCACCCGCGAAGGCTTCGAGTCGGTCGAGCACGTCAAACGCTACACCGCACTGGGCTTCGGTACCGACCAGGGCAAACTGGGCAACATCAACGGCTTGGCCATCGCCGCCCGTTCGATCGGCATCACCATCCCGGAAATGGGCACCACCATGTTCCGCCCCAACTACACGCCGGTCACCTTCGGCGCCGTAGCGGGCCGTCACTGTGGTCACCTGTTCGAGCCGGTGCGCTTCACCGCCCTGCATGCCTGGCACGTGAAGAACGGCGCCGAGTTCGAAGACGTCGGCCAGTGGAAGCGCCCGTGGTACTTCCCGAAAGCCGGTGAAGACATCCATGCCGCCGTGGCCCGTGAATGCAAGGCCGTGCGCGACAGCGTGGGCCTGCTGGACGCCTCCACCCTGGGCAAGATCGACATCCAGGGCCCGGACGCGCGCGAATTCCTCAACCGCATCTACACCAACGCCTGGACCAAGCTCGACGTGGGCAAGGCCCGCTACGGCCTGATGTGCAAGGAAGACGGCATGGTCTTCGACGACGGCGTAACCGCCTGCGTTGGCGACAACCACTTCATCATGACCACCACCACCGGCGGTGCCGCCCGCGTGCTGCAGTGGATGGAGCTGTACCACCAGACCGAATGGCCAGAGCTGAAGGTGTACTTCACCTCGGTCACCGACCACTGGGCCACCATGACCCTGTCCGGCCCCAACAGCCGCAAGCTGCTGAGCGAGCTGACCGACATCGACATGGACAAGGAAGCCTTCCCGTTCATGACCTGGAAGGAAGGCAACGTGGGCGGCGTGCCAGCCCGTGTGTTCCGAATCTCGTTCACCGGTGAGCTGTCGTACGAAGTGAACGTGCAGGCCAACTACGCCATGGGCGTGCTGGAACAGATCATCGAGGCCGGCAAGAAGTACAACCTGACCCCGTACGGCACCGAGACCATGCACGTACTGCGTGCCGAGAAGGGCTTCATCATCGTTGGCCAGGACACCGACGGTTCGATGAACCCGGACGACCTGAACATGAGCTGGTGCGTGGGCCGCAACAAGCCGTTCTCGTGGATCGGCCTGCGTGGCATGAACCGTGAAGACTGCGTGCGCGAGAACCGCAAGCAACTGGTAGGCCTGAAGCCGGTCGACCCGACCAAGTGGCTGCCGGAAGGTGCCCAGCTGGTGTTCGACCCGAAACAGCCGATCCCGATGGACATGGTTGGCCACGTGACCTCCAGCTACGCGTCCAACTCCCTGGGCTATTCGTTCGCCATGGGCGTGGTCAAAGGCGGCCTCAAGCGCATGGGCGAGCGGGTGTTCTCGCCGCAGGCGGATGGCAGCGTGATCGAGGCGGAGATCGTGTCTTCGGTGTTCTTCGATCCGAAGGGTGAGCGGCAGAACGTCTAAAGGCCCCCGGATAGCGGCGCAGCCCAAAACCCGGTGCTGCGCTGCCCTGACGAACAAGAATTCAAGGCAGGTAAGAAATGAGCGCTATCAACGTCTTCCAGCAAAACCCCGGCGCCGAGGCCAAGGCCCAGTCGCCACTGCACCACGCCGACCTGGCCAGCCTGGTTGGCAAAGGCCGCAAGAACGCAGGCGTGACCCTGCGTGAACGCAAGTTCCTTGGTCACCTCACCCTTCGCGGCGATGGCCACAACCCGGAATTCGCCGCAGGCGTGCACAAGGCCTTGGGCCTGGAACTGCCGGTGGCCCTGACCGTGGTCGCCAAAAACGACATGTCGCTGCAATGGGTCGGCCCGGATGAATGGCTGCTGATCGTACCCGGTGGCCAGGAACTGGCGGTCGAGCAAAAGCTGCGTGCAGCCCTTGAAGGCCAGCACATCCAGGTGGTGAACGTGAGCGGCGGGCAAAGCCTGCTGGAACTGCGCGGCCCGAATGTGCGTGAAGTGCTGATGAAGTCCACCAGCTATGATGTTCACCCGAACAACTTCCCGGTGGGCAAGGCTGTGGGCACCGTATTCGCCAAGTCGCAACTGGTGATCCGCCGCACCGCCGAAGACACCTGGGAACTGGTGATCCGCCGCAGCTTCTCCGACTACTGGTGGCTGTGGCTGCAGGACGCTTCGGCCGAGTACGGCCTGAGCATCGAAGCCTAAGGAGCGCAGAACATGAGTCGGGCACCGGATACCTGGATTCTCACCGCCGACTGCCCGAGCATGCTCGGCACCGTCGACGTGGTGACGCGTTACCTCTTCGAGCAGCGCTGCTACGTGACGGAGCACCACTCCTTCGATGACCGGCAGTCGGGGCGTTTCTTCATTCGCGTGGAGTTCCGCCAGCCGGACGATTTCGACGAGGCGGGCTTCCGGGCCGGCCTTGCCGAGCGCAGCGAAGCGTTCGGCATGACGTTTGAGCTGACCGCGCCGAATCACCGCCCCAAGGTGGTGATCATGGTGTCCAAGGCCGATCACTGCCTGAACGATTTGCTGTACCGCCAGCGCATCGGCCAGTTGGGTATGGACGTGGTTGCGGTGGTGTCCAACCATCCCGACCTGGAACCGCTGGCCCAGTGGCACAAGATTCCTTACTACCACTTCGCGCTCGACCCCAAGGACAAGCCTGGGCAAGAGCGCAAGGTGCTGCAAGTGATCGAGGAAACCGGCGCCGAGCTGGTCATCCTTGCCCGTTACATGCAGGTGCTGTCGCCCGAGCTGTGCCGGCGCCTGGATGGTTGGGCGATCAACATTCACCACTCGTTGTTGCCGGGGTTCAAGGGTGCCAAGCCTTATCACCAGGCTTACAACAAGGGCGTGAAGATGGTCGGCGCGACTGCGCATTACATCAACAACGACCTGGACGAAGGGCCAATCATTGCCCAGGGCGTTGAAGTGGTGGACCACAGCCATTACCCCGAAGACCTGATTGCCAAAGGGCGCGATATCGAGTGCCTGACCCTGGCGCGGGCAGTGGGTTATCACATCGAGCGGCGGGTGTTCCTTAACGCTAACCGGACGGTCGTTCTCTAGCGTCTGTACCGGCCTCTTCGCGGGCGTGCCCGCGAAGAGGCCGGTACAGGCTGCCACCTCTGTTACTTTCCTCCATACCCTCCAACGACACCCCTGCCGCTAAAAGGCATCTCCCTGTCGCTCCCAGTCAGTGCATCCCGCCGTATCCGGCCCACAATTCCCTGCATTCCAGAAACACATGCCGCCCATGGATGGCGGCGCGTTCAACCACCGCTGCATAAATACAAATCAAGCGAGGTAAGAGCATGTCTGGCAATCGTGGAGTGGTATATCTCGGCGCCGGCAAGGTCGAGGTGCAGAAGATCGACTACCCGAAAATGCAGGACCCGCGCGGCAAGAAGATCGAGCACGGCGTGATCCTGAAGGTGGTCTCCACCAACATCTGCGGCTCCGACCAGCACATGGTCCGCGGCCGCACCACTGCCCAGGTCGGCCTGGTCCTGGGCCACGAAATCACCGGTGAAATCGTCGAGAAGGGCAGCGACGTCGAGCGCATGCAGATCGGCGACCTGGTGTCGGTACCGTTCAACGTCGCCTGCGGCCGCTGCCGCTCCTGCAAAGAGATGCACACCGGCGTATGCCTTACCGTCAACCCGGCCCGCGCCGGCGGTGCCTACGGCTATGTCGACATGGGCGACTGGACCGGTGGCCAGGCGGAATACGTGCTGGTGCCATACGCCGACTTCAACCTGCTGAAACTGCCCGAGCGCGACAAGGCCATGGAGAAGATCCGTGACCTGACCTGCCTGTCCGACATCCTGCCTACCGGCTATCACGGCGCTGTAACTGCCGGCGTAGGCCCAGGCAGCACCGTTTACGTCGCGGGTGCTGGCCCGGTCGGCCTGGCTGCCGCTGCCTCGGCCCGCCTGCTGGGCGCTGCCTGCGTCATCGTCGGTGACCTGAACCCGGCCCGCTTGGCCCACGCCAAGTCCCAGGGCTTCGAAGTGGTCGACCTGTCCAAGGACACCCCGTTGCACGAGCAGATCGTCGATATCCTCGGCGAGCCTGAAGTGGACTGCGCTGTCGATGCCGTAGGCTTCGAGGCCCGTGGCCATGGCCACGAAGGTGCCAAGCACGAAGCCCCGGCCACCGTGCTGAACTCGCTGATGCAGGTTACCCGCGTTGCCGGCAGTATCGGTATTCCCGGCCTGTATGTGACCGAAGACCCGGGCGCGGTGGATGCCGCCGCTAAGATCGGCGCGCTGAGCATTCGCTTTGGCCTGGGCTGGGCGAAGTCGCACAGCTTCCACACCGGCCAGACCCCGACCATGAAGTACAACCGCCAGCTGATGCAGGCGATCATGTGGGACCGGATCAACATTGCCGAAGTGGTGGGCGTGCAGGTGATCAACCTGGATCAGGCGCCGGAAGGGTATGGCGAGTTTGATGCAGGTGTGCCGAAGAAGTTTGTGATTGACCCGCATAAAATGTGGGGGGCGGCGTAATCAGCGCCCGTTAATAAGAACCCCTCGGATCGAGGGGTTCTTTATTTTTCAGACGTCAGGATTAAATGCCCATCTGCCTTTATCTTTACGCACATCCCACATTGTTTTCTGGGTGTTGATCGGGTTTTGAGGCTGAGTGGTTTTGTGTCTATAAGGCACGTGTTTGATAGATTGTTGGAGGCTTAAATTTAAAGTCTCTGCAAACTGGCTGTCTTCGTATTCTACTTCAACTGCAATGTCAATGTTATGTTTTTTGGCATATGCTCGGTCTTTTTCTGAAAGTCTCTGATTTGATGTTGGGATTTCTGCTTTTTCGTAGTACTTTAAGTTTTCTTTGTGGTTTTTTTTAAGTATATTTCCCGCTGTATCCTTGTTGGGTCGATCTGGGAACTGATTCATTTTGGAGTTTTGATAATTAATATTTTTATTGTAGTTATCAATTCTATTTATCTTGTTGGCTTTCCTGCCAAAGAGGTTTTTAAATCCTTTGCCGATTGATGGGAACTTGAAGTGTCCTGTCGGGTCTATGTTGTTTATAGGATCGCACTCACAATAGGCATAGGAGTTAAGCCAGCCCCTGCCGAAGGGGCTGAGGTTGTCAGGACTCAGGAAACGCTGAAGAACGGGGTTGTATAGTCTATATCCATTGCCCAGCATATACGCTTCTGTAGCAGTGTCGAGGCGTTGTCCGTTAAAGGCAAGAAGCTCTGTACTTTTTGACTGTTTCAAGTACCCATAAGGTGTATATGCTTTCGAGCCGGCAGGAATGCCCAGCACAGACTTGTTTTGGTCACTTGCTAGAAACCTGAAAGCTTGTATAGGCTCAAGCTCAGCCATAGGTGTTTCTTGCGCCCACAAAATTCGACGATTATCATGCTCAGATACCTGTGCAGAAATATTGGCATTTTGATAAAAAAGTCTGGTCTGATCGTTCGTCATTTTTTGCTGTCTCTGAGGATTTGTGATAGTCAACTCTGCATGTCTTCATGGGTAGCAACAACTAGCAAATTTATCAGTTCGCGAACGGTAGGAACCAACCTCCAGATTATGAGTCGAATTCATCGTTTTCCCAGCCATCCCGGCCCACGAGGTCCCGCCCAATGAAAGCATTCACCCTGGCAACCCTGATGACCCTGGCCGCAAGCCCGGTGTTCGCATTCAACCTCAGCGATGCCGCCAACGCCGTGTCGGCCATGCAAAACCAGAATCAGAGCCAGCAAGCCCAGGTGCAGGCGCCCGAGGCGCAGGCCAATTTGCTCAATACCTTGGGCAGCGAACTGAAGATCACTCCAGAGCAGGCCGTGGGCGGGGCGGGGGCGATGTTGGGGCTGGCGCGCAATAACCTGAGCAGCGAGGACTATGGGCAGCTGACCAAGGCGGTGCCGGGGCTGGACATGCTTTCAGGGGTCAATGCGCTGGGTGGGTTGAGTGGTTTGGGTGAGCTGCTGGGCAAGAACAGTGAGAGCCAGTTGGCATTGAGCAATGCGCTGGGCAACAACGTGGAAAACCGCAGCGATCTGGAGACTGCGTTCAAGGCACTGGGCATGGATACCGGGATGATCGGGCAGTTTGCGCCGTTGATTCTGCAGTACCTGGGGCAGCAGGGGATTGCTGGGTCGTTGCTGGAGAATCTGGGGAGTTTGTGGACTACTCCGGCGCCGTTGACTCTGCCTTCGGTCTGAAGGTTTTGCCGATCGATGCAGGAGCGGCCTTGTGCCGTGAAAGGGCTGCGTAACAGGCCTGGCAATTTTGGTGGCGGTGCTGAACTCAGGGGCCGCTTTGCGGCCCTTAAGCTCCTCCATATCGCGTCCAGTCAGTCCTGGGAATTTGTCCTTTGGTTCTATACCGTAACCACATAAGAGTTGCTTAGACATAAAGGCTTGGCTTTTACCGTCTGCGCACATCAACAATGCTTTGGGAAGGGAGAGGGACACTGGGCAGAAACGTGCGGTATTGTTTGCTTGTGGGCAATATAGGGTATTTAAAAAATGGGATGCCATCGGGAGCTATGTTGAATACCTCATTGTACGAAGGTGCGCTGGGTTCAATGGATATTATACTCAACCGAGGAGCGCTGGGTGCATAGGCTAACTTAGCATTATTAAATAATTCCACTGCGCGTTCGCGCTTTTTAATAAGCGTATCAAGAGCGTTGTCAAGCTTGTCCGCATGGTTTTCCATTCTGGAAAGTGTTGCGCTTACGGGGGACTTTCCATGCTGTTCAAGATGCTTACGCTCTATGGATTTTCCTCGTTCATATATTGCCTCAAGTTCTTTTCCGTGTTTTAAATTTTTTCTGATTTTCTGGTCTATCCTGAGTAGTTTTTTTTGGTAATGCCATGGTCCCTTTGCTTGAGGTGCAGGCATGTGCCCGGTAGGGTCTGTCAAGTTTACCGGGTCACCTATACAATACCCGTACGCGTTCAATCCACCTGCATTGAAAGGGCTCATACTATCCGGCGAAAGAAAGCGCATTATTTTTGTCGAGTACGTTCGGTAGCCTAGTCCCAGTAAATAGCTCTTAGCAGTTTTATCAAAATACTCGCCAGTGAAACCCAGCTGCGTCATGTCCGAGGGCAGATCGGGCGTATGCCCATAGGCGGAATAGGCATGTTGCTCTGTGCTTATTGCGTTTTTGACCTGCAGTACAGACCTTGCTTCATCTGTCGCTAAAAGGTTAGTAGTTTGCGTGCTGCCAACGCCATATTCAGCTAAGGCGTGGTTGCCGACACGAAAAACTGCTCGGTTCAGAGCGCCAGACTTTACAGTGATGAGCTTGTTTTTCTGATAGAAGAGTTGGGTGGCGCAGGCCTTCATTCTCATCGGTTTGACCTTTATTAAGAATCAGATGCATGCTCACCTTCGATGACTTGAGTGCCCAAGTGATCTTGAACTATATAAACCGCGTCTGATGTATGTATTACTACCGTCGTTGGAGAGATTCTTTATAAGGACCCCGTTTTTAGGTGTCAGTGTCCTACCGCTGAGCACGTGCATGCAACTGTTAGAACTGCTAGGTTCGTATGGTGAACGAGCTGACTTTTACAACGGTTTGCAAAGCACAGTCATAGGGGCGCTGTACAGCATCATGCGCGATGCAAGGCCGTTCCCGAAAAAGCGGACTTGCATCGACCCAGCAGGTCAGGCGGCTTCGGTGAAATCTACCAGGCGCACCGGGCGGCGGAAGCCGGCGGTCAGCACTGCCAGGTACGCAAGGCCTAGCCGAAGGACACCAGGGCTGGGAGGCCGAGGACACGGCGGAGCTGGGTTGGAGTGGAGCTGGGTGGGTTGGCCATCGATCGATCCAAGGTATTTTTGTAGTTGTGCTTTGATCGATTTTTATCCACTTAGGTGGGGGATGACAAAAAAGTAATCCTTATGCTGATTATTAGCCTGGGTTTTAATCGGGCTTTTGCAGTGGGGGCCAGTACAGGTCAGCTCATTTCCTGCCGCAGCAGCTCTATCCGCTGGTCCTTCTCCACCCAAAGCTGATTCACCCAGGCCTGCACCGTCTGGCGGAACTCGGGATCATTCTCGTAATCCCCCGCCCACAACGCCGGGTCGAGCTCCCGCACCTGAATGTCGATAATCACCCGACTAATGCTGCCATTGAGCAAATCCCAGAACCCCGGCGCCTTGTTGCCGGGGTACACGATGGTCACGTCCAGCAAGGCATCCAGCTGTTCACCCAACGCTGCCAGCACAAACGCCACGCCCCCAGCCTTGGGCTTGAGCAGGTAGCGATACGGCGACTGCTGTTCCTGGCGCTTGGCCTCGGTGAACCGCGTGCCTTCGAGGTAGTTGACCACGGTCACCGGCTGGCGCTTGAACAGCTCGCAGGCGGCCTTGGTGATCTCCAGGTCCTTGCCCTTGAGTTCCGGGTGCTTCTCAAGGAAGGCCTTGCTGTAGCGCTTCATGAACGGGTAATCCAGCCCCCACCAGGCCAGGCCCAGCAGTGGTACCCAGATCAATTCCTTCTTCAGGAAGAACTTGAAGAACGGTGTGCGGCGGTTGAGGCTTTCGATCAGCGCGGGGATGTCGACCCAGGTCTGGTGGTTGCTCACGGCCAGGTACGAGGTGTCTTTGCGCAGGTTCTCGACGCCGCGAATGTCCCATTGGGTAGGGATGCACAAGGCGAAGATCGCCTTGTCGATTTCCGACCAAGTTTCGGCCACCCACATCACCGCCCACGACGCATAGTCGCGGCCACGGCCCGGCAACACCAGTTTGAGCAGGGCGAAGACCAGCAGCGGGCAGATCAACACCACGGTATTGAGCAGCAGCAGGGTGGTAGTGAGAATGCCGGTCAGCAGGCGACGCATAAAGAGACTCTTGTTGTGGGAGATAAACGGTTGGCAATGATAAGCAGCGCCGTGGCCTACGCCAAATGTCCAATGCCCGACGGCAGGGACAAATGTTTCACAACATGTTGGTTAACCTTGTGACAGCGAACCTATCCTGCCCGTGCAGTCTAAGCACTGACCCCTCTCAAGGAAGCCTGCCTGTGAAACCTCTGCTTGCCCTGTTGTCGTTGTTGGCACTGCCGGTAATGGCCGCCGAGCCTACGATCTATGGCCGTTACGAGAACATCACCCTGCCCGAACTGGGCGAAACCCTTAAAGCCAAGATGGACACCGGTGCCTTCACCGCTTCGCTGTCGGCCAAGGACATCGAACTGTTCACCCGTGATGGCGAGGAATGGGTGCGCTTCCGCCTGGCCACGAAAGACTCGGACGGCAAGGTGTACGAGCACAAGGTATCGCGCATCAGCAAGATCAAGGGCCGCGCCGATGAAGAGGAAGAAGGCGATGCGCCGGAAATCTCCAAGCGCCCGGTGGTGGACCTGGAGCTGTGCCTGGGTGACGTGAAGCGCACCGTGGAGGTGAACCTGGTGGACCGCAGCAGCTTCAACTACCCGCTGCTGGTGGGTTCCAAGGCCCTGCGCGAGTTCAAGGCTGCCGTGAACCCCGCCAAGAAGTTTACTGCTGGCAAGCCTGACTGCTAAGCAGCTGCAAGCCCTTAGCTGCAAGCTGCAAGTGAGAACAGATCAGTGTAAGTTCACCTGATCCGCTTTTACTTGAAGCTTGCAGCTTGAGGCTTGTAGCTCGATGCCCCATATCCTCATCGTCGAAGACGAAGCCGCCATCGCCGACACCTTGGTCTATGCCCTTCAGGCAGACGGCCATAGCACCGAATGGGTGACCTTGGGCAGCGCCGCCCTCGACCAGCAACGCCAGCGCCCGGCCGACCTGATCATCCTCGACATCGGCCTGCCCGACATCAGTGGCTTCGAAACCTGCCGCCAGTTGCGCCGTTTCACCGAGGTGCCGGTGATGTTCCTCAGTGCCCGCGACGGTGAGATCGACCGGGTGGTAGGCCTGGAAATCGGTGCCGACGACTACGTGGTCAAACCCTTCAGCCCGCGCGAAGTGGCCGCACGGGTACGCGCGATCCTCAAGCGCATGGCGCCCCGGGCCGAGCCTGCCACCGATACTTCGCTGTTCCAGCTCGACACCCTGCGCATGCAGATCACGTACCGTGGCCAGCCACTCACCCTGACCCGCCACGAGTTCCGTCTGCTGCAATCCCTGCTGGAACAACCGCAGCGGGTGTTCAGCCGCGAACAGTTGCTCGACGCCTTGGGCGTGGCCTCCGATGTGGGCTACGAGCGCACCATCGACAGCCATATCAAGAGCCTGCGCGCGAAACTGCGCCAGGTAGCGGGCGACGCCGAGCCGATCCAGACCCACCGCGGCCTCGGCTACAGCTACAGCCCGGACCATGCCTGATGCGCCTGGGCATCCGGATTTTCCTGGTGTACTTCCTGTTCGTCGGGTTGGCGGGCTACTTTTTGCTCAATACCGTGCGCGAACAGATTCGTCCGGTGGTGCGCCAGTCGTCTGAAGAAACACTGGTAGACACCGCCAACCTGCTGGCCGAGATCCTGCGTGATGACGTCAAGGCCGGTACCCTGAACCAAAGCCATCTGCCCGAAGTGCTCAAGGCCTATGGCACGCGTAGCCCAGGCGCGCAAATCTGGGGCCTGGCCAAAACCCAGGTCAGCCACCGCATCTATGTCACCGATGCCAAGGGTATCGTGCTACTGGATTCCACCGGCGAGGCCCTGGGCAAGGACTATTCGCAGTGGAATGACGTGCTGAAGACCCTGCGTGGCGAGTACGGCGCCCGCTCGACCCGCAGCGACCCGAGCGATGAAAGCACCTCAGTGATGCATGTGGCTGCACCGATCGTGGATGAGAGCAAGGTCATCGGCGTGGTCACCGTGGCCAAGCCCAACAGCTCGCTGCAACCGTACATCGACCGCTCCGAACAGCGTTTGCTTACCCTGGGCCTCGGACTGATCGGGCTTGGCCTGCTGATCGGTGCAGCGTTGTCGTGGTGGTTGTCGCGCTCGTTGCGTCGGCTGGCTCGTTATGCGCAGGCTGTGAGCGAAGGCGAGCGTGCTGCGTTACCCCATTACAAGGGCGGCGAGCTGGCGCATTTGGCCCAGGCCGTGGAACGCATGCGCACGCAGCTGGAGGGCAAGGCCTATGTCGAGCGTTACGTGCATACCCTGACCCACGAGCTGAAAAGCCCGCTGGCGGCCATTCGCGGGGCGTCCGAGCTGTTGCAGGACGACATGCCGGCCGACCAGCGCGCGCGGTTTGCCGGCAATATCGAGCGTGAGAGCGAACGCTTGCAGCAGATGGTCGAGCGTCTGCTCAACCTGGCCCGGGTCGAGCAGATGCAGGCGCTGGAAGACGAGCAGCAGGTGGCACTGGCGGCGCTGGTGGACGAGTTGTTGTTGGCCCATGCGGCGCGCATCGACGGGGCCAGTCTGCACGTGCGTCAGCGGGTGCCTGCCGGGTTGCGTTTGCTGTGTGATCCGTTCCTGATGCGCCAGGCGCTGGCCAACCTGCTGGATAACGCGCTGGACTTCACCCCCGAAGGGGGGGCGCTGCTGTTCGACCTTGAACGCGATGGCGAGCGGGTGGCGTTGAGCCTGTTCAACCAAGGGCAGGCGATACCGGCGTATGCCATCGGGCGGGTCAGCGAGCGGTTCTACTCGCTGCCGCGGCCAGGGAGTGGGCGCAAGAGCACCGGCTTGGGGCTGAACTTTGTGGCTGAAGTGATGCAGCTGCATGGTGGGGCGTTGGCGGTGGATAACGTCGATGGTGGCGTGCGGGTGAGGTTGTGGCTGCCGGTGCGGCGTATCAGCTGAGATAGCCGGGGCTGCTTTGCAGCCCATCGCCGGCAAGCCAGCTCCCACAGGTACAGCGCCAGGCTTGAAAGCTGTGGAGGCCTGTGGGAGCTGGCTTGCCGGCGATGAGGCCCTTGAAAGTACACACGATCTCCACACAACCTCCCTGAAGCCTCCACGCAAGGCGCAGACACTGCGCCCACTGCCACAGGAGGCCCCATGACCAAGACCCTCGGTTACAAACTCGGCATGATCGCCGTGCTCATAGTGCTGCTGCTCATCCCGTTGCTGCTGATCAACGGCCTGATCGATGAGCGCCAGGCCATGCGCGACGACGTACTGCGCGACATCGCGCAAAGTGCCAGCTTCGACCAGCAGCTCAGCGGCCCGCTGCTGGTGGTGCCGTACCGCAAGTACCAGCGCCGCTGGATCGAAAAGGATGGCGAGCGTACTCAGGAAACCAGCACTGTTGCCGGCCACCTGTACTTCCTGCCGGAAACCTTTGACGCCGACCTGGGTGTGGACACCGAACTGCGTGCCCGAGGTATCTACCAGGCCCGCCTGTTCCACGCCAAAGGCCGCATCAGCGGCCGTTTCAAGCTCCCGGAGCGCTGGGGCATCGACAAGGACTTCGACGATTACCGCTTCGACAAGCCGTTCCTGGTGGTGGGCATCAGCGATATCCGCGGCATCGAGAACGGCCTGGAACTGAGCATGGATGAGCAAAAGGTGCCGTTCGAGGCCGGTACCCGGCTCGACTGGATGCGCGGCGGCGTGCATGCCAGCCTGCCAGCGTTGGACGGCCTGCAGGCGCGGGAATTCAGCTACGGCTTCGATCTGGCGCTGCAAGGCACTGGCCAGTTGCACATCGTGCCCGTGGGCCGCACCAGCAGCGTGGACATGCGCGCCAACTGGCCGCATCCAAGCTTCGTCGGCAGCTACCTGCCCAACCGCCGCGACATCGATGCCCAGGGCTTCAGCGCCCATTGGCAGACTTCGTTCTTTGCCACCAACCTTGAAGACGCCCTGCGCCAATGCGCCATTGCCGGGCAGTGCGCCGACTTCAGTGAACGCAGCTTCGGCGTGAGCTTTGTCGACCCGGTGGACCAGTACCTGAAAAGCGAACGGGCGATTAAATACGCGCTGTTGTTCATTGCGCTGACCTTTGCCGGCTTCTTCCTGTTCGAAGTGCTGAAAAACCTGAGCGTACACCCGGTGCAGTACATCCTGGTGGGGGTGGCACTGGCGTTCTTTTACCTGTTGTTGCTGTCGTTGTCCGAGCACATCGGGTTCGGCCTGGCGTATGGGTTGTCGGCCTCGGCGTGCGTGCTGCTGATCGGCTTTTACCTCAGCCATGTGCTGCGCAGCCTGGCGCGAGGGGTTGGCTTTGCGGCGGGGTTGGCGGCGTTGTATGCGCTGCTCTACGGGCTGCTGAGCGCCGAGGATTATGCGCTGCTGATGGGCTCGCTGCTGTGCTTTGGCTTGCTGGGGGTGTTCATGGTGCTGACCCGGCGGCTGGACTGGGCGCGGGTGGGGAGGGCGGCATGAGGGAGGACAGAGAGATTGGGCGGTGGTTGGCCCAGAGGGTCGGGCAGCTGTTTCCTGTTGTACCTAGGTGAGGCCTTCGCGGGCATGCCCGCTCCCACAGGTACGGCGCACATCTTGAAATTGGCGCCATACCCTGTGGGAGCGGGCGTGCCCGCGAAGAGGCCCTGTCAGGCCACTGGAGAGGTAGCGACCATCGACGGTCGCTTGGCCACCTCGGCATACCACGCCGCCAACCCAGGCTGGCGCTCACGCCAGCCAAACTCCGGCTGACGCAAATCCAGATACCCCAGCGCACAAGCCACGCCAATTGCCGCCAGGTCGAACCCGGACATCAGCTCGGGCAAATGCTCCTGCTCCAGGTTGGCCAGGCTACGGCGGATCTTGTCGCCCTGCGCCTGCAACCAGCCATCCCAGCGTTTGTCTTCGGGCCGCAGGAAGCTTTCATAGCGCGACGACACCGCCGCATCCATGATCGCATCGGCCTGCGACACCAGCGTCATGCGCCGCCAGCGCGCCGAGCCCTCTCGCGGCAACAGCGGCAGGCCGACGTGTTGCAGGTCGAGGTACTCGCAGATCACCCGGCTGTCATGCAGCACGGTGCCGTCTTCCAGGCGCAGGGCCGGGATCTTGCCGATCGGGTTGTCCTGGTTGAGCTGCGGGTCGCCGCTTACCGGGCTGATGTTCACCGGCTGCAGTTGCACCCGCTCAAGCTGGCCGGTCTCATGCAACACCACCATGACCTTGCGCACGAAAGGCGACAACGGCGAGTGGAACAGGGTCATCGTGCTCATGCTTCAATTGCCCTGCAGGCTGGGTGGCAGGCATACACCGGTGCCGCCGATGCCGCAGTAGCCGTCCGGGTTCTTGGCCAGGTACTGCTGGTGGTAGGCCTCGGCAAAGTACACGGTCGGCGCCTGGTCGATTTCAGTGGTGATTTCACCAAAGCCGGCCTTGCTCAGTTCGGCCTGGAAGGCGTCGCGGCTGGCCTTGGCCTGTTCCAGCTGTTCCGGGCTGGTGCAGTAGATGGCCGAGCGGTACTGGGTGCCGACGTCATTGCCCTGGCGCATGCCCTGGGTGGGGTTGTGCAGCTCCCAGAACATGGCCAGCAGCTCGCGGTAGCTGACTTTGTCTTTGTCGAACACAACCAGCACCACCTCGGTGTGGCCGGTCAGGCCCGAGCAGACTTCTTCGTAGGTAGGGTTTGGGGTGAAGCCGCCGGCGTAGCCGACCACGGTGCTGACTACGCCCTCGCGCTGCCAGAAGCGGCGCTCGGCGCCCCAGAAGCAACCCAGGCCGAAGATGGCGAAGTCGATGGCGCCTTCGAAGAACGGGCCGAGCAGCGGGGTGCCTTCGAACACGTAGTGGAACTCGGGCAGGGCCATTGGCGTTTCGCGGCCAGGCAGCGCCTGTTCCGCAGTTGGCATGACGTTTTTGTTCACCAGGATTTCCGAACGCAGGACCATGGCCGTTCCTCTGTGTTTATTCAGTTGGATAGGTGGTGGGGCCATCGCCGGCAAGCCAGCTCCCACAGGGATACCACAGGTCTGGAAATCTGTGCGGTCCCTGTGGGAGCTGGCTTGCCGGCGATAGGGCCCGAATGGTCTCTATAGTGCCCGAGGTTTGAGCTGCTGTCAGGCCACCGGGCCACGCGGATAGCGTTTCAGCCGCTCAGCCAGCTCCCGCCCCGGAATCGGCCGGTCGAACAGGTAACCCTGGCCCACGTCGCAGCGGTGCCTGCGCAGAAACGCCAGCTGCTCTGGCGTCTCGATCCCTTCAGCCACCACCTTCAACTTGAGGTTATGCGCCATGGCCACCACCGCCGAGGTAATTTCCATGTCGTCCTGGTTGTCGGGGATCTCATTGATGAAGCTGCGGTCGATCTTGAGAATGTCGATCGGAAACTTCTTCAGGTAGCTCAGTGACGAGTAACCGGTGCCGAAGTCGTCCATGGCCAGGGTCAGGCCCAGGGCCTTCAGCTCGTCCAGCTGGCGGTGGGTATCTTCGGAGGCTTCCAGCAGCAGGCCTTCGGTCAGTTCCAGCTCCAGCAGGTGCGGGGGCAGGGCTTCTTCCTTGAGGATGGTGCTGATAGAGGCTACCAGGTCGGGGTCGGAAAACTGCTTGGGCGACAGGTTGATCGCGACGTGCAGGTTGCCCAAGCCGGCCTCGCGCAGTTGCTGGCTCATGCTGCATGACTGGCGTATCACCCATTTGCCAATGGGAATGATCAGGCCGGTTTCTTCTGCCACGCTGATGAACTGGTCCGGGCGGATCATGCCGCGCTCGGGGTGGTTCCAGCGCAACAGCGCTTCCAGCCCCAGCAGGCGACCGCTGCGCAGGCAGATCTTGGGCTGGTAGAAGACTTCCAGCTCGTTCTGGGTAAGGGCACGGCGCAGGTTGTTCTCGACGAACAGCTTGTAGCTGGCTTCGGCATTGAGCACTTCGGTAAACACCTGCACCTGATGCTTGCCGTTGGCCTTGGCCTTGTGCAACGCCAGGCCGGCGTTTTTCATCAGGCTGGCCGGGTCAGCGCCGTGCAGCGGCGCGTAGGCCAGGCCCACCGAGGCCGTGACGTTGATCAACTGGTTGTCGACGAACATCGGCTTGTCGAGGGTGCGCAGCAATTGTTGAGCAACGCCCTGGCCATCTTCCAGGCTGGTGTCGTCAAGCAATACCGCGAACTCGTTACTGGCAAAGCGCGCCAGGATACCGCCGGTGTGCAAGCTGTTGCGCAGGCGGCGGGCCAGGCTGATCAGCAGCTTGTCGCCGGTCTGGTGGCCAAGGCTGTCGTTGATGCGCTTGAAGTTGTCGATGTCCACCAGCAGCAGGCACATCGCGCTTTCGCCATCGCGGGCAAAGCACTCGTCCAGGCTGCGGATGAACGCCGGGCGGTTGCCCAGGTTGGTCAGGTTGTCGGTGTAGGCCAGTCGTTCGATGCGCTGCTGGGCCAGCTTGGTCTGGGTGACGTCTTCGTAAATGCCGATGTAGTGGGTCAGCTCACGGTTATCGCCGTACACCTTGGAAATCGACAACTGGCCCCAGTAGGGCTCTAGGTTCTTGCGCCGGCTCTTGAACTCGCCCTGCCAGCTGTTGCCCATGGCCAGGCTCGACGGCGAGTCGAACAGCAATTCGCTGAGGTTCTCCAATGCCGGCAGCTCACCCAGGTGGCGGCCTTGCACTTCTTCGGTGCTGTACTGGGTGATGGCGGTGAAACTCGGGTTGACGTACTCCACCCGGCCATCGCGGTTCACCAGCAAAAAGGCGCTGGCGCTTTGCTCGACGGCACGCTGGAACAGGTGCAATGCGCTGGCCGCAGTGCGCCGGTTGTGGTTGGTGATGACCTGGGCGAACTGGTCGGCCAGCTCACCTGCAAAGGCAATCTCGTCCGACTGCCAGGCCCGTGGCTGGCCGGTCTGCTCCAGGCACAGCACGCCGACTACCTGGCCATCGACACGGATACTGGCGTCGAGCATGGCCTTGTTTTCCGGGCGCAGGCTTTGCGCCAGGGCGCGGGTGCGCGGGTCGTGGCCGGCGTTGTGGGCGTCGATGGCGCGGCTGGCGTGCAGCGCGTCGAGGTAGTCGGGGAAACGGCTGGCATCGATGGCTTCGGGCTGGCGATGCTCCTGTGCATCGCGGTACCAGGCGGTGATCGGTTCCAGGCGCTGGTCGTCCAGGTGCCAGATGCTGGCGCTGTCGACCTTGTAGATTTCGCAGGCGCTGCGGGTAATCAGCTGGGCAGCTTCCAGCAGCGAGTTCCCGGCACTGTAGCGCTGGCGAGCCAGGCGCAGGATCAGGTCCTGCTGGCCGCGCACGCGCTCCAGGTGTTCCAGCTGCTCTTGCTGGGCGCGCTGGTTCAGTTGCAGGGCCAGCTGCAGGCGGTTGTTGCGTGACTCAAGGTCGCTGGGGTCGGCTTCGCCGGTATCGTCCTGCTGGTCATCGAGCACGCTCAGGTAGCCGCGCAACAGCTGGCGGTTATGCTGCTTGTAGGCTTCACCCACCTCCAGCAGGCGCAGCGAGGCGCTGGGCGTGTGCAGGGTGTAGCGCACGCGGTAGTACCCGCGCTGGGCCAGTTGCAGTTGGACCTCGTCGTGCAACCGGTAGCGAACTTCGGGTTCCATCAGGCTGGCGTAGGGTGCGTCTACCAAGGCACACAGGTCGCCGGCGTGCAGGCCGAACTGGCGCTCGCAGGCCGGGTCCAGGTAGAGCATGGCCCAGGTGGCTTCGTTGAGCCGTTCGAAACGCAGCATGCCGAGCCGCGAGGGCACGGGTAACGGCGTGACGACCTCGGCCGCCACACGGCTGGCGGCATCGGGTTGGCTTTTCATCGAAGACTCGCTTGAAGAGGGAACGCGGCCTTGCGGCGGCGGCAGATTCGGCAAGGTTGCATCATGTCCCGAGGGCTGGCAAGCGGCCATGCGTGATGCTGTGTACGGGTTATCGGCTGTCAGGGCTGATTCTGTAGTTTGGCTGGAAATTTTAGGGCCGCTTTGCGGCCCATCGCCGGCAAGCCAGCTCCCACAGGAATAGCGCAATTTCTGAACTGTGCGCGGTACCTGTGGGAGCTGGCTTGCCGGCGATGGGCTGCATCGCAGCCCTAATGTGCCTTATGTCAGGCAAAAAAAGCCCCGCCAATCGACGGGGTTGAGGTACGAGCGTGGCAGCTCGAAAAGGGTACTGCCCCTCGCAAGGAGGGGCAGCGGGCTGCCTTACAGCAGCATGGTGCGGATATCGCCCAGCACGTCGCCCAGGCGCTTGGTGAAGCGCGCGGCGGCTGCGCCGTTGATCACACGGTGATCGTAGGACAGCGACAGTGGCAGCATCAGCTTAGGCTGGAAGGCCTTGCCATCCCAGACTGGCTGCATGGTCGCCTTGGAGACGCCCAGGATAGCCACTTCCGGCGCGTTGACGATCGGCGTGAAGCCGGTGCCGCCAATGTGGCCGAGGCTGGAGATGGTGAAGCAGGCGCCTTGCATCTCGTCGGCCGACAGCTTCTTGGTGCGGGCTTTTTCGGCCAGCGCAGCCGCTTCGGCAGCCAGTTGCAGCAGGCTCTTCTGGTCGACGTTCTTGATCACAGGGACCAGCAGGCCGTCCGGGGTGTCCACGGCGAAGCCGATGTGCACGTACTTCTTGCGGATGATGGCCTTGCCGCTTGGCGCCAGCGAGCTGTTGAAGTCTGGCAGTTCCTTGAGCAGGAAAGCACAGGCCTTGAGCAGCAGTGGCAGCACGGTCAGCTTCACGCCAGCCTTCTCGGCCACGGCCTTCTGCGCAACGCGGAAGGCTTCCAGCTCGGTGATGTCGGCGGAGTCGAACTGGGTCACGTGCGGCACGTTCAGCCAGCTGCGGTGCAGGTTGGCGGCACCGACCTGCATCAGGCGGGTCAGGGCCACTTCTTCCACTTCACCGAACTTGCTGAAGTCCACGGCAGGGATCGGCGGGATGCCGGCGCCGCCGGTTGCACTGGCGGCTGCCGGAGCTTCCTTGGCCTTCTGCATCATCGCTTTGACGTAAACCTGCACGTCTTCTTTCAGAATGCGGCCGTGCGGACCGGTGGCGGCAACAGCGCCCAGGTCGACACCAAATTCACGGGCCAGCTGACGAACGGCTGGGCCTGCGTGAACCTTGGCGTTGCTGCCAGCGGCCGGTGCGGTAGCAGCCGGTGCCGGGGCAGCAGCCGGGGCAGCAGCGGCAGGTGCGGCTGCCGGAGCAGCCTCAGCCTTGGCTGGCGCCGGGGCAGCAGCGGCAGGTGCGGCTGCCGGAGCAGCCTCAGCCTTGGCTGGCGCCGGGGCAGCAGGGGCCGGAGCGGCAGCCGGGGCTGCGCCTGCCACTTTCAGCTTGAAGATCAGGTCGCCAGTGCCGACTTCGTCTTCCAGCTTGCACAGCACTTCTTCGACCACGCCAGCAGCTGGCGACGGGATTTCCATGGAGGCCTTGTCGGACTCCAGGGTAATCAGCGACTGGTCGGCTTCGACGGTGTCGCCGACCTTGACCAGCACTTCGATGATCTTGGCCTTGCCCGACGAGCCGATGTCCGGCACGTGGATGTCCTGCACGCTGGCGGCAGCCGGGGCTGCGGCTGGCGCAGGGGCAGCTTCGGCAGCAGGCGCTGGGGCAGCAGCCGGGGCCGCAGCTGCAGCGGCCGGAGCCTCAGGGGCCGCAGCAGCGGCGCCCTCGGCTTCCAGAACCAGCAGCTCGTCGCCTTCTTTCAGGCGGTCGCCCAGCTTGACCTTCAGTTCCTTGATGACGCCGGCCTTGGGGGCCGGGATTTCCATGGAGGCCTTGTCGGACTCCAGGGTCAGCAGGCTTTGGTCAGCCTCGATACGGTCACCGACCTTGACGAACAGCTCGATGATTTCACCTTCACCGCTGCCGATGTCAGGTACGCGAATGAGTTCGCTCACTTAAAAATACTCCTCAGCAGTCCAGTGGGTTGCGCTTGTCCGGGTCGATACCGAACTTGACGATAGCGTCTGCAACAACCTTGGGTTCGATCTCGCCACGGTCAGCCAGGGCTTCCAGAGCAGCCAGCACCACGAAGTGGCGGTCGACTTCGAAGAAGTGACGCAGCTTCTTGCGGCTGTCGCTGCGACCGTAACCGTCGGTACCCAGGACCTTGAACTCTTTGCTCGGCACCCACTGGCGAATCTGTTCGGCGAACAGCTTCATGTAGTCGGTAGAGGCGATGACCGGGCCTTTGCGGCCGTTCAGGCACTGCTCGACGTAGGTCTCTTGTGGCTTCTGGCCAGGCTTCAGGCGGTTGGCGCGTTCTACGGCCAGGCCGTCGCGGCGCAGTTCGTTGAAGCTGGTGACGCTCCACACGTCGGCACCGACGTTGAACTCTTCACGTAGGATCTTCGCGGCTTCGCGGACTTCGCGCAGGATGGTGCCGGAGCCCATCAGCTGTACATGGTGCGCGGCTTCGCGGGTGTCTTCTTCCAGCAGGTACATGCCCTTGATGATGCCTTCCTCGACACCGGCCGGCATGGCTGGCTGCTGGTAGGATTCGTTCATCACGGTGATGTAGTAGAAGATGTCCTGTTGCTCTTCGGTCATCTTCTTCATGCCGTCCTGGATGATCACCGCCAGCTCGTAGCCGTAGGTTGGATCGTAGGTGCGGCAGTTCGGGATGGTGCCCGCCATCATGTGGCTGTGACCGTCTTCGTGCTGCAGGCCTTCACCGTTCAGGGTGGTACGGCCGGCGGTACCGCCGATCAGGAAGCCGCGGGTGCGGCTGTCGCCAGCGGCCCAGGCCAGGTCGCCAATGCGCTGGAAGCCGAACATCGAGTAGAAGATGTAGAACGGCAGCATCGGCTGGTTGTGGCAGCTGTACGAGGTACCGGCAGCGATGAACGACGACATGGCGCCGGCTTCGTTGATGCCTTCCTCGAGGATCTGGCCCTTCTTGTCTTCGCGGTAGAACATCACCTGGTCTTTGTCGACTGGCTCGTAGAGCTGGCCGACCGACGAGTAGATGCCCAGCTGGCGGAACATGCCTTCCATACCGAAGGTACGGGCTTCGTCCGGGATGATCGGGACGATGCGCTGGCCGATTTCCTTGTCCTTGACCAGCTGCGCCAGAATGCGCACGAAGGCCATGGTGGTGGAGATTTCGCGGTCGCCCGAGCCGTCCAGGATCGCTTTCAGCGTTTCCAGTGGCGGGGTCGGTATGCTGAAGCTCTTGGCACGGCGCTGTGGCACGAAACCGCCCAGGGCAGCACGGCGCTCGGCCAGGTACTTGGCTTCGGCAGAACCTTCTTCCGGCTTGAAGAACGGCAGGTTTTCGAGGTCGGCATCCTTGACCGGGATGTCGAAGCGGTCACGGAAGTGACGCAGGCTATCGACGTCGACCTTCTTGGTGTTGTGCGCGGTGTTCTTGGCTTCGCCGGCACCGGTACCGTAACCCTTGATGGTTTTGGCCAGGATGACGGTAGGCTGGTCTTTGTGGTTGACCGCCTGGTGGTACGCCGCGTAGACCTTGTACGGGTCGTGGCCGCCACGGTTGAGCTTCCAGATCTCGTCGTCAGACAGGTCTTCGACCATGGCCTTGAGCTCTGGGGTGTTGAAGAAGTTTTCACGAACGTACGCGCCATCTTTGGCTTTGTAGTTCTGGTATTCGCCGTCGATGACTTCGTCCATGCGGCGCTGCAGGGCACCGTCGGTGTCCTTGGCGAACAGTGGGTCCCAGAAGCGGCCCCAGACAACCTTGTTGACGTTCCAGCCACCGCCACGGAACACGCCTTCGAGTTCCTGGATGATCTTGCCGTTGCCGCGAACCGGGCCGTCGAGGCGCTGCAGGTTGCAGTTGATGACGAAGATCAGGTTGTCCAGCTTCTCGCGACCGGCCAGGGCGATTGCGCCCAGGGATTCCGGCTCGTCACACTCGCCGTCGCCCATGAAGCACCAGACTTTCTGCTTGCCGGCCGGGATGTAGCCGCGCGCTTCCAGGTACTTCATGAAGCGTGCCTGGTAGATGGCCTGGATCGGGCCCAGACCCATCGATACGGTCGGGAACTGCCAGAAGTCAGGCATCAGCCATGGGTGCGGGTACGAAGACAGGCCGTTGCCGTCCACTTCCTGACGGAAGTTGTTCATCTGGTCTTCGTTGATGCGGCCTTCCATGAAGGCGCGGGCGTAGATGCCTGGGGAGGCGTGGCCCTGGAAGAAGATCAGGTCGCCGCCGTGTTCTTCGGTCGGGGCCTGGAAGAAGTAGTTGAAGCCGATGTCGTACAGGGTGGCACTGGAGGCGAAGCTGGAGATGTGTCCGCCCAGGTCCGAGTCTTTCAGGTTGGTGCGCATGACCATGGCCAGGGCGTTCCAACGCACCATCGAGCGAATGCGGCGTTCCATGAACAGGTCGCCAGGCATGCGTGCTTCGTGGGTGACAGGGATGGTGTTGCGGTATGGCGTGGTGATCGCATACGGCAGCTGGGAGCCACTACGGGTGGCCAGCTCGCCCATACGGGTCATCAGGTAATGAGCGCGGTCTTCGCCTTCTTTGTCGAGGACCGACTCCAGGGCATCCAGCCATTCCTGGGTTTCGATTGGATCGAGGTCTTGCATGGCTTGCTCCAGGGCGGAAAGGCAACCAGAATCGATTGCCTGAAGTTGCGACTGGCCTTATGGGCAGACGTCGTGAATTCTTGGATTACCGGGGTGTCTTCCGGCGCGTTGTAGTTTTACTACATTTGCTTTCGCATTTCATGCATTTACACGACACGAGTAGTAGTAAAACTACATTTGTGCGACGTTTGGTCGCACCTTGGCTTGTGAGGAAAAACGTTCATGTTGGTTGGCATTGTGTCGCGAACGGGTGGTTCTTGATGATTGTTGCCAAGTTTTCGTTTTTTTCAGCTATTTCCAACTTTTGTACGACAGTCCAACCGTGGTCCGGCTTCCCCTTGGCCGCTTTTTCCCCTCTATTTCACGCCGATCAAGGATAGACCATGCGCCTGCCTTTGCCGTCCGATCTGCCCGCCATCCTTCAGCCACTGGTCGCTCGCAACCAGCAATTTCTCAGCGATGCGCTAGCGGCTCACCCTGAGCTCGACCTGAATGCCTGGAGCCCGCTGCACCGGCAGCAATTCGACCAGGTGGCCGCGGCCAGCGATTTTGTCCTGGGCCTGGCCCAGCGCGAGCCGGCCATGCTGTTCGGCCTGCTGACCAGTGGCGAGCTGGAGCGCCGTTATGCACCGGGTGAGCTGCGCGGGCACATCGCTGCGGCCGCTCAGGCGGCGCAAAGCGACGATGAGCTCGCGCGCAACCTGCGCCGCGAGCGCAACCGCCAGCAGTTGCGCATCATCTGGCGCGACATCACCCGCCAGGCCGAACTGAGCGAGACGTGCCGCGACCTGTCGGACCTGGCCGATGCCGCCATCGACGAAGCCTACCAGTGGCTGTACCCGCGCCATTGCCAGCAGTTCGGCACGCCCATCGGCAACCGCAGCGGCCAGCCGCAGCACATGGTGGTGCTGGGCATGGGCAAACTGGGGGCGGTGGAGCTGAACCTGTCGTCGGACATCGACCTGATCTTCGGCTTCCCCGAAGGCGGCGAAACCGAAGGGGTGAAGCGCTCGCTGGAAAACCAGGAGTTCTTCACCCGCCTGGGCCAGCGGCTGATCAAGGCGCTGGACCCGGTGACCGTCGACGGCTTCGTGTTCCGCGTCGACATGCGCCTGCGCCCCTATGGTTCGGCCGGCGCACTGGTGCTCAGCTTCAATGCCCTGGAGCAGTACTACCAGGACCAGGGGCGCGACTGGGAGCGTTACGCGATGATCAAGGCGCGGGTGGTGGCCGGTGACCAGGCTACCGGCGCGCAACTGCAGGAGATGCTGCGCCCGTTCGTGTACCGCCGTTACCTGGACTTTTCCGCGATCGAAGCGCTGCGCACCATGAAGCAGTTGATCCAGCAGGAAGTGCGGCGCAAGGGCATGGCAGACAACATCAAGCTGGGGGCCGGTGGTATCCGCGAGGTTGAGTTCATCGCCCAGGCCTTCCAGCTGATCCACGGCGGGCGCGACCTGAGCTTGCAGCAACGGCCGTTGCTCAAGGTGCTGGCCACCCTCGAAGGCCAGGGTTACCTGCCGCCGGCGGTGGTCGCCGAGCTGCGCGAGGGGTATGAGTTCCTGCGTTATACCGAGCACGCCATCCAGGCCATTGCCGACCGCCAGACGCAAATGTTGCCAGAGGGCGAGACCGACCAGGCGCGGGTGGCCTACATGCTCGGTTTTGCCGACTGGCAGAGCTTCCACGACCAGTTGACCTACTGGCGTGGCCGTATCGACTGGCACTTCCGCCAGGTGATCGCCGACCCGGATGATGAAGACGGTGAAGGCGAACTGGTGGTGGGGGGCGAATGGTCGCCACTGTGGGAACAGGCGCAGGATGAAGAAGCCGCTGGCCGGCAGCTGGAAGAGGCTGGCTTCAAGGAGCCTGTCGAAGCCTTGCGGCGTTTGGCGGGGCTGCGCTCCAGCCCGCAGTTGCGGTCTATGCAGCGCATTGGCCGTGAGCGGCTGGATGCCTTTATTCCACGTTTGCTGGCCCAGGCGGTCGAGCACGACAACCCTGACCTGGTGCTGGAACGTGTGCTGCCGCTGGTCGAGGCCGTGGCGCGGCGTTCGGCTTACCTGGTGCTGCTGACCGAAAACCCGGGTGCCCTGCGCCGTCTGCTGACCTTGTGCGCCGCCAGCCCGTGGATTGCCGAGCAGATTGCGCTGTACCCGTTGCTGCTCGACGAACTGCTTAACGAAGGCCGCCTGTTCAGCCCGCCCTTGGCTCCAGAGCTGGCCAGCGAGTTGCGTGAACGCCTGACGCGCATCCCCGAGGATGACCTGGAGCAGCAGATGGAAGCGTTGCGCCACTTCAAACTGGCCCACAGCCTGCGCGTGGCCGCCTCGGAAATCAGTGGCAACCTGCCGTTGATGAAAGTCAGCGACTACCTGACCTGGCTGGCCGAAGCCATCCTCGACCAGGTACTGGCCCTGGCCTGGCGCCAGACCGTGGCCCGCCACGGCCAGCCCAAGCGCAGCGACGGCAGCCTGTGCGATCCGGGATTCATCATCATTGGTTATGGCAAGGTCGGCGGCCTGGAGCTGGGGCACGGCTCTGACCTGGACCTGGTGTTCATCCACGACGGCGACCCGCAAGAGGAAACCGACGGTGCCAAGCCCATCGACAGTGCGCAGTTCTTCACCCGGCTGGGCCAGCGCATCATCCACCTGCTGACCACCCAGACCAACTCAGGCCAGCTGTATGACGTGGACATGCGCCTGCGTCCGTCCGGCGCCTCCGGTTTGCTGGTGAGTTCGCTGGGCGCCTTCGAGCGCTACCAGCAGAACGAAGCCTGGACCTGGGAGCATCAGGCCTTGGTGCGAGCTCGCGTGCTGGTGGGCTGCAAACAGGTCGGCACCGCGTTCGAAGGCGTGCGCGCCAAGGTACTGGGCCAGGCCCGCGACCTGGAAAAACTGCGCACCGAAGTGAGTGAAATGCGCGCCAAGATGCGTGACAACCTGGGGACCAAGGCCACAGCTGCGGGCACTGCGGCTAACGCGTTCGAGGCCGGTGTGCCCTTCGATATCAAGCAGGATGCCGGCGGTATCGTCGATATCGAATTTATGGTGCAATACGCCGCTTTGGCCTGGTCCCATGACCACCCGGCCATACTCCGATGGACCGATAACATCCGCATTCTGGAAGAGCTGGAACAGGCGAGTTTGATGCCGGCCAGTGACGCGGTGCTGTTGCGTGAAGTGTACAAGGCGTTCCGCTCGGCCTCGCACCGCCAGGCCCTGCAGAAGCAGGCCGGGGTGATCGACGCGGCGCAGTTTGCCGATGAACGCCGTCAAGTGCGGCGGATCTGGGGGGAACTGGGTTTGACCTGAAGGCCACCGTCCCCACAGGGGCTGTGATCAGCCATGGACTTGCCTGAGTGGTACACTGTCCGCCACATAGCCTGAATATAAAGAGGGGAGGCCAGGCTGTACCGCAGTCTGTAGCCTCCCCGAGCGTTTCTGGACTAAGCATGAGAATACTGATCATTGGCCCCAGCTGGGTCGGCGACATGGTGATGGCGCAGACCCTGTTCCAGTGCCTGAAACAGCAGCACCCCGACTGCGTGATCGACGTGTTGGCCCCCGAGTGGAGCCGGCCGATCCTGGAACGCATGCCCGAGGTGCGCCAGGCCTTGAGCTTCCCGCTCGGCCACGGCGCGCTGGAGCTGGCCACGCGCCGGCGCATCGGCAAGTCCCTGGCCGGCCAGTACGACCAGGCCATCCTGCTGCCCAACTCGCTGAAGTCGGCACTGGTGCCGTTCTTCGCCGGTATCCCCAAACGCACCGGCTGGCGCGGCGAAATGCGCTTTGGACTGCTGAACGATGTGCGCAAGCTGGACAAGGCCCGCTACCCGCTGATGATCGAGCGCTTCATGGCCCTGGCCTACGCGCCCGGTGCCGAGCTGCCGCAGCCGTACCCGCGGCCCAGCCTGCAGATCGAAGCGCAAAGCCGCGAAGCCGCGCTGGCCAAGTTCGGCCTGGAACTGGACCGCCCGGTGCTGGCGCTATGCCCTGGTGCCGAGTTTGGTGAGGCCAAGCGCTGGCCGTCCGAGCATTACGCTGCCGTGGCCGACGCGATGATCCGTCAGGGCTGGCAGGTGTGGCTGTTCGGCTCGAAGAAAGATCACCCGGTCGGTGAGCAGATCCGTGACCGGTTGATCCCGGGTTTTCGTGAAGAGTCGTCCAACCTGGCCGGCGAAACCTCGCTGGCCGAGGCCATCGACCTGATGTCCTGCGCCCATGCCGTGGTGTCCAACGACTCCGGCCTGATGCACGTGGCCGCCGCGCTGAACCGCCCATTGGTGGCGGTGTACGGCTCGACCTCGCCCGGCTTTACCCCGCCGCTGGCCGAGCAGGTGGAAGTGGTGCGCACCGGCATCGAGTGCAGCCCGTGTTTCGACCGTACCTGCCGTTTCGGCCACTACAACTGCCTGCGCCTGCTGGAGCCGGGCAAAGTCATTGCCGCCCTGCACAGCCTGAGCGGGCCGGACCTGATCGATACCGTGGCCGAGGTCGACTAAGTGCGGGTACTGATCATCAAGACTTCGTCGCTGGGTGATGTGATTCACACCCTGCCGGCGCTTACCGATGCCGCCCATGCCATCCCGGGCATCCGTTTCGACTGGGTGGTGGAAGAAGGCTTCGCCGAAATCCCCAGCTGGCACCCGGCGGTCGACCAGGTTATCCCGGTGGCCATCCGCCGCTGGCGCAAGAACCTTTGGCAAACCCTCAAGAGTGGCGAGTGGAAGGCGTTCAAGCAGCGTGTGCGCGAACGCAAATACGACCTGGTGATCGACGCTCAGGGTCTGGTGAAGTCGGCCTGGCTGACCCGCTACGTGAAGGCCCCGGTCGCCGGCCTGGACCGCTACTCGGCCCGCGAAGGCTGGGCCAGCCGCTTCTATGACCGGCGTCTGTCGGTTGCCACCGGCCAGCATGCGGTGGAGCGGGTGCGCCAGTTGTTCGCCATGGCCCTGGCCTACGACCTGCCGGAAGGCATCGGCAACTACGGCCTGGACCTGGACCGCCTGCAGCTGCCGCCGGCTGCGCCCTATGTGGTGTTCCTGCATGGCACCACCTGGGCAACCAAGCATTGGCCTGAAGCTTATTGGCGCGAACTGGCCGAGCGCATGGGCCGGCGCAAGCTGGAAGTGCGTCTGCCTTGGGGCAACCCGGCCGAGAAGGCGCGCGCCGAGCGTATCGCCCAGGGCTTGAACAACTGCCAGGTACTCCCCAAATTGAACCTTGCCGGCGTTGCCCGCGTACTGGCAGCGGCAAAAGCCTGCGTGGCGGTCGATACCGGCCTTGGCCACCTGGCCGCAGCACTCGATGTACCCACCATTTCGCTGTTCGGCCCGACCAACCCGGGCCTGACTGGCGCCTACGGACGGACCCAGATTCACCAGGCCAGTGACTGGCCTTGCGCTCCCTGCCTGCAGAAGAAGTGCACCTACAAACCGAGCGCCGATGACCTGCGCCGGTTCGATCTGAAACGCGAGTGGCCACTGTGCTTCACTCGCCTGAATCCCGAGCATGTGGCGGGCCGCTTGAGCGCGTTGCTGCTGGCTGAGGATGTCCGTTGATGCAACTGGCTTTCGTGCTTTACAAATATTTCCCCTTCGGCGGGCTGCAGCGCGACTTCATGCGCATTGCCCTGGAATGCCAGAAGCGGGGCCACCAGATCCGTGTGTACACGCTGATCTGGGAAGGTGACATTCCGCCGGGCTTTGAAGTGCTGGTGGCGCCGGTGAAGGCGATTTTCAACCACCGCCGTAACGAGAAGCTCAGCGCCTGGATGGCCGCCGACCTGGCCAAGCGCCCGGTCGACCGCCTGATTGGCTTCAACAAGATGCCGGGGCTGGATGTGTACTACGCCGCCGACGGCTGCTTCGAGGACAAGGCGCAGACCCTGCGTGGTGGCCTGTACCGTCGCTGGGGCCGCTACCGGCACTTTGCCGAGTACGAGCGTGCGGTGTTCGCCAAGGACGCCCACACCGAAGTGCTGATGATTTCCGAAGTGCAGCAGCCGCTGTTCATCAAGCATTACGGCACCCCGGTGGAACGCTTCCACCTGCTGCCGCCGGGAATTTCCCAGGACCGCCGTGCGCCGGCCAATGCCGCCGAGATCCGCGCCGAGTTCCGCAAGGAATTCAACCTGGGCGATGACGACCTGTTGCTGGTGCAGATTGGCTCGGGCTTCAAGACCAAGGGCGTGGACCGCAGCCTCAAGGCGCTGGCCGCACTGCCGTCGGCCCTGCGCAAACGCACGAAGCTGATGGTGATCGGCCAGGACGACCCCAAGGTGTTCCAGCTGCAAAGCGCCACCCTGGGCCTGGGCGACCAGGTGCAGTTCCTCAAGGGCCGCAGCGACATCCCGCGCTTCCTGCTGGGTGCCGATGTGCTGATTCACCCGGCCTACAACGAGAACACCGGTACGGTGCTGCTCGAAGCGCTGGTGGCCGGCCTGCCGGTGCTGGTGTCCAAGGTGTGCGGCTACGCCCACTACATTGCCGAGGCCGACTGCGGCCTGGTGCTGGACGAGCCGTTCGAACAGGACCAGCTCAATGGCTACCTGCAACGCATGCTCGAAGACTCGCAGGCCCGCGCCAGTTGGTCGCGCAACGGCCTGGCGTTCGCTGAAACCGCTGATCTGTACAGCATGCCGCAGCATGCTGCCGACGTGATCCTGGGGCAGAAAACCGCATGAAGCTGATAGTGGCCGAGCCCTTCAAGCGCCTGTGGGCCGGGCGGGATGCCTTCGACGCCGTCGAGGCGCTGCAAGGCGAGGTCTATCGCGAACTGGAAGGGCGCCGCACGCTGCGTACCGAGGTGGAGGGCGAAGGGTTTTTCGTCAAGATCCACCGCGGCATCGGCTGGGGCGAGATCTTCAAGAACCTGTTCACCGCCAAGCTGCCGGTGCTCGGTGCCGGCCAGGAATGGCGGGCCATCCAGCGCCTGCACGAGGTGGGCGTGCCGACCATGACCGCCGTTGCCTATGGCGAGCGCGGCAGCAACCCGGCTGCGCAGCACTCGTTCATCATCACCGAGGAACTGGCGCCGACCATCAGCCTGGAAGATTTCAGCATCGACTGGGTCAAGCAGCCGCCCGCGCCACGCCTGAAGCGCGCGCTGATCGCCGAAGTGGCGAAAATGACCGGCGGCATGCATCGCGCCGGGGTCAACCACCGCGACTGCTACATCTGCCACTTCCTGCTGCACACCGACCGCCCGGTGACGGCGGATGACTTCAAACTGTCGGTTATCGACCTGCACCGTGCCCAGACCCGAGCGAAAATCAGCCGCCGCTGGCGCGACAAGGACCTGGCCGCGCTGTACTTCTCGGCGCTGGACATCGGCCTGACCCAGCGCGACAAGCTGCGCTTTTTGCGGGGTTACTTCCAGCGCCCGCTGCGGCAAATCCTCAAGGACGAAGCCCGGTTGCTCGCCTGGCTGGACCGCAAGGCGCAGAAACTCTACGACCGCAAGCAACGCTATGGGGATGCACTCTGATGGCGGGTTGGACACTGGCGCCAGGCTATGAACACCTGGCGGCGGACTTCGGCAGCCTCGATGCGGTATTTGCCCTGCAAGGCGAGCGCCTGACCCGCGACCCGCTCAGCGAGGTGGTGCGCATCGAGCGTGACGGGGTCAACTACTACGTCAAACGCTACACCGGGGCCGGCAAGCACATGCGCCGCTACCTGGGCCGGCCACGCATCAAGGCCGAATGGCAGAACCTCAAGCAGTTCGCCAAGTGGGGTATTCCCACTGCCGAAGTGGTGGCGTGGGGGCTTGAGCGCAATGGCCTGGCCTTTGGCCGTGGGGCGATGATCACCCGTGAGCTGCCGCGCACCGAAGACCTGTCGGCGCTGGCTGAACGCAACGATGCACGCTTGGCCGACCGGGCCTGGGTCGATCACCTCAGCCGTCAGCTGGCGCGCCATACCCGGGTGATGCACGAGCACCGCTTTGCCCATAACGACCTGAAGTGGCGCAACCTGCTGGTCGATGACCAAGGCACGCTATTCTTCATCGACTGCCCTACCGGCGACTTCTGGCGCGGCTTCATGTGGCGGCACCGGATGATCAAGGACCTGGCCTGCCTGGACAAAGTGGCCAAATACCACCTGTCGGCCACCCAGCGTCTGCGCTTCTACCTGCAATACCGTGGCCGCGACCGGCTGAATGTGCGTGACAAGAAGCGCATTCGCCAGGTGCTGGGCTTTTTCGAGGGAAGGGAATGACCGATTACCTGGCCAGCGCGGACCTCGCGCTGCTCAAACGCCATGGCCTGGACGACTTCGAGGCGCTGTGGGCGCTGCAACTGGATGCCGTGGACGAACCCAACACGGGCCGTGGCGGCTGGAGCAGCGTGTTCCGCCTGGAGCTCGAAGGCAAGGGCTACTACCTCAAGCGCCAGAGCGACTACCTGACCCGCACCCTGCACCGACCGTTCGGCGAGCCGACCTTCGCGCGAGAATTTCGCAACATCAGCCGCTACCAGAAGCTGCACATCCCGGCCTTGCAGGCGGTGTTCTATGGCGAGCGCAAGCAAGGCGGCAAGCACCGGGCCATCCTGATGACCCGTGCCCTGGACGAGTGGGCCGACCTCGACAGCCTGCTGGCCCAGTGGCCGCAGCTAGGTGACGGCGAACGCACCGGTATCCTGCAGGCCTGCGGTCAGCTGGCGCGCACCCTGCACAGCGCCGGCCAGGTGCACGGCTGCTTCTACCCCAAGCACATCTTCCTGCGCCAACGCCGCGATGGCTGGGACGCGCAACTGATCGACCTGGAAAAGACCCGGCCTTTGCTGTTCGGCATGCGCGACCGCCTCAAGGACCTGGAGCCGCTGCTGCGCCGCGCCCGGGCCTGGGGCGAGGCCGATGTGCGCACGATGCTGGCGACCTACCTGGCGCAGCCGGCTGACAGCACACTGGTCGATACCTGGCTGCAACGCCTGACGCAACGCCGTCGTGAAAAAGAGGCCCGCTGATGTGTTTGTCTGAACTGAAGGACGCCGGGCGTAGCCCGTCGTTACCCCTGAGTATCACCCTGGCTGATGCCGCCGGCAGCGCCGACCTGCAACTGCTCAGCCTGCTGCGCGTGCTGCCGGGCCAGCGCTATGTGGGCGCTGGCGTCTGGCGCGGCACCCCGGTGCTGGCCAAGTTGCTGGTAGGCGGTAGCGCCGCCCGGCATTTCCAGCGTGAGCTGCAAGGCGTGAAGCTGCTGGCCGAACAGGGGCTGACCACGCCGAAGCTGCTGGCTGACGGCCTCAAGGAAGGCGAGGGCGGCTGGCTGCTGTTCGAATTCCTCGACGGCGCCGAAAGCCTCGCCGATGCCTGGGCTGCGGTGGAAAACCTGCCGGTGTTGGCCGACGAGCAACACCTGGTGCTGGGCGAAGCGCTAACGGCTGTCGCGCACATGCACGCTCAGGGCCTGTGGCAGGAAGACCTGCACCTGGACAACCTGCTGCGCCATGGCGGCAAGCTGTACCTGATCGATGGTGCTGGCATCAAGGCCGAAACGCCTGGCCAGCAACTGTCGCGCCCACGCGTGCTGGAAAACCTCGGCGTGTTCTTCGCCCAGCTGCCCAAGCGCCTGGAGCCGTTCATCGAAGAACTGCTGGTGCATTACCTGCTGGCCAATGCCGAACATGCACTGCCGATGGAGGCCTTGCAGAAGCAGGTGGACAAGGTGCGCAACTGGCGCCAGAAGGATTACCTGGAAAAGGCCGGCCGCGAGTGCAGCCTGTTCAGCGTCGAGCGCACCCTGTCGGGCTTGCAGGCGATTCGCCGCAGCGAGGTCGATGCCATGCAACCTGTGCTGGCGCAGGCCGATGCGTTGATCGACCAGGGCCACCTGTACAAGACCGGAGGCGCTGCAAGCGTGGCGCGGATCGAGATCAATGGCCGCCAGCTGGTGCTCAAGCGCTACAACATCAAGAACACCGCGCACTGGTTCAAGCGCTTCTGGCGCCCGAGCCGTGCCTGGCATTCGTGGATCGAAGGCCACCGCCTGGAATTTCTCGACATCGCCACACCCAAGCCGCTGGCGGTGCTGGAACAGCGGGTGATGGGCCTGCGCAGCCGCGCCTACCTGGTCACCGAGTATGTCGATGGCCCGGACCTGACGGCCTGCTTCGCGCCCTACGTGGAGAGCGGCGAGGCACCCGAGGAACAGGTGGATGCCCTGGTGCATGTGATGCAGCAGCTGATCCGCGAACGCATCAGCCATGGCGACTTCAAGGGCCATAACCTGTTCTGGGACAACGGCCAGTGGTCGCTGATCGACCTTGACGCCATGTGCCAGCACGCCACCCAGCTCAGCTTCGCCCCGGCCTATGCCCGGGACCGGGCGCGGCTGTTACGCAACTGGCCGAGTGGCAGCGCTTTGCATCAGCGGCTGGACCGGCTACTGCCCAGGCTGGCCGAATAGCTTGAGGGTAACGCCAGCCAGTCGCTGCCGCGGCCGGCCTGGCGAACCCGGATGCGCCATTCACCCTCCTGGTGGCGCAGCACCGCCCAGGCAGGCACTACGCCAGACAAGCTCGCGGGCAACACCAGGTGATAGTGGCCAGGCAGCAGGTGGCGGCGTACTGGCAACTGATGGTTATGCAGTTGCAGGTACTGTGTGCTGTCGTGGTTGAACAGGTGTTCGTCTTCAATCGCTACAGTGCCCTTGAGCGGTGTTGCCAGCCGGCACTGTTCGAGCAGTTGCGTGATGTCTGGCAAACCGTCATGCCAGCGTATGGGAGAGTCCACTACCCAGTTGCCATCCTGACTGCGCTTGATCGGCAGTTTCAGGTACGCATAAGGCTGGTCGGGATCGGTGGCTCGCCAACGGGTGCCGTCAAAACTGACATTGAAGTAGCGGCCCAGGTTATCCCGCACGAAGTACTGGGTCAGCCCGGGGCTGGCCGACAGTTGTTCATAGACGGCCTCACCATGTACCGAGTCGATCCGGTAGCGCAACCTGGCAAGGTCCGGCGCGGTTTCGTAGTGTTTAGGTAGGGGTATCGGCGGCGGTTTGGGCAGCCCCCGCAAAGCACGGCGCATCAAGCTGGAACCTGCCATATCGTTCAGCCCGGCGGTGGCATGGCCGAGAGCAGCCACGGCATGGTGCAAGGCGCCCGCATGGTCGTCTTGGTCGAACGCTTCGAAACCATCCCATATGGAAATCGCCATACGGCCAAATGCCAAGGCGACCAAAGCCCGTTGCGGCAGTACGAAGGTGACAACATCCAGCACCAGCCGCAGCACATTGACCGAGAACTCCCCCAGCAGCTCCTGATTGCTGCGGGTGACGGAGTCGGTGTGCGCGATCAGGTTTCTGACCTCGGCCCGGTAGAGTGCCTGATACAGGTCGCCAGTGATGGTTTGCCGTGTTATGGATGCGCCACTTACCCGCCCCTTGAGCAACCGTGCCTTGAGCTTTTTGCTGCTGGCCTGCGGCAGGCGCTGGACCAGGTAGTCCTGCAGCATCAGGTCACCGCGAAGGGCCCGGATCAACGCTTTGATGTTGCGGTACTCACGCCAATAGCGCCTGTCCGGGACGTCAGGGCAATGAACGACAATTCGATTCGAGTTCTCTGGCGAGACGAGCAGCAAAACGCCCATCAAGGTATCGCCGTGCACGAGCAGTTGCTGAACGATCACCTGTTGCTCGTTGTAATGTGGGCGTGCATGGCTGTCGGGGTTGTTGATGACCGTGCTGGCCCAGCCATACCCCTGCGCGAAAGTGTCTGCGAGAAAATGGCCGACATAGTGCGCTTTCACCGCTTCGGCATTCAGCCGGGCGCGGTAGATCTGTGCATAGGCTGCCTCGCGCCAGCGGCCTTCAGGCGAGTCGAGCAGTTGCGTGCGCAGGTAAGCCTTGTAACCACTGCCGGCATTCAGGCGCCGTACGATCTGCTTGACCCGCAGTGGGGTGAGCGCTGGCAGTGGTTGATCACCGTGAAGATAGACCCGGGCAGTCAGCCAGTAGTCCACATCGAACCAGCTGATGTTCAGCAACGCCAGTTCGTCGAACCGGTAGGTGTGCTTCACCAGTTCGACGGTAGCGCCCACCTGTTGTCGGCTGACCACCGGAATGTAGCCCACCGTACTGCCCAGTGGGAGAGGGTTCACGGTCGGCCCAACCTGGCGGGCAAGGGTGACGCTGATGGTGATATCACGCGGATCGCAGTCCAGACCCGGGTCACGTTGCAGATACTCGCGCAGGCGCAAGTTCACCCAGTGCAGCAGTGAATGCTGCTGGCTGAACTGTTCCAACGTCAGAATGCCAGGGGCGCTGGCTGCTTCGATGGCCATAACCTGTTCTTGCATGGCCTGCATGATGTGAGCGACACCTTGCTGCGATGTGTTGCGCAGCCAATTGGGCAGGTGCTTTTCCAGCAGCAGGCCGTAGCGGTTGGCCAGTGGGCCGCGGCTACCGACGGCGCTGCGTATGTCGAGTGCAGGGGCAAGCGCGTTGTCCAGCTGCTCGATATCACGCTGCTTGCCTTGCTTCCATGCAAGTTGCCAGGCATGGCTCAAGTGCCTGGCCTGGGCGTCACGCACGGTCGAGGCCAGGTAGTCGGCCACGTCCTCGGTATACCAGTCATAACGTAAACGCGCCGCGCAACGCGCGCTTTGCTGGTCAGCAGGGGCAATCATGAGTTTGAGCAGGTGCTCGCTCTGCTGCGGATCTTCCAGACGCTCGCATACCTCCTTGTGGAGATCGCTCAGGTTGTCGAAGGCTTCGATGCCGTGAGCGATACTGCACAATAGTGCTCGGCCAACCGGTTCATGGTGCTCAAGCGTATGTCCTTCAGCCCCCTGCTCGGTAATCACCAGAAAACCCGGCACATGGCTGCGCCAGTTGGGTGCAGTACTGGTAAGCAGCAGGCGATAAACCTGAGGGCGCGCGGTGACTGGCAAGTGCCGTCGCTGCCAAGGTTGTGGCAGTTCCAGGCACGTCCTGAGCAGTTGGGTATGCGCTGCAGGCAGGGTCTGATCGGTACTGCGCAAACGAATTTCCGCATCCAGTTGGTCGCGGAACAGCGCTGCCAGGCTGACGGTGCGCGTCAGCCCTTTGCTGTTGCGCTCCAGCCAGTACGCTGCCAGGCGCGCGTGCAGTTGCTGGCGAATGGTTTGGCAGAAACTGCCGATACGGCTGCTGAAATCGACAGGTAGGCTAAGCGCCGGGTAGTCGACATGACTGATGCGGCTACCCGCAGGCAGACGAAAAGTGCCACCGTCGAACAGATGGAAACCCACCAGTTGCAATAGGTGATGCGTACCGAAAAACAGCGTGCGCGCACTGATGGAAAGGCCCGGGAACAGTTGGGCAAGCGTCAGCTCAAGGCTGTGCTCGACGCCATGAATGGGGGGTAGCAGTGCATCAAGCTGGTTATCCAGCGTGTGAAAATGCGGCAGGGTGGTCATGGTCCGGCTCCTGTTGCGAAGGCGGACCATGCTGCGCCAGGGCGCCAGGACGGCGGTGTTAGCCGGCTACCTCAGCGGCGCCACAGGCCGCGTAGCGAGAACCATGCCGGTAGGCCGAGCCCGAGCCAGGACAGCCCATCCCACCAGCCATCACCCAGCAAGGCGGCGAACAGCCCCAGGGCTCCCAGCAAGGCGATCAGCGCCGGCCAGGCAAAAATGCGCAAGGCGGGTTGCGACGTGTGGCTCATGCGCGTGCCTCCTTGGGTTTGCGTTGCTTGCCCCACCACAGGTACAGGCCGCTGCCGAGCACGATGATGGTCAGCACATCGAGCACTGCCCAGAGGATTTGCATCGGGCGCCCGCCGTAATCGCCGAAATGCAAGGGTTGCGACAGGCCCATGGCGTCCATGTACCAGGGGCGCTCGCCGACTGCTGTAACTGCCAGGGTACGGGCATCGATCAACACGGGTGTGAACAGGTGCGAGCTCAGGTGTGTGGCACCGTTCATGAACACGGCATAGTGGTGTTCGCTGGAAAAGCGCGTACCGGGGAAGGCTATGAAGTCCGGGCGCATGCCGGGGGCAGCCTGTTCGGCAATCTCCAGCAGGCGTGTGGCGGGCGCGCGCTCGGTGAGCGGCGGGGCGTCGCGGTAAGGCGCGACCATGGCAGCCAGGCTGTCGTTGCGCCAGGCGGCGATAACCAGGTCGGACAGGGCGCTGATTACGCCGGTCACGCCTACCGTGAGTGCCCAGGCCAGGGTTACCACGCCGATCAGATTATGCAGGTCGAGCCAGCGCAGGCGACGGGATTTTTCGTGGCGTACCGTGCCAAAGTCCAGGCGGCGCATGAACGGCGCATAGAGCACGGTGCCGGAGACAATTGCGAGGATGAACAATACGCCCATGAAGGCCAGCAGCAGCTTGCCGGGCAGGCCGGCGAACATGTCCACATGCAGGCGCAGCATCACCATCATGAACCCGCCATTGGCAGCCGGCATGGCCACCGCTTCGCCGGTGCGGGCGTCGAGCATGAAGGTGTGCGACAAGTTGGGGTCGGTGCCCGCAGTGGCGGCGGTGATGGCGACCACGCCATTGGGTTCGTCTTTGTCGTAGCCGAAGTACTGCATGACCTCGCCGGGGCGGTGCTGCTCCGCTTTCAGTACAAGCTGTTGCAGATCAAGGTGCGGGGTACCTACTGGCATGTCACGCAGTTCGGGGGCGTCGCCGAGCAGGTGTTCGAGTTCGTGGTGGAAAATCAGCGGCAGGCCGGTGAGCGCCAGCAACAGCAGGAACAGGGTACAGACCAGGCTGCTCCAGGTGTGGATCACGGACCAGCGGCGGATGGTTGGGCTTTTCATCACGGTACCGTTTTTTGTCTGTTGGAACAGGGGGCCGCAAAGCGGCCCCCGTTCACTCAGAACTTGTAATTGACGCTGGCGACCACGTTGCGTTCATCGCCGTAGTAGCACCAGTAACCGTCACAGTTGGACAGGTAGTCTTTGTTGAACAGGTTCTTGGCTTCCACTGCTACGGTCAGGCCTTTCATGCTGTTGTCCAGTCGGCCCAGGTCATAGTGCACCGAGGCGTCATACACGGTGTACGAACTCACATGGGCCAGGTCGGTGTTGGCGGTATTGCCATAGGTATCACCCACGTAGCGCACGCCGCCACCGATGCCGAAACCCTCCAGCCAGCCGCTGTTCCAGGTGTAGTCAGCCCACAAGGTCGCCTGATTACGGGGGATCAGCGCCATACGGTTACCCTTGTCGTTACCTTTCAGGATTTCGGTATCGGTATAGGTGTACGACGCAATTGCCTTGAGGTTTTCGGTGACGTGGGTGGAGGCTTCCAGCTCCAGGCCGCGTACCTGCAGTTCGCCCACCTGGCGGGTGATGCTGCCTTCCGTAACGCTGACGTTCTGCTGTTTCAGGTCGTACACCGCAGCGGTGAGCAGGGTGTCGGTGCCGACAGGCTGATACTTCACACCCACTTCGTACTGACGGCCCTCGGTCGGCTTGAAGGACTCAGTGGAGTTCACGTTGGCACCACTGGCCGGCTGGAACGACTCGGTGTAGGAGAAGTACGGCGTGATGCCGTTGTCGAACACATAGCTCAGGCCAACGTTGCCGCTGAACGCTTTGTCGCGCTGGGTATTGGTGGCGTCGTTGCTGTTGTGGAACACGGTGCCCGTGTGAATCCAGTCTTCACGCCCTCCCAGGGTCAGCCGCCAGTTGTCGAGCGACATCTGATCCTGGATGTAGGCACCCGTCTGGTGGGTTTTTTGCTGGAAGTCCTGCATGGCGAAGTAGGTGACGTTCGACATGTCGGCGCCATACACAGGGCGGTTGACGTTGATCGGCGGCACACCCATGCCATACAGCCACTGATAGTTGGTATTCGAGCGCTGGTGGTCCAGGCCTAGCAGCAAGGTGTGGCTGACGTCGCCTGTCTGGAAATCAGCCTGGAAGTTGTTGTCCACAGCGAACTGGCTGATGTCTTCGTTGACGATACCCGATTCGCGGTTGACGTTGCCGTCGGCATCGACAGTGTTGAATGTGGCGACGTTGACCGCCTGGAACGACAAGTCGCTCTTGGTGTAACGCAGGTTCTGGCGGAACTGCCAGGTGTCGTTCAGCCGGTGCTCGAATGCGTAGCCCAGTGCGTAGTAGGTACGATCGTAGAAGTCCCAGTCTGGTTCGCCCAGGTTTTTGTGGTGGGAAATCTTGCCCGTCGGGCCGTCCAGCTTGGTGCCTTGCAGCGGCAGAAACTGGCCGGTGATACCGGTATCGTCCCGCGTGTACTGGGAGATGAAGGTCAGCTTGGTGTCGTCATCGATGTTCCAGGTCAGGCTGGGAGCGATGTTGTAGCGCTTGTCCGGAATGTGGTCGATGGGGGAATTGCTGTCACGCACCACGCCACTTACGCGGTACAGAAACTTGCCTTCTTCGTCGATTTTGCCGGTGCTGTCGAAGTTGATCTGCTTGTGTTCATTGCTGCCGACCTGGGCTTCGATCTGGTGGGCACTCTCTGACTGTGGGCGACGGCTGACCATGTCGAGCATGCCGCCCGGCGGGGTCTGGCCATACACCGACGATGCCGGGCCGCGCAGTACGGTGATTCGCTCCAGGTTCCACGGCTCAACCTTGGGGTTGGCGAACGAGCCTTTTGGCAGTGGCAGGCCGTCGAGGAACTGGGTCGGGTCGAAACCACGTACACGCAGCCAGTCGGCGCGCGAGTCCGAACCGTAACCGCTGCTTTGCACGCCAGCGGTATAGCGCAGGGCGTCATTGAGGTTGAGAACCTGGCGGTCATCCAGCTGCTGACGGGTGATGACCGTCATCGAGCGCGGAGTCTCGACGATGGGGGTGTCGGTTTTGGTGCCCGCAGCCGTGCGTGTGGCGACGTAACCGCTGGAGGCACCCCAGGCACTTTCATAGCTGGAAGTGGCGTTGATCGCTGTTTCTGGTAACGCCAGTGTCCCTTCCGGCGTAGCCACCAGGCTGTAGCTGCCCACGCTGCTTTGTTGCAGTTGCAGGCCAGTGCCGCGCAGGGCGGCCTGCAGGGCACCGAGGCCGTCATATTGGCCGGTCACCGGGGCCGAGGTGCGGCCGCTGACCAACGCCGGGTCGATGGCCAGGGCGATACCGGCCTGGCTGGCGATCTGGTTCAGGGTGGTGGCCAGCGGGGCGCTGGGCAGGTCATAGGCGCGCGCAGCGGATTGCTCGGCGGCGCACAAGACAGGGCTGGCCAATGGCGCGGTTACGGCGATGGCAAGGGCCATCAGGCTAGGGCGCAAGATACGATCAACAGCACGGGACATGCAGTGGCTCCTGGACGGATAAGTGCTAACTGCTTCCTTGCCGAGCGAGATTTGAAAAGTGACAGGGCTGATCTGAAAAATATTGAGCAGTATTTTTGGCGTTCAGCCTTACTTCGGCACCACGTTCACCCACCACTGGGTATGCCGCTCGATTTTCACCGGCAAAGCCGGCACCAGCGATGCCAGCGCCAGGTCGGTGTCGGTCAGCGGGAAGCTGCCGGTCACGCGCAGGTCGGCGACCTTGGCGTCCACCCCGAGGTGGCCACTGCGGTACTGGCCCAGCGCGGCCAGCAGGTCGCCCAGGCGTACGTTGTCGACCACCAGCATGCCCCGGGTCCAGGCATCGGCACCGGCGGGCACCGTGCCGATCCGGCCGAGGCCGTTGGCGTTCATCAACACTTGCTGGCCTTCACGCAGCACCTGCTCGTCGCCACTGTTATGCGGCATGGCCGCGACCGAGGCTTGCAGCACCTCCAGGCGCGTACCGTCGGCTTCGCGGCGCACCAGGAAGCGCGTGCCCAGTGGCCGCAGGCGACCATCGTCGGTGCGTACCAGCAGCGGACGCGGGTCCTGGTGGCCGGTTTCGACCGAAATTTCGCCTTGGTGCAGCACGATCACCCGTTGTTCGCCTGCGTAGTCGATGTCCACGGCGGTGTGGGTGTTCAGGCTCAGCAATGTACCGTCTTGCAGGCGCAAGGTACGTAACTCGCCAGTTGCGGTGCGCTGGTCGGCCAGCCAGTAGCTGGGTGCCAGCGACGGGGCGCCGACCCAGGCCAGCAGTGAGCCGAGCAGGAACATGCCGGCCAGCCCGCCGCCAACCTTGCCGATTCGGCGCCGCAGGCTGACGCGCGATTGCAGCAGGGCCTGGCGTGCCGGGCCGGCCGCCGCGCTGACCCGTTGGTCCATGGCGCCGAGCTGGCGCCAGGCCCGCGCGTGTTCTTCGCTGGCGGCATGCCAGCGCATGAATTCGTTGCGTTCATCCGGTGTGCCGCTGGCGTCGCCGAGGCTCAGTTTCCAGGCGATGGCGGCTTCCAGTACCCGGGACGAAACCGGCGCGTTGCTCACGTCGGCTCCCCGTACAGGGCCACGTAGCACTGGCGCATGCCTTGGGCAATGTACTGGCGCACACGCGATACCGAAACGCCCAGGCGCTCGGCGATCTCGGCATGGCCCATGCCGTCCAGACGGTTGTGCAGGAACGCCGCGCGGGCCTTGCTCGACAGCTTGCCCAGTAGGCGGTCGATGGCCTTGAGGTCTTCGAGGATCAGGTGCTGCACTTCGGGCGAAGGCTGTTCGGCTTCCGGGATCAGCGCCAGCTCGGCCAGGTAGGCCTGTTCCAGCGCCGCGCGGCGGAAGTGGTCGAACATCAGCCCCTTGGCCACGGCGGCGAGGAAAGCGCGGGGCTCGCGGGGGGTGTCCAGTTGCTCGCGACCGAGCAGGCGCACGAAGGTATCCTGGCTCAGGTCTTCGGCACGTTGGCGGCAGGCCATGCTGCGTTGCAGCCAGGCGAGCAGCCAGCCGCGATGGTCGCGGTACAGCGCACCGACCAGATCGGCGTGTGGGCTCTGTGCAGAAGACAAGCAGCGTCCCCCCGGAACGTATGCATTAACTAACGATAATTATTCGCGATTGTTGCAGAGGGGAGGGGGTGGGTGCAATGGACGCTTATCGGATTGCCATCATCGAAAAGGCTGATGGCCCAATCGCCCCCACAGGGACCGCTTAATCTCAGGCCTTGTGCAGACCCTCTGGAGCAGTTGTCGAGTGTTTTCAGCCCTTGTGCAGTACCTGTGGGAGCTGGCTTGCCGGCGATTGGGCCGGTCAGGCCAATACACATCTACAGACCGTGACTCTGTAATTTGCGCCTGCGCCACCCACGCAACCGCTGCTCCAGCTGCAACGGGCTGTCCAGCTGCTGGCGCCGGGCCTGGCTGAACAAAATCAGCGCCAGCTCAGCCGTTACCTGAGCATCGGCACTGGCATGGTGGCGTTCTTCCACCTGCAAGCCAAACCGCGCGACCCAGTCATCCAGCCCGGCCTCGCGCAGCACGGTGTCGGGGTTAAGCATCGGCGCCAGTTCGGCCACATCGAGGAACGGTGACTGCAAGCGGTAACCCAGGCTTTCCTTCAGCGCCCGCGCCAGCATGCGTTGGTCGAATGGCGCATGAAACGCCAGCACCGGGCTGCTGCCAATGAAATCGAGCAAATCCAGCAAGGCCTCGGCCGGGTCGCAACCGGCGGCCAGGGCACTAGGCCCCAGTCCGTGGATCAACACGCTGGCGTTGGTTTTCTGCAAAGGCCGGTGCAGGGTACGTTCGAACTGTTGGGCAAAATCGATGGCACCGTCCTCGATGGCCACCGCCCCGATCGACAACACCTGATCACGGTTGGGGTTAAGCCCGCTGGTTTCCAGGTCCAGCACTACCCAGCGCTGCTCACGCAAACTGCACACACCCAGCGGCGCGGGCTTGGGCTGTCGGGCCAGGCGCTGACGCATGGCGTGGTCCAGCTCGGGCGCGCTGGGGCGCAGCCAGGCAAACAGGCTCATAGCTGATACCGCAAGGCCAGGCTGCTTTGCAGGCGTTGGGCCTGGCGCAGGGACTCGCGCAGGATGCGCCGGTCCAGGTGGTTGAGGCTGTCTGGGTCGAGCCGGTTGGAGTACGGCAGGTTGTCGCGGGTCTGACGCTGATGCTGCTGCATGCGGGTCTGCTGGATGAAGTGATAAGCCTCTTCATAGGCAGCGCCGTCCAGTGGCTCGATCACGCCCTTGGCCACCAGTTGGCGCAGGCGCTCCAGGGTATTGCAGGCGCCGATGCCATTGGCCAGGGCCAGCAAGCGTGCGCCATCGACGAAGGGCGTCAGGCCCTGGACCTTGAGGTCGAGGGTGGCGGCCTTGTCGTTGCCCTGGCGGGTCAGCACGAATTCGCGCAGGCGGCCCACCGGTGGGCGCTGGCGCAGGGCATTGTCGGCCAGCATGCGCTGGAAGAGGCGGTTGTCGGCTACTTGCGCCAGAAGGCTCTGGCGCAACTGCTCGCAGCCTTGCTCGTCGCCCCACACCACGCGCAGGTCGAAATAGATGCTGGAGCCCAGCAGGTTCTCCGGGCTGGCTTCGCGGACAAAACCGGCAAAGCGGCGTGTCCACTCGCTGCGTGACAGGCACAATTCAGGGTTGCCGGCCATGATGTTGCCCTTGCACAGGGTAAAGCCGCACTGTGCCAGGCACTGGTTGATGTACTGCGCCAGCGGCAGCAGGCGCGCACGGATGCTGTCGGCCTCGGCGCTGTCGGCGGCCTCGAACAGGATGCCGTTGTCCTGGTCGGTGTGCAGGGTTTGCTCGCGCCGCCCTTCGCTGCCGAAGCACAGCCAGCTGAATGGCACGCCCGGGTCGCCGCGCTCGGCCAGAGCCAGCTCGATCACCCGGCACACGGTGTGGTCGTTGAGCAAGGTGATGATCTGGGTGATCTGCGTGGACGATGCGCCGTGGGCGAGCATGCGCTCGACCAGCTGGCTGATTTCACCGCGCAGCGAAACCAGAGTGTCCAGCCGAGGCGCATGGCGGATGGTACGCGCCAGATGCACCAGGTCGACCCGTTGCAGCGAGAACAGGTCGCGCTCGGAAACCACCCCGCACAGGCGTCGGTTTTCCACCAGGCATACGTGGGCGATATGCCGTTCGGTCATGGCCATGGCCGCGTCGAAGGCGCTGGCCTGGGGGCTGAGGTAGAAGGGCTTGGCGGTCATGTGCCGCTCGATGGGGGCGCCCAGGTCCGCATCCATCGACGCCACCACCTGGCGCAGATCGCGCAGGGTGAAGATGCCGACAGGGTAGCGCTGCAGGTCGATCACCACGATGCTGCCGACCTGCTGTTCGTGCATCAGCCGCACGGCATCGCGCAACGGTGTATCGGCGCTGCACACCACCGGGTGACGCATGGCCAGCTCACCCAGCGGGGTGTTCAGCGAGTACTGGGTACCGAGGGTTTCCACTGCGCGCTGGCGTACCTGTTGGTTGACCTGGTCGAGCAGGCTGCTGACCCCACGCAAGGCAAAATCCCGAAACACTTCAGACATCGAGAACACGCGGATGAACGCGGCTTTGTTCAACTGCAGGCAGAAGGTGTCTTCACCGGCCAGGTGCTCGGTACGGGTCGCCCGTTCGCCCAGCAGTGCGGCCAGCGGGAAGCATTCGCCGCTGGTGATTTCGAAGGTGGTCTCCACGCCCGGTTTGACCAGGTGCTGGCGCTCGCCAACCACTCGCCCCTGCTTGACGATGTAGAAGTGCTCCACCGGCCCGTCGGCAGGTTTGACGATGCTTTCGCCGCTGGCATAGAAGCGCAGCTGGCACTGTTCCACCAGGAAGGCCAGGTGGCTGTGCTCCATCTGGTTGAACGGCGGGAAGCGCTGCAGGAACTGCAGGGTGCCCTGGATGTTCTGCAGCACTGCCGTCCTGCCCGCCTGGCTGTAGGCGTCCTTTTTGCTCATGAAACTGACCGTATCGCTATGCCGAACTATATATATCTATATATAGGTGCCGGCCCTGTTGTTCTCTGCCTCCATGGTCGGCTTGCGGCGGGGTGGTGCCCATTGGACGTAAGTCTATGAGCACTCCTGTCAAAGACCCGACGAAAGGCGAACCGGGTTACGCAAGTAAAGTGGTCCTACTGCTGAAGCGGAATTTTTTTGACGAGATGACCATGCCTGAGCAAACCGACATCCTGAGCGACGCCGAGCGCGAGGCATTGGCCGTGGTGAGTGCGCCTGTGGCGCCCAGGCCGTTAGTGCTGGTGGTGGACGATAACGCGGTTAACCGCGAGGCGCTGATCCTGTACCTGAAAAGCCGGGGCATCGATGCGGTAGGGGCGGACGGGGCGCAGGAGGCCAGGCTGTACCTGCATTACCAGCAGCGGATTGGTTTGATGATTACGGATTTGCGCATGCAGCCCGAGGATGGCCTGGACTTGATCCGGACGATTCGTGAGTCGGAGCGGGCGGCGTTGTCGATCATCGTGGTGTCGGGCGACACCGATGTGAAGGAGGCAGTGGACGTGATGCACCTGGGGGTGGTGGATTTCCTGCTCAAGCCTGTGGACCTGGGCAAGCTGCTGGAACTGGTGAAGAGAGAACTGAAAATAGAGTGATGCAGAAAGGGGCCGCCAAGCGGCCCCTTTCGATTTACAGCCCGTTACGCGCCTTGAACTCGCGGCGACGGCGGTGCAGTACCGGCTCGGTATAACCGTTCGGCTGCTTACCACCTTCCACCACCAACTCTACAGCCGCCTGGAACGCGACGTTGTCGTCGAAGTTCGGCGCCATCGGGCGGTACAGGGCGTCGCCGGCGTTCTGCTGGTCAACCACCACGGCCATGCGTTTGAGGCTTTCCAGCACTTGCTCCTGGCTGACTACGCCATGGCGCAGCCAGTTGGCCAGCAACTGGGCCGAAATACGCAGGGTGGCGCGGTCTTCCATCAGGCCGACGTTGTTGATGTCCGGCACCTTCGAGCAACCCACGCCCTGGTCGATCCAGCGCACCACGTAGCCGAGGATGCCCTGGGCGTTGTTGTCCAGCTCGTTGCGAATTTCTTCGGCAGACCAGTTGGTATCGGCAGCCAGCGGGATGGCCAGGATGTCGTCTACCGAAGCCGGGGTACGCGAAGCCAGTTCACGCTGGCGCGCCTGTACGTCCACCTTGTGGTAGTGCAGGGCGTGCAGGGTGGCGGCAGTCGGCGACGGCACCCAGGCGGTGTTGGCACCGGCCAGCGGGTGGGCGATTTTCTGCTCCAGCATGGCGGCCATCAGGTCAGGCATGGCCCACATGCCTTTGCCGATCTGCGCACGGCCTTGCAGGCCGGTGGCCAAGCCAACGTCGACGTTGTTGTTCTCGTAGGCGCCGATCCACTTCTCGTTCTTCATGGCGCCCTTGCGCACCACGGCGCCGGCTTCCATCGAGGTGTGGATTTCATCGCCCGTGCGGTCGAGGAAACCGGTGTTGATGAACGCCACGCGTTCTGCGGCTGCCTTGATGCAGGACTTGAGGTTGACCGTGGTGCGGCGCTCTTCGTCCATGATGCCGACCTTGACGGTGTTGCGCGGCATGCCCAGCAGGTCTTCGACCTGGCTGAAGATTTCGGCGGCGAAGGCCACTTCTTCCGGCCCGTGCATCTTCGGCTTCACGATGTACACGCTGCCGCTGCGGGTGTTCTTGCGGGTGGTGTTGCCGTTGAGGTTGTGCAGGGCGATCAGGTTGGTGAACAGGCCGTCCTGGATACCTTCAGGAATTTCGTTGCCCTGGGCATCGAGAATCGCCGGGTTGGTCATCAGGTGGCCAACGTTACGCACGAACAGCAGCGAACGGCCATGCAGGGTCACGCTGCCGCCGTTTGGCGCGGCGTACTCGCGGTCCGGGTTCATGGTGCGGGTGAAGGTTTTGCCACCCTTGCTCACGCTTTCGGCCAGGTCGCCTTTCATCAGGCCCAGCCAGTTGCGGTAGACGATCACCTTGTCGTCGGCATCGACGGCGGCAACCGAGTCTTCGCAGTCCATGATGGTGGTCAGTGCCGATTCCATCAGGATGTCTTTCACGCCGGCAGCGTCGGTGCTGCCAACCGGGGTGCTGGCATCGACCTGGATTTCGAAGTGCAGGCCGTTGTGCTTGAGCAGCACGGCAGTCGGCGCGGCGGCGTCGCCGTGGAAGCCGATCAGTTGCGCGTCATCACGCAGGCCGCTGTTGCTGCCGCCTTTGAGGGCCACAACCAGTTTGCCGCCTTCGATGCGGTAGCCGGTGGAGTCGACGTGCGAGCCGGCGGCCAGTGGCGCGGCTTCGTCGAGGAAGGCGCGGGCGAAGGCAATGACCTTGTCGCCACGGACCTTGTTGTAACCCTGGCCTTTTTCGGCGCCGCCTTCATCGCTGATGGCGTCGGTGCCGTACAGCGCATCGTACAGCGAACCCCAACGGGCGTTGGCGGCGTTGAGGGCGAAGCGGGCGTTCATCACCGGAACGACCAGCTGTGGGCCGGCCATGTGGGCGATTTCTTCGTCCACGTTCTGGGTGGTGGCCTGGAAATCGTCGGCTTGTGGCAGCAGGTAGCCGATTTCCTGGAGGAATGCTTTGTAGGCTGCGGCGTCGTGGGCCTGGCCTTTGCGTGCCTGGTGCCAGGCGTCGATCTTGGCTTGCAGCTCGTCGCGCTTGGCGAGCAGGGCTTTGTTCTTTGGAGCGAGGTCATTGATGATCTTCTCTGCACCCGCCCAGAACTGCTCGGCGACGATGCCGGTCCCGGGGATGGCTTCGTTGTTCACGAAGTCGTACAGGACCTTGGCGACCTGAAGGCCACCGACTTGAACGTATCCAGTCATTGCTTGCCTCACTCTGCTCAGCTATTTCGCTCTTCTGTATTAAGCCTGTAGCGCTTCTCTAAACACGGCACCAGTGCATGCCCCCGGGTTGCGCCGGACGCGGCTGGGTGCGGCCTGCCAGACTGGCTGGCGGGCAGTGTGCGTATTTTCACAGGCGCCTTGGCAGACATCCAAACGACGTTTTGTAGTCCGCGCCACGGGATACTACATGAAGCAGTAGGCGGGGCAAAATCAGACTAAAAGCGCCGTTATGCGACCCATTGGTCGCGTATGGTCACGCTGGGAGTGGGTATGTTCGCAAAAAACAGGTGGATTGTTCCAGATAAATCTTGAAACAGTACACGATTGGCTGTGCGGATTGCCCTGCGGCAGGTTGCCGCGCCTTGCCTATACTGAGTCGATCTCCCGATTTTCTGCCGCCCGGCGCGGTCCGACACGAGGAAGGGCTTGTGGATCATCTTGTACTGACGGTTATTGCCCCTGACAAGGCCGGGCAGGTCGAACGCATTGCCCAATGCATCGCCGACCACAGTGGCAACTGGCTGGAAAGCCGCATGTCGCGTATGGCCGGGCAGTTTGCCGGCATCCTGCGGGTGGCGGTGCCGGCTGAGAATTATGCCGAACTGGTGGCATCGCTGGAGGGGCTGGCCCGGTATGGGATCCGGGTGCTGATTGCCGAGAGCGGGATTGAGCCCTCTTGCACATGGAAACCGATTGCCATGGAACTGGTGGGTAACGACCGACCAGGGATCGTGCGTGACATTACTCGTTTGCTGGCTGAGTTGCAGGTGAACGTCGAGCGGTTTTCCACAGAGGTGCGGCCTGCACCGATGAGCAGCGAGCCGCTGTTTCATGCCGATGCGCTGCTGGCGCTGCCGTTGACCTTGCCGCTGGATGTGCTGCAGCAGAAACTGGAGAGCCTGGCGGACGACTTGATGGTGGAGTTGCACTTGCGGGCCGAGGATTGATTCGAGATTGCCGGGGCTGCTTTGCAGCCCATCGCGACACAAGGCCGCTCCTACAGGGGAATGCATAACCTTTGCAGGAGCGGCCTTGTGTCGCGATGGGGCGCGAAGCGGCCCCCTGCGGTTATCCCGATATCACGGGGAAGGCCCTGTGGATAACCTGGGGGTTCCCCTCTCCAGCCCAGGCCGCGCGTGCCTTGCACAGCTTTGCTCAAAAAACACCCAAAAATCAGCACCTTGTGCACAAAGCACGGGGACGAGGGTGTGGATAACCTTTGGAGATGTCTCTGCAGGCCGCGCATCACAAGGCCTGCAGAGATTTGATCGTTTTTTGATCAGCTGCGCTTGCGCAAACTCAACCAGGCATCGACGCTGTAAATGGCCAAACCTGCCCAGATGAACATGAACGCCACCAGGTTGCTCGACGACAGGTGCTCATCAAACAGCAGCACTGCCTGCAGCAACACCAGTGTGGGTGCCAGGTATTGCAGGAAGCCCAGCGTGGTGTACGGCAGGTGCCGCGCCGCCGCGTTGAAGCACACCAACGGTATCAGCGTCACCGGCCCGGCAGCCATCAGCCACAGCGCCTCGCTGCTGGTATAGAACGCCCCTTGAGCACTCATCGCCGCCGGGTGCAGCAGCAGCCAGCCAAGGGCCAGCGGCACCAGCATCCAGGTTTCCACTACCAGGCCCGGCAATGCCGCCACTGGCGCCTGTTTGCGAATCAGCCCATAGAAGCCGAAGCTCAGCGCCAGCACCAGCGACACCCAGGGCAGGCTGCCCACTTGCCACACCTGCTGGGCCACGCCCACGGCGGCCATGCCCACCGCCAGCCACTGCAGGCGGCGCAGGCGTTCGCCAAGAATCAGCATGCCCAACAGCACATTGATCAGCGGGTTGATGTAGTAGCCCAGGCTGGCTTCGAGCATGCGGCCGTTGTTCACCGACCACACGTACGTCAGCCAGTTACCGGCGATCAGTGCCCCGCTCAGGGCCAGGATGCCCAGCCGGCGTGGGTTGTCGCGCAGTTCACGCCACCAGCCAGGGTGTTTCCACACCAGTAGCAGCAGCGAACCGAACAATGCCGACCAGAGTACCCGGTGGACAATGATCTCCACCGCCGGGACGCTCTGGATCGCCTTGAAGTACAGGGGGAACAGGCCCCAGATGATGTAGGCACTGAGGCCCAGTATGTACCCGCGACGCGGGTTTGCGGCGTGCATGCAGAATCCTTGCTTAGGTAGCTAAATAAAGCGACGCCTATTGTAGACAGAGGCGGGCGTGCTTCTAGAACAATTTCAGCGGTGCTTCATCCAGTGCCGCCATTTGTTCGCGCAGGGCGAGAATCTGGTCGCCCCAGTAGCGGGGCTGGCCGAACCACGGGAAGCTTGGCGGGAACGCCGGGTCGTCCCAACGCCGCGCCAGCCAGGCACTGTAGTGCAGCTGGCGCAGGGCGCGCAGGGGTTCGATCAGGGCCAGCTCGCGCGGGTCGAAGTCGTGGAACTCGTTGTAGCCGTCGATCAGCTCGGCCAACTGCCCCAGGCGCTCCTCGCGGCTGCCGGCCAGCATCATCCACAGGTCTTGCACGGCCGGGCCCATACGGCAGTCGTCGAGGTCGACCACGTGGTACACCTCGTCGCGGTGCATCAGGTTGCCGGGGTGCAGGTCGCCGTGCAGGCGGATGAGCTGGTGGGGCGTGCGGGCGTAGATCTCCTCGACCCGCTTGAGCACGTCGCGGGCCACGGACTCGAACGCTGGCAGCAACTCACGCGGGACAAAATCGCCTTCCAGCAAGGTGTTGAGCGAGGCGTGGCCAAAATTGTCCACAGCCAGGGCCTCACGGTGTTCGAACGGTTTGCTGGCGCCTACGGCGTGCAGGCGACCGAGCAGTTGGCCCAGGCGATACAGCTGGTCAAGGTTGCCCGGCTCCGGGGCGTGACCACCGCGGCGGGGGAACAGGGTGAAACGGAAACCCTGGTGTTCGAACAAGGTGCGGCCATCGTGCTGCAGGGGCGCAACCACCGGCACTTCGCAGTCAGCCAGTTCGGCGGTGAAGCTGTGTTCTTCGAGGATGGCCGCATCGCTCCAGCGGCCTGGGCGGTAGAACTTGGCGATCAGCGGCTGCGCGTCCTCGATGCCCACCTGATAGACGCGGTTTTCGTAGCTGTTCAGTGCCAGCACCCGTGCATCGCTGAGAAAGCCGATGCTTTCCACGGCGTCCAGGACCAGGTCGGGAGTGAGGGTGTCGAAGGGGTGGGACATGGGGGCTCCGGGGATAAGCGGCATGGGGCCATGTTACCGCGTTCCGCTTGTACCGGCCTCTTCGCGGGCGCGCCCGCTCCCACAAGTACAGCGAAGCCTTCAAGGTGTGCGAAATTCCTGTGGGAGCGGGCGCGCCCGCGAACCGCGCGAAGCGCGGCCAGGCTAGGCAGGAACGCCGATCAGCACATAGGACGGATGAAACTGCACCCGAACAGAACTGCCAGCTGCTACCTGCTGACCAGCCAACCAATCCCCCTCGGCAATTGCACACAGTGTCTGCCCATTGCCCAGCGCCAGCCGGACCTCACCAGGTCCGTCATCCTCGGTCAGCACGTCTTCCACCGTAGCGCTCAAGCAATTGCTGCCCGCTTCAGCCTCTTCTCCCTCCGCCAACAACCGCACCCAGCCAGCCTTGAGCAACGCCACCACCATCGTCCCCAACGTCAGCTCCAGCCGCGCGGTACTGTCGTGCGTGATCAGCGCATCAATTTCCAGCCCGCCGCCCAATGCCAGGCTGACACGATCATACCGGCCTTCGCGGCGCAGGCCGCTGACCTGGCCCTGCAGCTGGTTACGCGCACTGGTGCGCAGCATCAGGCGGCCGAGCAGGTCGAGGTCGCTGGACTCTTCGGCGGCTTCAAGGATTTGCGCCTGCAAGGCCTGCAGCCGCTGATACAGGCGCAGTACCCGCTCGCCTTCCGGCGACAAACGCGCACCGCCACCGCCACGGCCACCGGTGCTGCGCTCCACCAAGGGCTGGCTGGCCAGGTTGTTGAGCTCGTCAATGGCATCCCAGGCGGCCTTGTAGCTGATGCCCGCAGCCTTGGCGGCGCGGGTGATCGAGCCTTGCTCGGCAATGTGCTGCAGCAGCGCAATGCGCTGGGGGCGGCGGGCGATGTGCTGGGTAAGCAAAGTAGGCAGCGGCATGAGCATTGAGTCGTTGTAGGTGAAGGGCCTGAAGGTGGATTGTGTAGGACTGTGCAGTGTCATGCATACCCCGGCTTGGGCGTGCGTGCCAGGCAATACACATCCACACGCTGCGCGCCGGCTTTGCGCAGCACTTCGGCAATGGCCTGCACAGTGGCACTGGTGGTTACCACATCATCGACAATGGCGACATGCTTGCCTGTCAAATCGCCCGTGACCGCAAACGCGTGACGTAAATTGCGCCGCCGTGCCTTGGCGTCCAGCTGTTGTTGTGCAGGCGTCTCGCGCGTGCGCACCAATAACCGCTCGTCGCAAACCAGCCCAAGCTGCGAAGACAACCAACGTCCAAGCATCCCCGCCTGGTTGAACCCTCGTTCGCGCAGTCGACGCCTGGCCAAAGGTACCGGCAACAGCAGGTCAGGGCGGGCTAACCCTTCGGCAAAGCGATGCAGCAGTCCATGCCCCAGCAATTCAGCCATCAACCGCCCCAAGGGCCACTGCCGGTTGTGCTTGAAGCGGCTGACCAGCGTATCGACCGGAAAGCCGAATTGCCAAAGCGCAAACACCTGGTCGAAGGCCGGCAGGCGGCGACAGCACTGGGCGCAGCTCAGGCCCGCCATGGGCATCGGCAGAGCGCAGCGCAGGCAATGATCACCTAGCCAAGGCAATTCCTGCTCGCAGGCCATACACAGGGGGTAGGCCTGCTCGGCAGGCTCATCACACAATAAACACGATTGATTAATAAGTGAGCACTTGTAAACCAGTGTTTTCCAGTATGGTTGACAGTTCATAGGCCTTCCATGACTATGCGAGCTATCCGTGATGCGCTGGCGGGCTTTCCTGTCCCGGCGCCAGCTACAGCCTAAACAAGGAAACGCCGATGAGCGCCAGCACAACTGCAACAACACGTCACGACTGGTCCCTGGCCGAGGTCAAGGCGCTGTTCCAGCAACCGTTCAATGACCTGCTGTTCCAGGCGCAGACCGTGCACCGCGCGCATTTCGACCCGAACCGCGTGCAGGTTTCGACCCTGCTGTCGATCAAGACCGGCGCCTGCCCGGAAGATTGCAAATATTGTCCACAGTCCGGTCACTACAACACCGGGCTGGAAAAACAGAAGCTGATGGAAGTGCAGAAGGTGCTTGAAGAAGCCGCGCGCGCCAAAGCCATCGGCTCCACCCGCTTCTGCATGGGCGCAGCGTGGAAGCACCCGTCGGCCAAAGACATGCCCTATGTGCTGGAAATGGTCAAAGGCGTGAAGGCCATGGGCCTGGAAACCTGCATGACCCTGGGCAAGCTTGACCAGGAGCAAACCGTGGCTTTGGCCCAGGCGGGCCTGGACTACTACAACCACAACCTCGACACCTCGCCGGAGTTCTACGGCAGCATCATCACCACCCGCACCTACAGCGAACGCCTGCAAACCCTGGCCTACGTGCGTGATGCCGGGATGAAGATCTGCTCTGGCGGCATCCTGGGCATGGGTGAGTCGCTGGACGACCGCGCCGGGCTGCTGATCCAGCTGGCCAACCTGCCCGAGCACCCGGAGTCGGTGCCGATCAACATGCTGGTCAAGGTGGCCGGCACGCCGTTGGCCGAGGAAGAGGATGTGGACCCGTTCGACTTCATCCGCATGCTGGCCGTGGCCCGCTTGCTGATGCCCAAGTCGCACGTGCGGCTGTCCGCCGGCCGCGAGCAAATGAACGAGCAGATGCAGGCCCTGGCCTTCATGGCTGGCGCCAACTCGATCTTCTACGGCGAAAAACTGCTGACCACCGCCAACCCGCAAGCCGACAAGGACATGCAACTGTTCGCGCGCCTGGGCATCAAGCCTGAAGCGCGTGAAGAGCACGCCGACGAAGTGCACCAGGCGGCCATCGAGCAGGCGTTGGTCGAACAGCGCAGCAGCGAGATGTTCTACAACGCTGCATCGGCCTGACATGGCCTTCGACCTGGCGGCGCGCCTGGCCGAACGGCGCGGCGCAGACCTGTATCGGCAGCGGCCACTGCTGGAAAGCCCGCAGGGGCCTGAAGTGGTGGTCGACGGCCAGCGCTTGCTGGCCTTCTGCAGCAATGACTACCTGGGCCTGGCCAACCACCCTGAAGTGATCGCCGCCTGGCAGACCGGCGCCGAGCGCTGGGGTGTGGGCGGTGGCGCTTCGCACCTGGTGGTCGGCCACAGCACGCCGCACCATCAGGTTGAAGAGGCGCTGGCCGAACTGACCGGGCGCCCGCGTGCGCTGCTGTTCTCCACCGGCTACATGGCCAACCTGGGTGCTATCACCGCATTGGTGGGGCAGGGCGACACCGTGCTGCAGGATCGCTTGAACCACGCGTCCCTGCTGGATGGCGGGTTGCTCAGTGGTGCCCGCTTCAACCGCTACCTGCACAACGACCCGGCCAGCCTGGCCAGCCGCCTGGACAAGGCCGTCGGCAATACCCTGGTGGTGACCGATGGCGTGTTCAGCATGGACGGCGACCTGGCCGACCTGCCGGCACTGGCCGATGTCGCCCGGGCGCGTGGTGCCTGGCTGATGGTTGACGATGCCCATGGTCTGGGGACCTTGGGTACGCAGGGCGGCGGTATCGTCGAGCACTTCGGCCTGGGCGTGGAAGACGTGCCGGTGCTGATCGGCACGCTGGGTAAGGCCTGCGGTACTGCCGGTGCCTTTGTTGCCGGCAGCGAAGAGCTGATCGAAGCGCTGGTGCAATTCGCCCGCCCCTACATCTACACCACCAGCCAGCCACCGGCACTTGCCTGCGCCACGCTCAAGAGCCTGGAGTTGCTGCGCCGCGAGACTTGGCGGCGTGAGCATCTGACTGCGTTGATTCGCCAGTTCCGCGAGGGCGCGCAGCAGATCGGGCTGCAACTGATGGACAGCCCAACGCCGATCCAGCCTATCGTGATCGGCGACAGTGCACAGGCCCTGCGCCTGTCGCGCATGCTGCGCGAGCGCGGCTTGCTGGTGACGGCCATCCGCCCACCCACCGTGCCGGCTGGTAGTGCGCGCCTGCGGGTGACCCTGAGCGCTGCGCACAGCGAAGCGCAGGTGCAGCTATTGTTGAATGCATTGGCCGAGTGTTATCCACAGCTGGAGAACGCCGATGCGTAATCGCCTTGTACTGCTGCCCGGCTGGGGCCTGGGCACTGCTTCCCTGGAACCGCTGGCAGCGAGCCTGCGCGCCCAGGACGCCCGCCTGCAGGTGGAGCTGATGCCCTTGCCGGAACTGGCCGACAGCGATGTTCAGGCCTGGGTCGACCACCTGGATCGCAAGCTGCCGAACGACGTGTGGCTGGGCGGGTGGTCGCTGGGCGGCATGCTGGCCAGCGCATTGGCACACAAGCGCGGTGACCACTGCTGCGGCCTGCTGACACTGGCCAGCAACCCCAGCTTCGTGGCCCGCCCGGACTGGCCCCATGGCATGGCCGAAGACACCTTCGGCACCTTCCTCGATGGCTGCCGCAGCCATACCCAGGTCACGCTCAAGCGCTTCCGCACGCTGTGCAGCGATGGCGCCCAGCAACCGCGCACGTTGCTGCGGCAACTGGGTGTCGGCGTGCCGGATACCGACCCGTTGTACCTGGCCACAGGCCTTGAAGTGCTGGCCAGGCTTGATACCCGTGAAGCCCTGCAGGCCTATGCTGGCCCGCAGTTGCACCTGTTTGCCGGTAGCGATGCACTGGTGCCGGCAGAGGCGGCAAAAGCGTTGAGCGAGTTGTTGCCCGATGTGGAAGTGGGCCTGGTCGAAGACAGTTCCCACGCTTTCCTGCTGGAGTACCCGCAGGAGCTGGCGGCGGGCATCAAGAGTTTCCTGCATGAGAGTGGCGATGACTGACCTTTCCCGTCCGACTTTACCCGGCGCGCTGCCCGATAAACGCCAGGTGGCAGCTTCGTTCTCCCGCGCTGCCGCCAGCTACGACAGCGTGGCGGCCTTGCAGCGCGCTGTAGGTTTAAGCCTGCTGGAGCAGTTGCCGACTGGCCTGCAGCCGTCGCGCTGGCTGGACCTGGGCAGCGGCACTGGCCATTTCAGCCGCATCCTGGCGCAGCGTTTTACCCAGGCCAGTGGCGTGGCGGTGGATATCGCCGAAGGCATGCTGCGCCATGCCCGTCATGAACAGGGTGGGGCGCAGTATCACGTGGCAGGTGATGCCGAGCGTTTGCCGCTGCGTGACGGCAGTGTCGACCTGGTGTTTTCCAGCCTGGCCGTGCAGTGGTGCGACCAGTTCGCCAGCGTGCTGGCAGAGGCGTCGCGTGTGCTGCGCCCAGGCGGTGTGCTGGCCTTCAGTAGCCTGTGCGTGGGCACCCTCGACGAACTGCGGGCCAGTTGGCAGGCAGTGGATGGCCTGGTGCATGTGAACCGCTTCCGGCGTTTTGAGGATTATCAACGCCTGTGTGCTGGCAGCGGGCTGGAACAGCTTGAATTGCAGCGTTGCCCACACGTGCTCCACTACCCGGATGTACGTAGCCTGACCCATGAACTCAAGGCGTTGGGGGCACACAACCTGAACCCCGGGCGACCTTCCGGGCTTACCGGTAGGGCGCGCATGCAGGGCCTGCTGCACGCCTATGAGGCATTTCGCCAGCCTGCGGGGCTGCCAGCCACCTATCAAGTGGTCTATGGTGTGTTGCGCAAGCCACAGGCGTAAGGGGAGCACGATGAGCCAGGCCTATTTCATCGCCGGTACCGATACCGATGTCGGCAAGACCACCATCGCCGCCGGGCTGTTGCATGCGGCGCGGTCGCAGGGCATGAGCACGCTGGGCGCCAAGCCGGTGGCCTCGGGCTGCACGATGACCCCCAAAGGGTTGCGCAATAGTGATGCCCAGGCGCTGATCGATGAAAGTACGATCAAGTTGCCCTACGAGCAGGTAAATCCGTTTGCCTTCGAGCCGGCGATTGCCCCGCATGTGGCGGCGCGCGAGGCGGGGGTGACGCTGGCCGTGCCGGCGCTGTTGGCAGCGATGCGCAATGTGCTGCAACAAAATGCCGACTTCACGTTGGTTGAAGGTGCGGGTGGCTGGCGTGTGCCGTTGTCGGGGTTGGAGAACCTTTCGGACCTTGCCGTTGCCCTGCAATTGCCGGTGATTCTGGTTGTGGGCGTTCGCTTGGGTTGTATCAGCCATGCCTTGCTCAGCGCCGAGGCGATCGAGCGAGACGGGCTGCAACTGGCCGGGTGGGTGGCCAACATCATCGAGCCGCGGACCTCGCGACTTGAAGAGAACCTGGCCAGCCTGGCCGAGCGGTTGCCGGCGCCTTGCCTTGGGCGGGTGCCCAAACTGAAGCAGGCCAGTGCCGATATGGTGGCTGAGCACCTGCAACTGGATCTTCTGGATTAGTGGTTTCCAGGCTTGGCCGTTTCGCGGGCAGGGATACCCAAGGCCTATCAGCTGGCACCAGGCCATTAGGGATTTAAACGGGCCTTTTCACGGCAGGCCTGCTTTAATTGAGCCTGTTCGTCATCCAGCGTCAATGGAGTCCTGACATGGAAATCACCGGTAGCTCCGCCTATTACGCGGGCCTGAGCGCAATCCAGACCGGCCAGAACCGCGTCGATCAGGCCGCCGGCCAGATCGCCAACGCCACCGCCGAACGTACCGCCACCAGCCAGTCCAGCGACTTTCAGGCTGAGCGCTTGCGCGCGGTCGACCGCAGCCAGCAGATGGACCTGGCCACCAGCACCGTGCAGATGGCCTTGGGCAAAACCGAAGTCGAGCTTGGCGCAAAGGTGGCCAAGGCATCCGACGAAATGCTCGGCCGGATTATCGACACTTACGCCTGAGAGGGCGCTCCCTCGAATTACACACAGCCCCTGTGGGAGCGGGCGTGCCCGCGAAAGCGTCAGGTCAGGCACCTCCAATTGCCTGATCGGACGCTTTCGCGGGCACGCCCGCTCCCACAGGGACATTGTTTTTTCTAGGTTTGGCGTATTTGCCATTTTTCGTGGCGTAAATGGCACCATAGTCCATCCTTGACAGAATGCGGTGCTAAACGTAAGTTTCAAACAACTGTTTGATAAGACGGCCGCCAAGAGCTGGTCACCCCACAGAACTGACTCAGAGGTTCATCGCAATGCCTGATTACAAAGCCCCCTTGCGTGATATCCGCTTCGTTCGCGACGAGCTGCTTGGCTATGAGGCGCACTATCAGAGCCTGCCGGGCTGCCAGGACGCCACGCCCGACATGGTCGACGCGATCCTCGAAGAAGGCGCGAAGTTCTGTGAGCAGGTGCTGTCGCCGCTGAACCGTGTGGGTGACCAGGAAGGCTGCACCTGGAGCGAATCGGGCGTTAAAACCCCGACTGGCTTCAAGGCAGCCTACGAACAGTTCGTCGAAGGCGGCTGGCCGAGCCTGGCCCATGACGTCGAGCACGGCGGCCAGGGCTTGCCAGAGTCGCTGGGCCTGGCCCTGAGTGAAATGGTCGGTGGTTCGAACTGGTCGTGGGGCATGTACCCAGGCCTGTCCCATGGCGCGATGAACACCATCTCTGCGCACGGCACCCCCGAGCAGCAGCACACCTACCTGACCAAGCTGGTGTCCGGCGAGTGGACCGGCACCATGTGCCTGACCGAGCCACACTGCGGCACCGACCTGGGCATGCTGCGCACCAAGGCCGAGCCACAGGCTGACGGCAGCTACAAGGTGTCGGGTACCAAGATCTTCATTTCGGCCGGTGAGCACGACATGGCCGGCAACATCGTCCATATCGTCCTGGCCCGCCTGCCGGACGCACCGGCCGGTACCAAGGGTATTTCGCTGTTCATCGTGCCGAAGTTCCTGCCCAACGCCGAAGGCGGCGTGGGTGAGCGCAACGGCGTGAGCTGCGGCTCTATCGAACACAAGATGGGCATCCACGGTAACGCTACCTGCGTGATGAACTTCGATGCGGCCACCGGTTACCTGATCGGCCCGGCCAACAAAGGCCTGAACTGCATGTTCACCTTCATGAACACCGCTCGCCTGGGTACCGCGCTGCAAGGCCTGGCCCACGCCGAAGTGGCGTTCCAGGGTGGCCTGAAGTACGCCCGTGAGCGCCTGCAGATGCGCTCCCTGACTGGCCCGAAAGCGCCGGACAAAGCCGCTGACCCGATCATCGTCCACCCGGACGTGCGCCGCATGCTGCTGACCATGAAGGCCTTCGCCGAAGGTAACCGCGCGATGGTGTACTTCACGGCCAAGCAGGTGGACATCGTCAAGTACAGCCAGGACGAAGAAGAGCGCAAGAAGGCCGATGCCCTGCTGGCGTTCCTGACCCCGATTGCCAAGGCGTTCATGACCGAAGTCGGCTTCGAGGCTGCCAACCATGGTGTGCAGATCTACGGCGGCCACGGCTTCATCGCCGAGTGGGGCATGGAGCAGAACGTTCGCGACAGCCGTATCTCCATGCTGTACGAAGGCACCACCGGCATTCAGGCGCTGGACCTGCTCGGCCGTAAAGTGCTGATGACCCAGGGCGAAGCACTGAAGGGCTTCACCAAGATCGTGCACAAGTTCTGCCAGGCGCAGGAAGGTAACGAAGCGGTCAAGGAGTTTGTCGAGCCGCTGGCGGCAATCAACAAGGAGTGGGGCGAGCTGACCATGAAAGTGGGCATGGCCGCCATGAAAGACCGCGAAGAGGTGGGTGCGGCCTCGGTCGATTACCTGATGTATTCCGGCTACGCCTGCCTGGCCTACTTCTGGGCCGACATCGCCCGCCTGGCGGCCGAAAAACTGGCAGCCGGCACCAGCGAAGAGGCGTTCTACACCGCCAAGTTGCAAACGGCGCGCTTCTACTTCCAGCGCATCCTGCCGCGCACCCGTACCCATGTAGCGACCATGCTGTCGGGTGCCAACAACCTGATGGCGATGGACGAAGAAAACTTCGGCCTGTCGTACTGATCCTACCGCTGTACACGGAACCCGCCTGCCCTTACCGGCAGGCGGGTTTTTCGCATCTGGGGCCAATTGACCCAACGGCAAATTCAACTGTTCATGTGCACTGCCGATGAACTAAGGGCACAATGCCACTATTGATCTGCCGGGTTGGAGATTACCCTTGTTTCGTCTTAATGCTGTTCGCGCAAGCCACTTCCTGCCTTCGCTGTTCTTGTTGCTGGCAGGGCTCGCCGCAGCCTATGTGAGAGACCTCAGTGTCTTCTTCACATCGCTGTTCAATGTCTTGCCTACGTTGGTTCTGCTGCTGGGCGGCGCCTACTGCGCCGTGTACCGTCGGCAACGTGAGCTGTTCCTGATGCTTACGGTGTACATCGCCTACTTTCTGCTCGACACCCAGACCGACTTCTACCGTGACCATGGCCGCGTGCGCGAGGACGCGGCGGTGATCTTCCACCTGGTGTGCCTGTTGCTGCCCGCGCTGTTCGGCTTGTATGGCGCCTGGCAGGAACGTACCCACCTGCTGCAGGACCTGGTCGCACGCGGCGCTGTGCTGTTTGCCGTGGGCAGCGTGGCGGTGGCCCTCGAACAAAGCTACCCCGAAGCGCTGCTGAGCTGGTTGGCGGAAATCCGCTGGCCAGCCTTGCATGGCCAGTGGATGAGCCTGATCCAGATGGTTTACCCACTGTTCCTCGCTGTGTTCATCCTGCTGGTGGTGCAATACCTGCGTGCCCCCAGGCCGCTGCATGCTGCGCAGTTGACCGGCCTGCTGGGCATTTTCTGGATGCTGCCGCAAACCTTCATCCTGCCGTTCACCCTTAACATCATGTGCAGCCAGGTGATGTTGATGATCGCCGCAGCGGTAGCGCACGAGGCCTACCAGATGGCCTTCCGCGACGAGCTGACCGGCCTGCCGGGGCGCCGCGCGCTGAACGAGCGCATGCAGCGTCTGGGGCGCAATTATGTGATCGCCATGACCGACGTGGACCACTTCAAGAAATTCAACGATACCCATGGTCACGACGTGGGTGACCAGGTGTTGCGCCTGGTGGCCAGCCGTTTGTCCAAGGTGACCGGCGGCGGCCGGGCCTACCGATATGGCGGCGAGGAGTTCGCCCTGGTGTTCGCGGGCAAGACAGCCGAGGAGTGTGTGCCCCACGTGGAAGCGGTGCGTGAGGTAATCGCCAACTATGTGATGCACCTGCGCGATCAGCACAACCGCCCGCAGGACGATACGGCCGGGCGCCAGCGCCGGGCGGGCAGCAGTGGCGGCACGGTGTCGGTCACCATCAGTATCGGTGTGGCCGAGCGCCAGGCCGATCATCGCAACCCCGAGGCGGTGCTGAAATCCGCCGACCAGGCGCTCTACAGCGCCAAAGGCGCGGGGCGCAATTGTGTCATGGTGCATGGGCAACAATCGCAGCGAGGGGCCGTACGCACGGCGTGACCGGGCAATACTGTATGGTCAGTTGATGACCCTATGTCTCGTAAAAGTTGTTCGGTTACACTGCCAGTAACCCCTGTGTCGCGGTTCCCCGAGACCGCCCCGACCCGACTAGCGAGAGGTTGTCATGGCTGACTATAAAGCGCCCCTGCGCGACATGCGCTTCGTACTGAATGAAGTCTTCAACGTGGCCGAGCAGTGGGCGCAGTTGCCCGGGCTGGCCGAGGTTGTCGATGCCGACACCGCCATGGCCGTGCTGGAAGAAGCCGGCAAGGTCACCGCCAAGTCCATCGCGCCGCTCAGCCGAGCAGCGGATGAAGAAGGTTGCCACTGGGACAACGGCGCGGTGCGCACGCCGGCCGGTTTCATCGAGGCCTACAACACCTACGCCGAAGGCGGTTGGGTCGGCGTGGGCGGCGACCCGTTGTTCGGCGGCATGGGCATGCCCAAGGCCATCTCGGCCCAGGTCGAGGAAATGGTCAACGCCTCCAGCCTGGCGTTTGGCTTGTACCCGATGCTGACCGCCGGCGCCTGCCTGTCGATCAATGCCCACGCCAGCGAAGCGCTGAAGGAAAAGTACCTGCCGAACATGTATGCCGGCGTATGGGCCGGTTCCATGTGCCTGACCGAGCCGCACGCCGGTACCGACCTGGGCATCATCCGTACCAAGGCCGAGCCCCAGGCCGATGGCAGCTACAAGGTCAGCGGCACCAAGATCTTCATCACCGGTGGCGAGCACGACCTGACCGAGAACATCATCCACCTGGTGCTGGCCAAGCTGCCGGACGCACCGGCGGGGCCGAAAGGTATTTCGCTGTTCCTGGTGCCGAAGTTTCTGGTCAACGAAGATGGCAGCCTCGGTGCATGCAACCCGGCCACTTGCGGTTCGATCGAACACAAGATGGGCATCCAGGCCTCGGCTACCTGCGTGATGAACTTCGACGAAGCAGTCGGCTATATCGTCGGTGAGCCGAACAAGGGCCTGGCGGCCATGTTCACCATGATGAACTACGAGCGCCTGGGTGTTGGTATCCAGGGCCTGGCCTCGGCCGAACGCTCCTACCAGAACGCCGTGGAATACGCCCGCGACCGCCTGCAGAGCCGTGCCCCGACTGGCCCACAGGCCAAGGACAAGGCCGCCGACCCGATCATCGTCCACCCGGACGTTCGTCGCATGCTGCTGACCATGAAGGCGTTGATCGAAGGTGGCCGCGCCTTCTCCACCTACGTGGCCATGCAACTGGACAGTGCCAAGTACAGCGAAGACGCCAATGTGCGCAAACGCAGCGAAGAGCTGGTGGCGCTGCTGACGCCGGTGGCCAAGGCCTTCCTCACCGACCTGGGGCTGGAGTGCGCGGTGCATGGCCAGCAGGTGTTCGGCGGGCATGGCTACATTCGCGAATGGGGGCAGGAGCAGTTGGTGCGTGATGTGCGCATCACACAGATCTACGAAGGCACCAACGGCATCCAGGCCCTCGACCTGATGGGGCGCAAGGTGGTGGCCAGCGGTGGCGCGTACTACCGGTTGTTCTCCGACGAGATCCGCCAGTTCATTGCCAGCGCAGCTGGCGAGCTGGACGAATTTGCCAAGCCGTTGGCGGCCAGCCTCGACCAGCTCGACGGGCTGACTGAGTGGGTGCTGGAAAAGGCCAAGGGCAACCCGAATGAAATCGGCGCGGCTTCGGTCGAGTACCTGCATGCATTTGGTTATGTGGCCTACGGCTATATGTGGGCACTGATGGCACGGGCGGCCAAGGCGGGTGAGGGCGACGAAGCGTTCTACTCGGGCAAGCTGGGTACGGCGCGGTTCTACTTTGCGCGGTTGCTGCCACGGGTGGATTCGATGGTGGCTTCGGTGAAGGCGGGCAGTGAATCGCTGTATCTGCTGGATGCCGAACAGTTCTGACGTATTTAGGGGCCGCTCGGCGGCCCCGATTTTCGGCATGTCTGGGAATGAATCCCCTTTGTAAGCTTTTTCCTACACGACGTGGTGACTTTTCACCACTGTTCTCAGATTGGATCCACGGTTAATCTTTACCACATGGACGTTGCGCAGGAAGCGCAAAGGACAGATCAAGGAAGACGACGAAGGACCACCTGCCAGGACGGCGGGGCGATACGGATGTCACAGGGAAACAGTCTGGAAAACCCCGCTTCGGCGGGGTTTTCTTTGTGTGCGTGTTTTTTCAGGCCAGCACATCCAGCGGTGATGCCCCCAACAGGCGGGCGTCCGTCTCTTCTTCCAGTAGCGTGCGCAGTAGCTCCACAGAGGCCTGCTGGCGCTGGGCATCGCGGAACACCAGGCCAACCTTCAGCGGCACCCGTGGCTCGCTCAATGGCTTCCACAACAGCCCCTGATCATCTTCGGCGGCCTCCTTGGCCCGCCCCGGCAGGATGGTCGCCAGCGCCGTGTGCGCCAGGCTGTCGAGAATCCCCGCCATGTTGTTCATCTCTGCCTGAACCTGCGGCCGACGGCCCTGGCTGGCCAGTTGCGCCTGCCAGATCTGACGGATCTGGAATTCTTCGCCCAGCATCAGCATGGGCAATTCGGCAGCCTGGCGGATAGACACCTTCTTGAAGTCCTTCAGCGGGTGAGTATCGGGGATGACCAGTTGCAGCTCGTCTTCATACAGCAGCAGGCCATGCAACCCGGGCTGGCGCGGCGGCAGGTAGCTGATGCCGATGTCCAGGCTGCCGTTAAGCAGGCGCCGTTCGATCTCCAGCCCCGACAACTCGTAGATCTGCACGACAAGGTGCGGCTGGGCCTTGCGCAGCCGCTCGAGCAGCTGCGGTACCAGGCTCGGTCGCACGGTCTGCAGCACGCCGATGGCCAGGGTGCGCAGCGACTGCCCCTTGAAGTTGCGCATGGCCTCGTGGGCGCGTTGCAGGCCGTCAAGCAAGGGCAAGGCATGGTTGTACAGGGTATGGGCAGCCAAGGTAGGCAACAGGCGCTTGTTGCTGCGCTCGAACAGGCTCAAATCAAGGCTGTGCTCCAGTTGCCGGATCTGCTGGGAGAGTGCCGGCTGGGACAGCGACAGACGTTCTGCAGCGCGGCCCACGTGGCCTTCTTCATACACCGCGACGAAATAACGCAGTTGGCGGAAATCCATAAGTAACACTTATCGAAAATGCTGGAAAAACGAAATGGTCGAAAACCCTCTTGAAGCCTAGTCTATCGCCGTATTCCAACGGGTTACAGCGATGAATCGGTCGATTGTTACCCCGGATGAAAAACACTTTTGATAGGCAAGGCAAAATATTGAGTGCCGGCACCAAGACCGCACCGTTGCCGCCCCTTACCGTGATTGGTTGGAGCCCTGATGAACCTGTTCAACCTGCGCCGCTCGGCCCCTGTCGCTGCCGCCGAGCCCAAGCGTGCGCCGGTGATCGTGCCGCAAGCCGCTGAGCTTTCGCGTGATCGCCTGATGCCCAGCGCCGAGCGCGCAGCGCAGGTGTTCGTGCGCGGCCAAGGCTCCTGGTTGTGGGACAGTGAAGGGCATGCCTACCTGGACTTCACCCAAGGCGGCGCGGTCAACAGCCTGGGCCACAGCCCGAGCGTGCTGGTGAAAGCGCTGGGCAACCAGGCCCAGGCGCTGATCAACCCGGGTTCGGGCTTCCATAGCCGTGGCTTGCTGGGATTGGTGAACCGCTTGTGTCAGAGCACTGGCAGCGACCAGGCCTACCTGCTCAACAGTGGTGCCGAGGCCTGCGAAGGCGCGATCAAACTGGCGCGCAAGTGGGGCCAGCTGCACCGCAACGGCGCCTACCACATCATCACGGCCAGCCAGGCCTGTCACGGCCGCAGCCTGGGTGCACTGTCGGCGTCCGACCCGCTGCCATGCAACCGCTGCGAGCCTGGCCTGCCGGGGTTCAGCAAGGTGCCGTTCAATGACCTGGCGGCACTGCACGCCGAGGTGGATTCACGCACCGTGGCGATCATGCTCGAGCCGATCCAGGGCGAGGCGGGCGTGATTCCGGCAACCCAGGAATACCTCAAGGGCGTGGAAACACTGTGCCGTGAACTGGGCATCCTGCTGATCCTCGATGAGGTGCAGACCGGTATTGGCCGCTGTGGCGCACTGCTGGCCGAGGAAACCTATGGCGTGCGTGCCGACATCATCACCCTGGGCAAGGGTTTGGGCGGCGGTGTGCCACTGGCCGCCTTGCTGGCTCGGGGCACGGCGTGCTGCGCCGAGCCTGGCGAACTGGAAGGCAGCCACCACGGCAATGCGCTGATGTGCGCCGCCGGCCTGGCGGTGCTGGACACCGTGCTGGAGCCTGGCTTTTTCACGCATGTGCAGGACAACGGCCGTCACCTGCGTGAAGGCCTGAGCCGACTGGCCGGGCGCTATGGCCAGGGCGAAGTGCGTGGGCAAGGCCTGCTGTGGGCGCTGCAACTCAAAGAAAACCTGGCCCGTGAACTGGTGGCTGCGGCGCTGCACGAAGGCCTGCTGCTCAATGCGCCACAGGCGGATGTGGTGCGCTTTTCACCTGCGCTAACCGTGAGCAAGGGCAACATCGACGAAATGCTGCTGCGCCTGGCACGCGCTTTTGCCCGTCTTCATGCCCAGCAGCAGGCCCGCCGCGAAGTGCCGGCCTGACTGTGTAGCAACACTGAGAATTCAACGAACCGTCTGGCGTTCCTGCGCATCGCCCCTGGCCTGTTTCATTCGGCCCGGGGCGTTTTTTTTGCCTGTGGAACCTCTGCGGTGGGCGGCTAGTCTGTGAGATAACCCCTTCAGGAGAGACTCGCATGGACTTTATCCGCATCATCATCGCCATCATCCTGCCGCCGCTTGGCGTGTTCTTGCAGGTGGGGTTTGGCGGGGCGTTCTGGCTGAATATTCTGCTGACCTTGCTGGGCTACATTCCGGGGATCGTGCATGCGGTTTACATCATCGCCAAACGGTGAGGTTTTCCGGGGCTGCAAAACGGCCCCGGAATTTCAACCGTTCAACACCCGGCAATAGAACTTCCACTCTTCTTCGAGCGCATGCGCCAGGTTCTCTGCCTTACGGAACCCATGCCGCTCACCCGCATAGAAGTGCCCTTCAGCCTCGATCCCGTTGGCCTGCAACGCCGTCAGCATCGACCGCGTCTGCTCCGGCACCACCACCGCGTCCAGCTCACCCTGGAAGAAAATCACCGGCACCTTGATCTGCCCCGCATGCAGCAGCGGCGTGCGCTGGCGATAGCGCTCGGCATCCTGTTGCGGATCGCCGATCAGCCAGTCCAGATAATCGCCCTCAAACTTGTGCGTGGCCCGGCCCAGGGCAACCGGGTCGCTGACTCCGTACAGGCTGGCACCGGCGCGGAACACGTCGTGGAAGGCCAAGGCACACAGGGTGGTGTAGCCACCGGCGCTGCCGCCACGGATGAACGCCTTGCGTTTGTCGACCAGGCCCTGAGCCGCCAGGTACTCGACCGCCGCGCAGGCATCGGCCACATCGCTTTCGCCCCAGCGCAGGTGCAACGCCTGGCGGTATTCCCGGCCATAGCCGGTGCTACCCCGGTAATTCAGGTCGGCCACGGCAAAGCCGCGTTGGGTCCAGTACTGGATGCGAGGCTCGAGCACCGGATAACAGGCCGAGGTCGGCCCGCCGTGGATGAACACCACCAGCGGCGTGGCGCCTTGCGAGTGCGCTGCCGGGTAGAAGAATCCGTGGGCCCGCTCGCCGTCACTGCCATAGTGAATCGACCGCGGCAGGCTGATTTGCCCTGCCGGCAGTATCTCGCCCCCCCCGGCCAGCACACGTACTTCGTGGTTACTGCGGTCGACGGCAATCACTGCAGGCGGGCTGATGGGCGAGGCGGCAATGGCATAAAGGTGATCGCTGTCCATGGCCAGGCTGCGAAAACGCGTGTAGCCACTGGCGAAACGCTCCATGCGCCCATCGGTGTTACGCAGCCCCAGTTGCCCGAAGCCGTCATTGAACCAACTCGCCAGATAGCTTTGCGACCCCAGTGCCAACCAGGTACAGGTACCCAATTGCCAGGGCGCAGCAGCATGGTCCGCAGTCTCGGCAGGCAACGCCTGCCAGTGGCCATCGACCTCGCCCCAGGGCTGCCAGAAGCCATTGCGGTCGGACAGGCAGTAGAGCCGGCCTTCGGCATCGAAACGCGGTTGTTGCAGCGATTCATCATTGCTGGCGATGCACTGCGCGGGTCCCCAGTGGCCACTGCTGTCGCGTGTGCGGCACATCAATCGGGTGATAGTCCAAGGCTGTGCCGGTCGGTCCCATTCGATCCACGCCAGGCGTATGCCATCTGCACTCACCGTGGGTGAGGCGTAGAAATCGGCGCCCTCGGCGAGCACCACCCGGCCGCTCTCACTCAACGCGACAAGCCGATGCTCCACCTGCTCGGCATGGCGTTCCTCGACGGCCAGCACCTGGCCGTCGTGCCACTGCACATCGCCGTAGCGGCAGCTGGCATCCTCGGTCAGCGCACGCGGTTGCGAATCGTCCAGCGGCTGGGTGTAGACCTGCTGGTCCTTTTCGTTGACGAACACCAGCCCGTCGCCACCCAGGCAGAAGCTACCACCGCCGTACTCGTAGACCCGGCTGCGCACGCTGAAGCCATCCGGCGTCAGGCAGCGCGCCTGGTGGTACAGCCAGTGCCAGACACGGCAAGCACCATCGGCCGGGCGAAACTCGATCCAGAACAGCCCGTCGGCACTGGCTTTGAGTTCGGCGAAGTCGGTGCCGGCGGCAACGGCCTGGGCCGCGCTGAATTCAGCCACGGGCGATGACTCGGGAGTTTCGTTCATTGCGGAAGGTCATCTGTTCAATGGCGAGCTGGGCGCTTTCTGCCTCCTCGCGGGCCTTGAGGATGATGCGGTGGTCGGCCGACTTGGCGCATACCGGGTCGGCGTTGCTGGCATCGCCGGTCAGCATGAAGGCCTGGCAGCGACAGCCGCCGAAGTCCTTTTCTTTTTCGTCACAGGAGCGGCACGGTTCGCGCATCCACTCGTAACCACGGAAGCGGTTGAAGCCAAACGACTCATACCAGATATGGTGCAGGTCGTGGTCGCGTACATTGGGGAACTGCACCGGCAGCTGGCGGGCGCCGTGGCAGGGCAGCGCGGTGCCGTCCGGGGTGATGGTGAGGAACAGGTTGCCCCAGCCATTCATGCAGGCCTTGGGACGCTCTTCGTAGTAGTCCGGGGTGACGAAGATCAGCTTGCACGGGTTGCCCTCGGCCTTGAGCTTGTCCCGGTATTCGTTGGTGATGCGCTCGGCCCGCTCAAGCTGCGAGCGGGTCGGCAGCAGGCCCAGGCGGTTGAGGTGCGCCCAACCGTAGAACTGGCAGGTGGCAAGCTCGACGAAGTCGGCTTCAAGGGCGATGCACAGCTCGATGATGCGGTCGATCTTGTCGATGTTGTGCCGATGGGTAACGAAGTTGAGCACCATCGGGTAACCGTGGGCCTTCACCGCGCGGGCCATCTCCAGCTTTTGCGCAAAGGCCTTCTTCGAACCGGCCAGCAGGTTGTTCACCTGCTCGTCGCTGGCCTGGAAGCTGATCTGGATATGGTCCAGGCCGGCCTTCTTGAAGTCAGCGATACGGGCTTCGGTCAGGCCGATGCCCGAGGTGATCAGGTTGGTGTAGTAACCCAGCCGGCGGGCTTCGCCGATCAGTTCGGCCAGGTCCTGGCGCACCAGCGGTTCACCGCCGGAAAAGCCGATTTGCGCCGCGCCCATTTCACGCGCCTCGGCCATGACCTTGAACCACTGCTCGGTGCTCAGCTCCTGCCCCTGGGCGGCAAAGTCCAGCGGGTTGGAGCAGTACGGGCATTGCAGCGGGCAGCGGTAGGTGAGCTCGGCCAGCAGCCAAAGCGGCAGGCCGACCTCGGGCGTGGGCGGCAACTCAGGCGAGGACGATCCAGTGTTCGGCACGGGCCACCTCCATGAACTGCTCGATGTCGTCGGCCACTTCCGGGACATCGGGGAATTGCTGTTCGAGTTCGCTGATGATGGCGGCCACGTCACGTTGGCCATCGATCAGGCCACCGATCAGGCTGGCACTCTCGTTGAGCTTGATCATGCCCTCGGGGTAGAGCAGTACGTGGCCTTTCTGCGCCGGTTCGTACTGGAAGCGGTAGCCGGGGCGCCAGTTCGGCACCTGATTGCGGTCAAAACTCATAGGGTGATCCCCTTGTGCCACACCCGTTCCTGGGTGACGGAATGATAGGGCGGGCGGTTCAGCTCGTAGGCCATGCTCATGGCGTCGAGCATGCTCCAGAGGATATCCAGCTTGAACTGCAGGATCTCCAGCATACGCTCCTGGCCCGCGCGGGTGGTGTAGTGCTGCAGGGTAATCGCCAGGCCGTGCTCTACGTCACGACGAGCCTGGCCCAGGCGGGTGCGGAAGTATTCGTAGCCGGCCGGGTCGATCCACGGGTAGTGCTGTGGCCAGCTGTCCAGGCGCGACTGGTGGATTTGCGGGGCGAACAACTCGGTCAGCGAACTGCTGGCCGCTTCCTGCCAACTGGCGCGGCGGGCGAAGTTGACGTAGGCATCGACGGCAAAGCGTACGCCGGGCAGTACCAGCTCTTGCGAACGCAACTGGTCCGGGTCCAGGCCGACAGCCTGGCCCAGGCGCAACCAGGCTTCGATGCCACCGTCCTCGCCAGGCGCGCCGTCGTGGTCGAGCAGGCGCTGGATCCACTCGCGGCGTACTTCGCGGTCAGGGCAGTTGGCCAGGATCGCGGCATCCTTCATTGGGATGTTGACCTGATAGTAGAAGCGGTTGGCCACCCAGCCCTGGATCTGCTCACGGGTGGCGCGGCCCTGGTACATCGCCACGTGGTACGGGTGATGAATGTGGTAATAGGCGCCCTTGGCGCGCAGGGCCTGCTCGAATTCGGCAGGGGACATTGGCAATGCGTCGCTCATCAGGCCTCCTTACAACTCAATGCTCATTCCGTCGAAGGCAACTTCCACACCGCGGCGCTGGACTTCGGCGCGCTCCGGGGAGTCTTCATCGAGAATCGGGTTTGTGTTGTTGATGTGGATAAGCACTTTGCGCTGACGCGGGAAAGCGTCCAGCACTTCGAGCATGCCGCCCGGGCCGTTCTGCGCCAGGTGGCCCATTTCGCGGCCCGTGCGAGTGCCCACGCCACGGCGTTGCATTTCATCGTCTTCCCACAGCGTGCCGTCGACCAGCAGGCAGTCGGCGCCGTGCATCATCGCCAGCAGCTTGTCGTCCACCTGGCCCAGGCCTGGGGCGTAGAACAGCTTGCCGCCGGTGCGGGTGTCTTCGACCAGCAGGCCCAGGTTGTCGCCCGGGTGCGGGTCGAAGCGGTGCGGCGAATAAGGCGGTGCGGCGCTGCGCAGAGGGAATGGAGTGAACTTGAGGTTTGGGCAGGCCTCGATAACGAAGCTACCTTCCAGCTCGATGCGGTTCCACTGCAGGCCACCGTTCCAGTGGTTGAGCATGTTGAACAACGGGAAGCCGGTGGTGAGGTCCTGGTGGACCATGTCGGTGCACCACACCTGGTGCGGGCAGCCTTCACGCAGGCTGAGCAGGCCGGTGGTGTGGTCGATCTGGCTGTCCAGCAGCACGATGGCGTTGATGCCGGTGTCGCGCAGGGCACGGGCTGGCTGCATCGGCGCGAAGGCCTGGAGCTGGGCGCGGATGTCGGGCGAGGCATTGCACAGCACCCAGTGTACGCCGTCGTCGGACAGGGCGATGGACGACTGGGTGCGCGCCGTGGCCCGCAGGGTGCCGTCACGAAAGCCCTTGCAGTTGACGCAGTTGCAGTTCCACTGCGGGAACCCGCCACCGGCGGCGGAGCCGAGAACCTGGATGTACATGGCCACTCTCTATGCAAAAAACCGGATCGGAAAAACGAAAACGCCCCGGCAGGCCGAGGCGTGGAACCCTAAGCCGGGCTTAGCGGTTAGCGAAGTACATGGTGACTTCGAAGCCGATACGCAGATCAGTGTATGCAGGTTTGGTCCACATGGGATTACTCCTTCCGGATGGGTTTGGGGTTGCTCAGTTACTACTTGGGTACCGCCACGCAAAGGCGGTTCCCGGAACTGGGATTGCGCTATCTTACAAGAAAAATTTGTACTGGAAGGTTAATTATTCGAAAAGTGCCGTTGCAATTTGCGTAACAATCACGGGCCTGGATCACTTCCACGTAGGGGGTGGTGCGGCAGCGTTGGCCAAACACAACCAGGATGCGTCTGCATCGAGCAGGTTACCCAGCAGGTGGTCCAGATCCGTCTGCCGCGTGTTCAGAATAGCCCTGCGCAACGTATCCAGCCTGCCGGGTTGTGTAGCCAGGTGTGTCTGCCACGCCCATTCGGCGACATCGGCGTTGGCCATGGCCGGTTCATCGAATTGACTGGCCAGGGCCTGTTGGGTGTCTGGGTCAAGGGTGACACCCTTGCTGAGTAGCGTGAGCAGGTGGTCGAGGATCTGTGCCTGGTGGGTGTGCGGCGATTGCACCCCGAACAACAGGCCACCGACCCCCTCTATCTGACGAAAGGTACTGAATACCGCATAGCCGAGTTGCAGCTCCACCCGCAGCCGCTGGTAAACCGGCCCTTGCAGGTGTTGCGCGAGCAAGCGGCCGCCCGCTTCGCTGGCTGCAGGCAGCGGGCAGAACAGCAGCAGGGCGTGTTCGCTGCCCGCTACTTCGGCATGCTGCCAACGGCGTTTGGCCCAAGTGGGCAGGGGGCTTGGCAGCGAGCCGTGCCCTGGGCAGTGCTGTAGAGCAGTGCCCAGGGCGTTCAGGGCTGAATCGTCGAAGCCTGCGGCCAGGCCGTGCCAGCGTGTGTGCTGCCACAGCTTGTCGAGTTGCTGCTGCTCCAGCGTGCAGGCAGGACCCGTTGGGGGCGGGGTGCCGAGCACCGCGTCAGGCAGTTGCTTGAGCAAGGCCCTGATGGGGATCAGGGCCGCCGGTGGCGTTGTGCAAGGCAGCCAGCATCTGGCCGGGGGGGTGACGATCAAAACCAAGGCCTGCGCCACGGCCCGCAGCACCGCTGCCGGTAGCCCGGCGCAGCGCAACTGCCAGTATTCCCCGGCGGCCGTGAATTGCAGTTGTACCGAGGCGCGTTCACAACGCTCCTGCAGTGGCGCCAGGGCCTGTTCGAGCACACCCTGAAAACGTTGGCGCAACGTTGAGGGTACGTGCCAGCGCAGGTAGAGCGCTGCGTATTGGCGGGCGCCAGGGAGCAGCTCACTGACACGCAGTGCTGCCGGTACAGGCTTTGTATTCGCACTGGGTAGATCAGCCATCAGCAAGGGGTCGACCAAGGGCATGTGCCATTCGCCATACACGTTGCATGGCAGGCCTTGCAGTACGGCTTGAAGGGCCTGCAAACCGTGCGTATCCAACTTGGCGAACGGCTGCCCCGTGCTGTCACGGCGGGCCAGTTCAAGTGCACTGGCGCTGCGTTCGCGGCTGTGCTGCAGCAGGCCGAATTCGCGGTTCAACAGCTCGAGGTCGGCCTGGCGGGTGAAGCTGAACCAGCCGTGCAACAGGGCGCTGGCTTCGTCTGGGCAGGCGTCTGCGCTGAGCTTGAGGTCGAGGTGCCACAGCAGTTGGCCAGCAAAGGCATACAGCGTTTCGGCCTTGAAACGTTGCAGCCAGCCACGCTCGCGAAGTGCGCCCAGCCAGGTACCCGGGCGGCTGTCGCCGAGGCAGGCGATCAGCAGCTCCAGCGCTTGCTCGGCACCTGCCGGGAGGTTTTCGTGAGTGAAGGCCAGTGGTGTAGCCGTCGCCGACAATGGCGGCGGTTCGATTCGCGGCACATGCTTGCCTGTGGCGAACAGCGTCGCATGCTGCCGGCCAAGTTGCTCCAGCTCATCCAGCGGCTGCGGCCCGCATAGGCTCAAGACGATCTGGCCACCCTGATAGAAGCGTTGGTGGAAACCCGTAAGTGCTTGCTGAAAGGCAGGGGCCTGCAGGGCCAGGGTATACCGGTTGCCGGCATGAAATGCGCCCAGCGGATGGCCTTGCGACACCGACTGCAACAAGGCGAATTGCTGCTGGGCCTGCGGGTTGCGTGACCAGGCAATGAACTCGGCGTGGATCACTTCACGCTCGCGGCGTTGGCGCTCGATGCCCAGATCCGGTTCGGCCAGCATCTGGCACAGGCGCTCGAGGCCCCCGGCCAACGCATTGGGCGGGACTTCGAAGAAAAAGTCGGTCGTGCGTTCCCGGGTGCTGGCGTTGACTTGGCCGCCCAGGGTCTGCACGTAACGCATCAGGCCGTCGTCCAGCGCAAAGCGTGGGGTGCCGAGGAAGAACAGGTGTTCGAGGAAGTGGGCCAGGCCCGGCCATTTGCCCGGTGCGTCGTGGCTACCCGCGTGCACCCGCAGTGCGGCGGCCGAACGTTTCAGGCGCGGGGCGTGGCGCAGGGTCAGTTGCAGGCCGTTGGCGAGGGTGAGGTGGCGGATGGCGTCAGGCATGGGGGCTCCGGTTGCTGCTGTCCATGCTAACCCATTTGTTTGCAGGCCCGGCCCAATCGCCGGCAAGCCAGCTCCCACAAGTACCCCACAATGTTCCAATCTGTCGCGATCCTGTGGGAGCTGGCTTGCCGGCGATTGGGCCGCACCGCGGCCCCTGTCAGCGGTTACGCAGATGCAGCTCCTGACGCAGATCTGTCAGGTAAGGAAATGCCATCCGCCCATGCACCACTTGCTCATGCTCCAGCTCGGCCAGCAACAGGCATTCATCCCGCCCGCCCATGGCCAGCAAACTACCATCCGGGCCGATGATGCTGCTCTGCCCGCAATACTGGATCTCGTCTTCCGCGCCGCAATAATTGGCATATACCAGGTAGCACTGGTTCTCCTGCGCCCGTACCCTTACGGTCACCTGGCAGATGAAGTCATACGGCGCCATGTTCGCCGTCGGCACCAGGATCAGCTCGGCACCCGCCAGCGCCAGGCGCCGGGCGTTTTCCGGGAACTCGATGTCGTAGCAGATCAGCAGGCCGACTTTCCAGCCTTCAAGCTCGACCACCGGAAAGTGGTCCGGGCCTGCGCTGAACATCGAACGGTCCAGCTCGCCAAACAGGTGGGTCTTGCGGTAGTTGCACAGGCTGCGGCCATGCGCATCGATCAACTGCACGCTGTTGTAGATTGCGCCATCATCTGCCCGCTCCGGGTAGCCATAGACAATGGCAATGCGGTGCGTCTGGGCGATTTCCGCTACCTCCATGGCCGCCGCGCCATCGTCAGCTTCGGCCAGGCGCTCGACCTGGGCCAGGCCGATGTTGTAGCCGGTCAGGAACATCTCCGGGCACACCAGCAGCTGTGCACCGCGCTCGGCTGCCAACTGCGCCTGATGGCGCAGCCGTAGCAAGTTGCCGGGCACATCCAGTGGCTTGGGTGTGCCCTGGAACAAAGCGATGCGCATGACGCCTCCTTGATTCAGTCTGCCAGGGCAATAGGGCCGATTTCATCGAACACATCGCCCGGGCCGGGGTTGTCCGGGTGGGTGTGGCCACCGAAGTGGTTCATGATACCCCACACCGCATTCAGCGATGTTTGCACCGCGCCCTCCACCCAGGCGGGTGTCCACGATACATCGTCACCGGCGATGAACATGCCGCGCTGCTCGGCGGGCATGTCCTGCTGCATGAAGTGTGCGTACATGCGCTGGTTGTAGCGGTAGTGACCCGGCAGTGCGCCCTTGAAGGCGCCCAGGAAGTGCGGATCAGCCTCCCACGAAATGGTGATCGGATCGCCGATGATGTGCCCGGCGATATCGGTTTTCGGGTAGATCTTCTTCAGCGCATCCAGGGCCAGCTGCACGCGTTTTTCCACCGGATGCGGCAGCATTTTCAGCGCATCGCTCATCCACGCATAGGACAGGCAGATTACCCCCGGCTTGTCGTCGCCGTTGTCGAACAGGTAGGTGCCGCGGGTGAGGCGGTCAGTGAGGGTCATGCTCATCAGGTCACGACCGGTTTCCGGGTCCTTGTCCTTCCAGAATGGCCGGTCGACCATGACGAACGTCTTCGACGACTGCATGTAGCGGGTGCGGTCCAGGGCCATCCACATCTTTTGCGAGAACAGCGATTCCTCGCAGTCGATCTGGGTGGTCAGCAGCCAGGTCTGGCAGGTGGCGAGCACGGCGCCGTAGTGGCGGGTGTCGCCCCAGTTGTCGGTGACCGCCAGGCGGCCATCGGCGGCACGGGCAATGCGTTTTACTCCAGTGCGCGGCGCGCCGCCATGCAGGCCGCTCAGGCTGGTGCCCTCCGGCCAGTGGGCACAGCGCTCCGGCACATGGCGCCAGATCCCTTGCGGCACCTGCTCCACACCGCCGACGACCAGGTGTTGGTGGTCGTCGCAGTTGGTCATCACCACGCGGAAGATTTCCAGCATCGAGTTGGGGAAGTCCGAGTCCCAGCCACCGGTGCCGAAACCAACCTGGCCGAACACTTCGCGGTGCTGGAAGCTCAGTTTGGCGAACGAACGTGAGGTGGCGACGAAGTCGTAGAACGTGCGGTCGTCCCACAGTGGGACCAGCTTGTTCCACAGCTCTTTAAGGCGCGGTACATCCCGATCGCGGATGGCTTGCTGGATGTCGGCGAACTGGGCACCACTTTCCAGCGCGTCGGCCCAGGCGTCGGCCACTTCGTGGAACAGCTTGGGCAAGTCGGTGGTTTTTTCGGCGTAATAGGTCTGGCCTTCAAGGTCGATCACAGTGCTGCCCGAGGCCGGGGTCAGCGGGTTAGGGAAAGGCTTGGTTTCCAGGCCCAACTTGTCCACGTAGTGGTAGAAGGCAGTGGACGACACCGGGAAGCGCATGCCGCCCAGCTCGGCGATGATCCCGTCGGTGCCATTGAAGGCTTGCGAGCGCAGCCGGCCGCCCAGTTTGGAGGCCTCATACACCACCGGTTTGAGGCCTAGCTTCATCAGCTCGTAGGCCGCCACCAGGCCGGCAATACCGGCACCCACGATGGCCACTTCTTCACCCTGGCGCTCAGCCGGAATACTGCCCAGGCCTGCGGGGTGCTCCAGCCAGTCATCGAAAGCGAAGGGGAAGTCCGGGCCGAAGATGGTGATGGGCTTTTTGCCGTCGGCGGGGTGGCGGTTTTTCTTGTTCATGAAGTGACCTTGCCAGAGGGGCTGCGCGGGTGGCGGAGCCTGAGTATAGGAGATGGCTGGAGGTCATTTTAGGGGGTGGGGTGTTCGTTAATAAGATGCATATTGATGTCTGAATGTATGTTGTTTCGTCAAAGTGAGCTTATTCATGAACATTTAGACGGTTCAGGCAAATGAGCAATTCAGGAGCTGCGCCGGCCCCTGTGGGAGCGGGTTCACCCGCGAATGCGTCGGTCGATTCTCCACAGCATTCGCGGGTGAACCCGCTCCTACAGGGGACAGTGCTGCCCTTGCGATGCGAGTGATCAGACACTTCCTACACCCATGGCTTGAAATAAAGAATTACCCTACACCCGCTATCGCCTTGGTCTGGCAGCGTGGGAAAAGCTTCAGCGTTAACTTCACGGAGTCGCCGTTTTTCGGGCGATTGGGTGTGAGAACCCATCCTCCAACTTCGCACCAAGGCTTATGTCATGGCAGCCGTGCGCGGGCAGGCTTTCGCCTGGCCGGATTTCCAAGTTGGCCGGTTTCTCACCCCGTGCATGGCTGCCACCTATTCCTGTGAGAAGGTTTTGGTAGGCGGTTTCCACAATCTCAATTTGGAAATTGCATCATGAAGCCGACTGATTCTGACCAAGCTGGAAAACTGCAACCCACCGCTGAAAAAGCCTTTTGCAACTGCGAATCCAGCCACCCGCCGTTATTCGCCATCCGCCCCGGGATCGACGCCGCAGACGCCCTGGTCCACGCCTGCCTATTGGCCCGAGGCCTTAACCAGATCGCCACTGACTACGCCCAACACCACGCCCCCGAGCGCAGCCGTGACATCGTCTGGTCGATGCAGCATTCTGCCGAGAGCCTTTCGGCGATTCTGGAGGGATTGCTTGACGGGCAGGAGGTCTGACTGATCAGAGCGGCTGCCCACGGTCCACCTTGCTGCTGAGAATGATCGACGTGGTGGTCTTCTCCACCCCGTCGACACTGCCGATCTGGTCGAGCAACTGGTCCAGTTGCTCAGGCGAATCCGTAAGCAGCCAGGCCACGTAGTCGAACTCGCCGCTCACTGCGCACAGCTGTTGGACTTGGCCCATGGCACTCAGGCGCCGCACCACTTCCTTGCCGGAGCGCGGCTGCACTTTGATCCCCACATACGCCTGCAGGCCGCCACCCAGCACCCGCTGGCCCAAGCGCACGCCATAACCGGAGATGACCTTGTTCTTCTCCAGGCGCTCCAGGCGCGAGTTGACGGTGGTGCGGGCGATACCCAGCTGGCGGGCGAGGGTGGCGACGCTTTCGCGGGCGTTGATCTGCAGCAGGGCGATCAGCTGGCGATCGATTTCATCCAGCGTGATGGAGCGGGAATCCGACATGGCGAGTCTCTACGGTTGGCCTGCTAGCCTAGCGAGCGACTGCCAATCAGGGCAAGACCGAGCACAGGTGACCAATCTGACGCGGTCTCCTGTAGGAGCGGCCTTGTGTCGCGAAAGGGCCGCAAAGCGGCCCCGGCAATATATGCATCGGCGCTGAAACCCTGGGGCTGCTTTGCAGCCCTTTCGCGACACAAGGCCGCTCCTACAATGACCGCGCTGGCCTGAAGGCTGAGCCTTCGGCATGATGAAACGCTAGTCCAACGAGAACCTGAGCGTGAACCTCGACAACCTGCTTGAATGCTGGCGACTGGAAGTCTCCAACAAGAAAAGGCCAGGACGCCGTATCAGCCTGCTGTTCAACGTACTGCGCCGCGCACGCAAGGACAACAAACTGCGCTTTCTCTTTGCCTACCGCCTGGCCCAATACCTCGATGCTCGCGGCGGCCTGGCCCGGCGTCACGCTCGGCGCATGCAACAACGGCTCAACCTCAAGTACGCGGTGGACATCGACATCGGCGCACAAATCGCGCCCGGCCTGCGTATTGCTCACCTACCGGGGGTGGTGATTACTCGGCATGTGAGCATCGGGCGCAATTTCTTCATCCGGCAGAACTGCTCGATCGGCATCAAGACGCTCGGGCTGGAGGAATACGCGCTGCGCATTGGCGACAACGTAAGCATGGGTGCCAACAGCTGCATCGTTGCTGATCGCATCGATATTGGTGACGACGTGGTGATTGGCGCGATGTCGCTGGTTACGCGGGATATTCCGACTGGGATGACCTTCTACAATCCTCGGCAGGTCGAGATGCAGCCCCGTCCTGAATAGGCATTGAGCAAGCCGACAACGAATCAGTCCTCACAGAGAAAGCCTGCATCAAATCGCATGAAGGCTGATGGTGGTATCGAGTTTGTCGCTGGCATCTGCGCACCAGGCGCCCAAGGCGGCCTCGACGGCTGCCTTGTCTGTCAGCTGGGCCAACGGGATAGGCTTGCTGAAGCAGCGATAGCCAGGCACGTCTGTTGAGTTGACTTCGCCGTCCTCGGGGTAGTCGATCCCAAGCCAGTATTTGTGGTACCAGTTGCCCTCGCTGGGTTTGTCACAAATCACCACAGAAAGCACCAGTTCGCTGCGCGTTTGCTCTGCAGGGTCACAAACGAATGTCCCTGCTTGCTTATCGAAGCCGGTGTCGCTGCGGATCCAGGCGCCGAACATGAGGTCGCCTGCTACTTGGTTGTCCCAGTGCGCCTCCTGGCCGTGCGGGTATCTGAGCCAGATGGCGGAAAGATCGTAGAAAGGCAGGTAACGCAGGCCACTGTCTTCGCGCTTTTCCAAGCCCGCCAAGCTTCTGGGTTGTGGATAGACATACTCGTGATGGTAGTCCACTGCGCCCAACCGATCTCGTATGTAGCCCAACAGTTCGAACATTCGTTGCTGGTAGTCAGCGATCAGCCGATAGGCGCGACGTACGTCCAGCAGTGCGTTTTCCAGATTCCCTGTCATTTGATATTCCATGCTGCGAAAGCTTCAGGCTGGGTAGTGATGGCGGCTGAGTGAAGATCTTTCAACCAACGTTGCTCGTGGGTGCGCAGACCATGCCAGGCGTAACAGGCGGAGATGTCATCGAGCAAGCGCTGACAACTGGTCGAACCAGCGGGTTGGATATGGGTTTGCAGGATCTGAAAGAGCCCTGTCCAACTCTGGCAAACCAGTTTGTAAGGTTTTCCTGCATTGCTGGCCAATGCTTGCTGCAGGGCAGCTTGCAAGTGTGGCTGGGCTTTGTGGGGCTGGAGCTCCAAGCCGCCCAGGGCAAGCAGAATGCAGCCTTCCTCCAGCTGGCCGTCATGCCATCCAGCAAGTAGCTCGGCGGATAACTGGGTTGCGTTCTGTTGGCGGACATTGTCGAAGCGCTTGGCCTCCACTACCACAGTACGACGGCCATCGTAGAGCACGAGGTCCGGCTCGACGCGGGTGCCGCAGGGCAGGTGCCAACTGGGCCAGTACTCAACCTCTTGCAGCGGCCCAAAGTTTTCACCTAGCAGTTCTGACATCACGGCACAGAATTGCTCGTTTGGCAGGTATGCCAAGCGCTCGAAGATCGTGGCCGTCAGCACATCTTCTGCGCCCTGCGCGTCGAACGCCTGTCCTTGCAGCCCCGTGCCGCGTTTCTTGCCGGCCAAGATGGCATTCAGCATGAAGACTTCCTGCAATTGCATAGGTAGTGGAGGTGTTGGCAGGTACTTTATAGCAAGTGATGGCACTTAGGCACCACCAAGGCGGTGTTGGGTTTATGGATGCGATGATGCCCTATTGATATCATTCGACCCCTTCCCCAAGCTGCTCCCCCTCAAGCCATGCAAGGATTTGCCCAATGAACAAAATGACAGTCAGCCCATGGTTGATGGTGTCTCCGGACGGCCCACTTACTTATGCGCGAAACGGTCAGTTGGTACACCTGCGCCAAGGTGGCCTTGATGGTGCGTGCGGTCCGTACAGTGTGGTAATGGCCTTGGTCACCCTTGGCGTCATGTGCTACGAGGAAGTACAGAACATGTACCTATGGCATGGCAACAGCCGTGAGGGCCGGTTCCGTACAGAGATCCGCAATCTGGGTGCATTGGTTTCAGAGGGTACTGATCACAAGGACATGCTCCGGCTGGTCGAATGCTTCAGCGGTGTCGGTGTTGGCGCGGAGTACGTAGCTGGAAGCAAGAAGGACATCGTCCAGCAGGTACAGGATGCTGTCGACTGCCAATGTGCACCCATCATTGGCGTGCGTTGGCCTGGTGGTAGCGGGCATTGGATGATGGTGGTCGGTTATCAAGGTTATGAAGAGGGCGGCAACTTTCAGATAACCCACTTGTTATGCCTGGATCCTGGCAGCGATACACCGCGCACCAGCCTGTGGAACGCGGTTATTGAGGTGTTCAACGAGGACGGCAGTTCCGTAGCTAGTGGCCCGCTTCCTTCGCTGTTCTGGGGCTTCTCTGGAGAGCCGAGAAGCTGCCGAATTGAGGAAGCGCTGATCATTTGCCAGGGCTGAGCAAACCTTGAATGAAAAAGCCGCGCATTAGCGCGGCTTTGTCGTATCTGGTGGGCCCACACGGACTCGAACCGTGGACCAAAGGATTATGAGTCCTCTGCTCTAACCGACTGAGCTATAGGCCCTCAGTAAGTGGCCGGATTATAACGAGGGTTTCGCACCTGTGCCATCTGAAAGATCCGATAGTGCTATGCGAAGAAACGCGGCTGCAAATTCCTCGGGTGGCAGCGGCAGGCTGACGATGTAGCCCTGGATCTGCTCGCACCCTTCGGCTGCCAGAAAACGTTGCTGGGCCTGGTTTTCAACACCCTCGGCAATGATCGTCAGTTGCATGCTGCGGCCCAGGGCGATGATCGCACGGGCTATGGCAGCGTCGTGTGGGTCGTCGGGCAGGCCACGGATGAACGACTTGTCGATCTTGAGGATGTCCAGCGGCAGGCGCTTGAGATAGCTCAGCGATGAGTAGCCGGTGCCAAAGTCGTCGATGGCCAACTGCACGCCCAGTTTTTTCAGCTGGTACAGCACGGCCAAGGCCTCTTCTGCCTGGCTCATGATGAAGTTTTCGGTGATTTCCAACTGCAAGTCGCCGGCCTTGAGCTGGTGCTGCTTGAGCAGTTGCTCGATGCGTCGGGCCAGGTGTGGGTGGCGTAGCTGGGCGCCGGCGAGGTTGATCGACAACGGGCCGAACGGTTCGTAGTGTTGCTTCCAGGCCTGCATCTGCCGGCAGGCTTGCTCCAGCACCCAGTCGCCGAGCTGGAGAATGGTGCCGTTCTCTTCCGCTAGGTGGATGAAGTGCTCCGGCGGTACTTCACCAAAGGTGGGGTGGCTCCAGCGGATCAGCGCCTCGGCGCCTACCAGGCTTTGGGTCTTGAGGCTGAGCTTGGGCTGGAAGCACAGGCTCATTTCGTTGCGTTCGACGGCGCGGCGCAGCTCGTGCTCAAGGGCGATGCGCTCGCTGGCCTGAGCGGTGAGGTCGCGGGTGTAGGCTTCGACGCGGTTGCGGCCTTTGGCCTTGGAGCGGTACATGGCCGCGTCGGCGTTGCGGATCAATGTCGCGACATCAGTGCCGTCCTGTGGGTACAGGCTGATGCCGATACTGGCGCTGGTAAAGAACTCGTGCTCACCGGCCTGGAACGGCGCGACGAAGCAGGCCAGCAGTTTGTTGGCGATGGTGCTGGCGTCACTGGGCTTGTGCAGGCCCGGTAGCAGGATGATGAACTCGTCGCCGCCCAGGCGGGCCACGGTGTCGACGTCACGCACCTGCTCCTTCAGGCGTTGGGCGATGCCTTTGAGCAGCAGGTCGCCGACCGGGTGACCGAGGCTGTCGTTGATGTGCTTGAAGCGGTCGAGGTCGAGGAACAGCACCGCGCCCTGGCGGTTCGATACTTGCGCGCAGGTAAGCACGGCCTGCAGGCGGTTCTCGAACAGGGCGCGGTTGGGCAGGCCGGTCAGCGGGTCGTGGTGGGCCTGGTAGTCGAGCTTGGCCTGGGCGTGCTTGAGGCTGGAAATATCGGCAAACACGGCCACGAAATGGGTGATCTCGCGCTCATTGTTGCGTACTGCACTGATGGTCAGCCAGCCGGGGTACAGCTCGCCGTTCTTGCGCTTGTTATAGATCTCGCCTTGCCAGTGGCCTTCATCGGTAAGCTGGTGCCACATGGCGGCATAAAAGGCGCTGTCGTGCTGGCCGGAAGCGAGCAGGCGCGGGGTTTGGCCAAGGGCTTCGATTTCGCTATAGCCGGTGATTTCGCTGAAGGCGCGGTTGACGGCACTGATGCGTTGGTCGATGTCGGTAATCAGCACGCCTTCGGCGGTGTTTTCGAACACGGTGGCCGCCAGTTGCAGCTTTTCCTGCATCAGATGGCGTTCGGTGATGTCGCGGGCAATGGTCAGCATGCAGTCGACGCCGGCAATCGGTAGGGGCCTGGCGGACAGCTCGCAGAGGCGGATTTGCCCGTCACTGCGGCGGATGTGGCAGGTGAAGTCGCGCACGAAGCCGTCGCGGTTGAGCTGGTCGACGAGGCGCTTGCGCTCGTTGAGGTCGACCCAGATACCCAGGTCCAGCGAGGTCTGGTCGATGGTCGGGTTGAGGTCATAGCCGGTAAGGCGGCAGAAACCCTCGTTCACCTCCAGCAGCAAACCGTCGCTCTGGCGCGACAGTAACAGGCCGTCGGGCGAGGCGTGGAAGGCTTTGGCGAACTTCTCTTCCGAGGTTTGCAGCTGTTCCTGGGTTTCCTTGAGCTGGCTGATATCGCGTACTGCCACCACCAGCGCCGGGGTGCCGTCGAGCTCGAAGGTTTCGGCCGAGGTCAGGCCGGTGAACAGTTGGCCGTTGCTGCGGCGGAAGCTCATTTCCAGGTTGCGGATACCGCCCTGGTGCAGGCGTTCGAGCACCCGCGGGCCGCTGCCTTCGACACCCCACAGGTTGAGGTCGGTGGCGGTACGGCCAATCACCTGGCCTGGGGTCAGGCCGATCTGTTCTTCGAACGCTTCGTTCACCTCCAACAGGCAGCCATCACTGTGACGGGCGATCAGCAAAATATCAGGGCACTGCTGGAACACCGAGGCGAACTTCTGCTCGGACAGGCGCAGGGCGTCCTCGGTGCGCTTGGTTTCGCTGATGTCGATCATCAGCCCGCGCATCACCGGTTGGTGGCCGTGCTCGATCATGCTGACAATGTTGCGTACCCAGAGGGGCTGGCCGTCGGCTCGGATTACCCGGTAATCCAGGCTGTGGTCGCGCCCGGCTGCAGTTTCGCTGTCGCAGTAGGCCTGGGCCCAGAGGGCGTCTTCCGGGTGCAGAATGCTGCGCCAGAAACCAGGCTTGAGCCAGTCACTCAAGGGATAGCCGAGCAGATCTTCGGCATGCGGCGAAACGTAGCTGTAGGTGAAGTCGTTGGCATCGGCTTCCCAGGCGATGGCCGACAGGCTTTCTATCAACCCTCGGTAGTGGTATTCGCTGCTGCGCAGCTCCTGTTCCAAGGCAATGCGCCGTGAAATTTCCGAACTGAGGCGGCGGTTGATGCGGATCACCACGGCCAGTACGGCCATCAGCAACAGCACCGTTGGCAGGCCATACACCAGCAGGTCGGACCAGAACATCCGCTGGTCGACCACATTGCCTACCCAGCGCTGCTGTATCTGGCTGACTTCGCTGCTGCTCATGTCGGCCATCACTTTGTCGAGAATACCGACCAGTACGTGGTTGCTGCGGGGGACCGCCATCGCCAGTTGGTAGCGATAGGGCGTTTCGCCGCTGACGTAGAGGCCGTCGAGCTTGAGCTGGCGCAGGCTCCAGATGCTGGAAGCGAGGTCGCCGACGACGGCATCTACCTGATCGGTGGCCAAGGCCTGCAGCGTGGAGCTTACATTGGGCAGTGCGACCAGGTTGAGGTCCGGGTGGTGGGTGCGCAGCAACTCGTGCGGGGCGTAGTTCTCGACCACAGCGATTTTCAGGCCGTACAGGTCTTCCAGTTTGCGCGGCTGTGCGCCGCCTTTGTGGGCAAGGATGACAATGGGAAAGTCGAGGTATGGGCGGGTGAAAGCCAGGTAGCCCTGGCGTTCAGGGGTAGACATGATACCGGGCAGCAGGTCGATGCGGCTTTCGCGCGCCTGCGCCAATACTTCGGTCCAGCTACTGGGTTCGACCGGTTTTAGCGTCACACCCAGACGTTGCTGGATCATGGCGATGTAATCGGCGGCCAATCCCTGGTACCGGCCCTCCTGGTCGCGAAACTCGAACGGTGGCCAAGAGGCGTCGACACCCAGGCTTAGCTGCGGGTGGGCAGCCAGCCAGGCTTTTTCCTCGTCTGTCAGGGTCAGGGCGCCGGCCGTTGTGTTCCACAGCATCAGGAGCAGCAACAGAATGGCCGGCTTCAAGGACATGGCAGCCTCGCATTCAGGTGGTCTGAAGTCGAGTGTAGACGGGCATTGCTGCAGATGTGCAGTGGAAGCCGGGCTTTATGTTACGGGCCACTAAAGAAAAACCCCGGCCTGGGCCGGGGTTTGTCATCACTCGTCGAGGAAGGAGCGCAGGTGCTCGCTGCGAGTCGGGTGGCGCAGTTTGCGCAACGCCTTCGCTTCGATCTGACGGATCCGCTCACGCGTTACGTCAAACTGCTTGCCCACTTCTTCGAGGGTGTGGTCGGTGTTCATGTCGATACCGAAACGCATGCGCAGCACCTTGGCTTCGCGTGCGGTAAGGCCCGAGAGCACGTCGCGGGTGGCTTCCTTGAGGCTTTCGACCGTGGCTACGTCGATCGGGGACTGCATGGTCGAGTCCTCGATGAAGTCGCCCAGGTGCGAATCTTCGTCGTCACCGATCGGGGTTTCCATGGAGATCGGCTCTTTGGCGATCTTCAATACCTTGCGGATCTTGTCCTCAGGCATTTCCATGCGCTCGCCCAGCTCTTCCGGGGTCGGTTCACGGCCCATTTCCTGCAGCATCTGGCGGGAAATACGGTTGAGCTTGTTGATCGTTTCGATCATGTGCACCGGAATACGGATGGTGCGTGCCTGGTCGGCGATCGAACGGGTGATCGCCTGACGAATCCACCAGGTGGCGTAGGTCGAGAACTTGTAACCGCGACGGTATTCGAACTTGTCCACCGCTTTCATCAAGCCGATGTTGCCTTCCTGGATCAGGTCGAGGAACTGCAGGCCACGGTTGGTGTACTTCTTGGCGATGGAGATCACCAGACGCAGGTTCGCCTCGACCATTTCTTTCTTGGCGCGGCGGGCCTTGGCTTCACCGATCGACATGCGACGGTTGATTTCCTTGATCTCGGCAACGGTCAGGCCGGTTTCGGTCTCAAGGTCGATCAGCTTCTGCTGGCAGGCAACGATGGCGGCGTCCTTTTCACCCAGGGCAGCAGCCCATTTGGTGTTGCGCTTGGCCAGGTCACCGCTCCAGGTCTGGTCGGTTTCGTTGCTTGGGAACATGCGCAGGAAGTCGGCACGCGGCATGCGGGCGTCACGCACGCACAGCTGCATGATGGCGCGTTCTTGCTGGCGCAGGCGGTTCAGGGCATCACGTACACGCTCGACCAGTACCTCGAACTGCTTCGGTACCAGCTTGATCGGCATGAACAGGTCGGCCAGGGCCTGCAGGGCCTCGACGCTTTCCTTGTGGGTACGACCGTTTTTCTTCAGGACCTTGGTGGTCGCCTGAAGCTGCTCGGATACCGCACCGAAGCGCTGGGCTGCGACAACCGGGTCCGGGCCGCTTTCGGCCTCTTCCTCGTCGTCACCGCCTTCGGACTCTTCTTCGTCGTCGTCGGACTCTTCTTTCGCAGCGGCGGCCTTGGTGCCAGGGATCGGCACTTCTTCGGTCGGCGCAGCGATGTTGTCGTCAGGGTCGATGTAACCGCTGAGAACGTCCGACAGACGGCCACCCTCGGTGGTGACGCGGTCATATTCGCCGAGAATGTAGTCGACAGTGCCCGGGAAGTGGGCGATGGCGCCCATGACTTCACGGATGCCTTCCTCGATACGCTTGGCGATTTCGATTTCGCCTTCGCGGGTCAGCAGCTCGACGGTACCCATTTCGCGCATGTACATGCGCACCGGGTCGGTCGTGCGGCCGATATCGGTTTCAACTGCCGCCAACGCAGCAGCGGCTTCTTCGGCCGCGGCTTCGTCAGTGTCGGCTTCCGCCAACAGAAGGGCATCCGCATCCGGAGCACTCTCGAATACGTTGATCCCCATGTCGTTGATCATGCGGATGATGTCTTCCACCTGTTCCGGATCTGAAATATCCTCAGGCAGGTGGTCGTTGACCTCCGCGTAAGTCAGGTAGCCCTGCTCACGACCGCGGGTGATCAACTCTTTGATACGAGACTGCTGTTGCGCTTTTCCGGACATAACACCCTATCCACTGAAGGTCTTGGCGGGCAAAAAACAAGCCGAGGATTATACCCGAGCATGGGCCTCACGCGCCAGATGAGGTCGGCGTTTGTGCGGGAACATTCCGGCTCAGCAGGGCGAGGAGCTGGGTTTTTTCCTCGCTGGTCAATTCGCTTTGACGTGATTTCCTGAGCAGTTGTTCCAGGCTGCGCTCGCGTTGGCGGGCGGACAAGCTAGTTATAGTGTCGAAAAACTGTTGTTCAAGGTTGTCGGCCACGATCAGCCATTCCTTTTCTGCCAGCGCCCGCAGCAGGCGGCCCTGTTCGGTGCCGTGCCAACGTGCGATCAACTGCATTGAGCTTAGCCCAGGATTTTTCTGCGCGGCTTCGATCAGCGCCACCAGCAGCTGGCTGTACAGATGTTCTTCGTCGGCAAAATGGCTGGCGTCTTCCACCTTGCCGGCCAGCAGCGGGTGGTGCAGCAGGGTGCGCAAGGCCGCCAGGGTTGGGGGTTCGACCGGGGCCGGTACGCGTGGTGGCGCTTCGTCGCGTTGCTGCCAGGGCTTGCCACCTTTGCGGTTCTTGTCCCAGGGCTTGTCGCTCCATTGCTTCTTGCCGCCGCCCTTGTTCGGCTTCCACTCCTGTTCCTGATGAGCAGGGGCGTAGTCGTGCTGCGGCATGTCGCCGAAGTCGGGGGTGTAGCTGGCCATGGCGTCGTAGTCGTAGCCAGGGTCGTAATCCGGCACACTGTTGGCCGCGGGTGCGTGTTGCGCCAGTTGCTCGACCTGCTGCGGATCGAGGCCGGTGATTTCCTTCAGGCGGTTGCGCATCAACTGGCGCAGGTTGGCGCCTGGGATCTTTTCGATCAACGGTGCGGCCAGGGTCGCCATGTGCGCCTTGCCTTCCAGTGAGCGAGGGTCGGCTTCGACACTCAGCTGCTCGAAGAAGTAGTCGGCCAGTGGCTGGGCATGCTGGTTGATGCGGGCCATGAAGGCATCGGTGCCTTCAGCGCGCACCAGGCTATCCGGGTCTTCGCCTTCGGGCAGGAACAGGAAGCGCGCGCGGCGGCCGTCCTGCAGGTTCGACAGGGTCGATTCCAGCGCACGCCAGGCGGCCTTGCGCCCGGCCTGGTCGCCGTCGAAGCAGAACAGCACGCTGGGCACCACACGGAACAGCCGCTTGAGGTGCTCCTCGCTGGTGGCGGTGCCCAGGGTGGCCACGGCATTGCGCAAGCCTTGCTGGGCCAGGGCGATGACGTCCATGTAGCCCTCGACGACGATGATTTCGTCGAGGTTGCGGTTGTGCTTGCGCGCCTCGTACAGCCCGTACAGTTCCTGGCCCTTGTGGAACACCGGGGTTTCCGGGGAGTTCAGGTACTTGGGTTTGTCGTCGCCGAGCACCCGGCCGCCGAAGGCGATGATGCGCCCACGGCTGTCGCGGATCGGGAACATCACCCGGTCGCGGAAGCGGTCGTAACGCTTGCCGCTTTCGGCGTTCTCGATCAGTAGGCCGGCATCGATCATCACTTTCTGCTGCAGGGTGTCGGCACCCAGGTGCTTGAGCAGGTTGTCCCAGCCTGGCGGGGCAAAGCCCAGGCCGAAGTCGCGGGCAATTTCCCCGGACAGGCCGCGGCCTTTGAGGTAATCCACCGCCGCCTTGCGGGTCGGGTGGCTGCGCAGGGCCTGGCGGTAGAACTCCGAGGCGGCATCCAGTAGCGGGTACAGTGGCGAGTCGGTGGGCTGGCGCGGCTTGTGGTCGCGGCGGCCTTGTTCGCGGGGCACTTCCATGCCGGCGGCGCGGGCCAGTTCCTCGACGGCCTGGGGGAAGTCCAGGTTGTCGTGGTCCATGACGAAGCCCAGGGCGTTGCCGCCGGCGCCGCAGCCGAAGCAGTAGTAGAACTGCTTGTCGGGGCTGACCGTGAAGGAGGGGGTTTTCTCCTTGTGGAACGGGCAGCAGGCGGAGTAGTTCTTGCCGGTTTTTTTCAGCTGGACGCGCGAACTCACCACGTCGACGATGTCGAGGCGGTTGATCAGGTCGTCAATGAAGCTCTGGGGAATCAGCCCGGCCATGGCAGTCTCGTCATCTGGCAACTGGCAAGTCTAATCGCTCACGCGCCGAATGGGGCGAGTGTTGCTTGGGGAAGTGCGAGGGAGTGTGCTCGTCGCCGGCCCTTGAGGGCCCGTCAGTCGGACGTGCACGTCTGGTCATACAACAAGGAGGACCAGCTCTGACGTTTCAGGCAGGTTGCCCATGTGCAGTTCGCATGACGCTTGTGCAGGGCCTTGAGCTAGCTGCTCAAGTTTGAAGCGACCACTGCCATCGCCCGGCGGTTAGCCGGGCAGGGCAGAAGCTTTGCGTTGAACGCCTGTATTAGTACAGACGAACGGCGCGGCGCTGTTCGCGCTGAACTTTCTTGGCGTGACGCTTAACAGCGGCAGCTGCTTTGCGCTTACGCTCTGCGGTCGGCTTCTCGTAAAACTCGCGGCTACGAACTTCAGCCAGTACACCGGCTTTTTCGCAGGAGCGCTTGAAACGACGCAGAGCTACGTCGAAGGGTTCGTTCTCTTTAACTTTGACGGCTGGCATCCAGGGCTACCTTAATTCATTACCGGGGTAGACGTGCTCCTGGCAAAACAAAGGTGTGCTGGAGAACGTCGGTTTTCAAGGGTTGCGGATGTTAACCCTTAGCAAGCCGGAATGCAAAGCCTCTGATCGAAAACCGCTGGTCGGCACCCGACACGGGGACTATCATGCGCGGCTTCGAATTCAGCCCCCACAAGGGACGAACCCATGCTAGTACTGGGATTGGAAACATCCTGCGACGAAACTGGTGTCGCATTATACGACAGTGAACGCGGTTTGTTGGCCGACGCACTGTTCAGCCAGATCGACCTGCACCGCGTGTTTGGCGGTGTGGTGCCCGAGCTTGCCTCGCGTGACCACGTCAAGCGCATGCTGCCGCTCATCCGCCAGGTGCTGGACGAAGCCGGCTGCGTCGCCACCGAGATCGACGCCATCGCCTACACCGCAGGCCCTGGCCTGGTCGGTGCATTGCTGGTGGGCGCCTCCTGCGCCCAGGCACTGGCCTTTGCCTGGGACATTCCGGCAATTGGCGTACACCACATGGAAGGCCACTTGCTGGCGCCCATGCTGGAAGAAAACCCACCGGAGTTTCCGTTCGTCGCTTTGTTGGTTTCCGGCGGGCATACCCAGTTGGTTCGGGTCGATGGCATCGGCCAGTACGAACTGCTGGGCGAGAGCTTGGATGACGCTGCCGGTGAAGCGTTCGACAAGACCGCCAAGCTGATCGGCCTCAACTACCCCGGTGGCCCGGAAATCGCGCGCCTTGCTGAAAAGGGTGTGCCTGGGCGTTTCGTTTTCCCACGGCCGATGACCGACCGCCCGGGCCTGGAGTTCAGCTTCAGCGGCTTGAAAACCTTCGCCCTCAACACCTGGCAGCAATGCAAGGATGCTGGCGACGACGGTGAGCAAACCCGTTGCGACGTGTCTCTCGCATTCCAGCAGGCGGTGGTGGAGACTTTGACCATCAAGTGCAAGCGGGCGCTCAAGCAGGCCGGCCTCAAGCGCCTGGTCATCGCCGGTGGCGTGAGTGCCAACAAGGCGTTGCGGGCGTCCCTCGAGGACATGCTCGGCAGCATCAAGGGCAACGTGTACTACGCGCGGCCGCAGTTTTGTACCGACAATGGCGCGATGATCGCTTACGCCGGCTGCCAGCGCCTGTTGGCCGGGCAGCAGCAGGACCTGGCCATCAGCGTGCAGGCACGCTGGCCGATGGAACAGTTGCCGCCGCTGTAGGTTTTAGAAGTGCCGTTCGCGCCCGGCAAACAGGTCGCGCAGGTTGCTGCGGTGGCGCCACACGATCATCACCGTCAGCACGCTGATCGGTAGCAGGGCTTCCGGCTCGCGCCAGGCCAGCAATGGCAAGGTCAGTGGCGTGGCAATCAGCGCCGCCAGCGAGCTGGTACGGGTAAGGTAGAACGTCAGTAGCCAGGCGCCAATGGCCAGCAGCGCGGCCGGGAAGTACAGGCCCATGAGCATGCCTGCGGCGGTGGCTACGCCTTTGCCGCCGCGGAAGCAGAAATACAGCGGGAACAGGTGGCCCAGCACTGCGCACACGCCTACCCAGGCTTGCGCGTGCAGGTCCAGCCCGGCAAAGCGGGCAAGCAATACCGGCAAAAGGCCCTTGCACAGGTCGCCAAGCAGGGTCAGGATCGCCAGTTTACGGCCTGCCAGGCGTAGCATGTTGGTGGCGCCGGCATTGCCTGAGCCGCTGGAACGCGGGTCCGGGCTGCCCGAAAGGCGGCTGAGGACAATGGCGAAGGACAGCGAGCCGAGCAGGTAGGCGAGCAACGCCAGTAACCAAAACATGCTAACTATTCCGGGCGAGGACGCCCTGATTCTAACGGCGCCAGTCGCCCTTGTCGTGCTGTGGAGAGAAGTGCTTGGACAGAGTGTTCATCGAAGGCCTGGAAGTCGATACCGTCATCGGTGCCTATGACTGGGAGCGGGATATTCGCCAGTGCTTGCGCCTGGACCTGAGCTTCGCCTGGGACAACCGCCCGGCGGCGGCGGGTGACGACCTGAGCCTGGCGCTGGACTATGCCAGCGTGTCGGCGCGCGTCCAGGCGTTTGCCGAGCAGGCGCGCTTCGAGTTGGTGGAAACCTTTGCCGAGCGCCTGGTGGCCACCTTGATGGAAGAGTTCCAGATCCCGTGGGTGCGGTTGAAGCTGACCAAGCCGGGAGCGGTGCCGGCGGCCCGTGGTGGTGTTGGCGTGGAGATCGAGCGCGGATGTCTCTGAGCACGGTTTACCTTGGCCTGGGTAGCAACATCGACCGCGAGGCGCATTTGTGCGCCGGGCTTGATGCGCTGGCCGGCATCCTGACCGACATGCGCTGCTCGCCGGCGTTCGAAAGCCAGGCGGTGGGGATCAAGAGCGGGCCGTTCATCAACTTCGTGGTGACCGGGCAAACCGAGCTGCCGCTGATTGAACTGGACCGCCGGCTGAAGTTCATCGAGGCCGACAATGGCCGCTATGCGCCGGACCGCAAAGGGTTGCCGCTGGATATCGACGTGCTGATGTATGACGAATTGCACGGTACGTTTGATGGGCTGGTGCTGCCCAGGGCCGAGATTCTGAAGAATGCGTTTGTGCTGTGGCCGTTGTCGTTGCTGGCGCCTGAGCTGGTGCATCCGGGGGCGGGCAAGACCATGGCGCAGTTGTGGCAAGAGGCGCAGATCGATCAGGTGTTGGCGCCGGTCGCTTTTGAGTGGCGTGGGTTACAGCTGACACCGGCCTGACTGGTTTTCGCGGTCATTGTGGGAGCGGGCTTGCCCGCGAACACCGGCGGAGCCGGTGCCATACACCGAGTCGGGTTCTTCGCGGGCACGCCCGCTCCCACAGGTGGCGCGCTGGTCAGCTGGGTTTGTAAGCCTCTACAGCCTTCAGCCGCTCAGCCTTGAGCGCCTCGCCCAGTGCCTGGCCCGTCAGCCCGGCCTGCACCAGGGGCTTCACATCCACCGCCCGTACCGCCGCCGCTGCGCCACGCAGATATTCCGCCTGTGGATAACTCGCCTCGCCATCACCCAGCGCCACCATCTCGCACGCCGCAATAAAATCCTCGAACCGCTGCGGCCGCCGATACACATCGAACTTCTGCAACAGCTCCAGCAATGCCGCGGCAGACAGCGCCAGCGCTTGATTGCCCTGCGTCAGGCACTCTCCCGTCAGCAGCGCCAGCTCCTGGCATTCCCGAGGCGCCTTGAGGCGCTGGTTGACGGCTTTGATCGAGGCCGGTGCCAAGCCGCTCAGCAGGCACGCCCAGCGTACGTGCAAGGGCTGCTCGTGCGCCGCCGCTTGCTCCAGGGCTGCCAATGCCCGGGAGTTGTCTGCAAGCTCAGGCAGCATTGCTAGTAGTGCATCGCAAGCACGCAGTACCTGGAAGAACACCTGCGGCTGCGCTTCCATCAATGCCCGCTCGATTTCCTTCCAGCTACGCTCGGCTGTCAGTGCTTGCAGCTCCCCCGAAGCACTGATCTGGCGCATCAGCTCCAGGGTCTCTTCGGCAACCCGGAAACCCAGTGGTGCATAGCGGGCAGCAAACCGCGCAACGCGCAGCACGCGTAAAGGATCTTCTGCGAATGCCGGGGAAACGTGGCGTAACAGGCGCTGATCGAGATCGGCTTTGCCATGGTAGGGGTCGTATACCGTGCCCGCCTCATCCTCGGCCATCGCATTGATGGTGAGGTCGCGGCGGATCAGGTCTTCTTCCAGGGTCACGTCAGGGCTGGCGTGAAAGGTGAAACCGCCATAGCCGCGCCCACTCTTGCGCTCGGTGCGCGCCAGCGCGTATTCCTCGCCGGTTTTCGGGTGCAGGAACACCGGGAAATCGGCGCCGACCGGCCGATAGCCGTTGGCGAGCATTTCTTCGACGGTGGCGCCCACCACCAGCCAGTCGATATCGCTGACCGGGCGGCCGAGCAGGCGGTCGCGCACGGCGCCGCCGACTTTGTAGATGTGCATGTGCAGCTCTCCATAACTGCCGACAGGATAACCTGTCGGCAGTTATGGCGTTGCACTAGAGGTGGTGGATGACCGCCAGGTCCATGCGCCCGTAGTCCGCGCTTTCGCCGTGCTCGCCACGCGGCGGCATGTGATGGGTCTTCATCACCTGCTCACCTTGCACGGTTTCCAGGTGGATATCGAAACCCCACAGGCGGTGCAGGTGCTTGAGCACTTCATCGGTCGAGTCGCCCAGCGGTTTGCGGTTGTGCTGCTGGTGGCGCAGGGTCAGCGAGCGGTCGCCACGGCGGTCGACGCTCCAGATCTGCACGTTCGGTTCACGGTTGCCCAGGTTGTACTGTGCTGCCAGTTGCTCACGAATCACCCGATACCCGGCTTCATCGTGAATCGCGGGCACCAGCAGGTCGTCGCGCTGGTCGTCATCGAGGATGCTGAACAGCTTGAGGTCGCGCATCACTTTAGGCGACAGGTACTGCAGGATGAAGCTTTCGTCCTTGAAACTGCTCATGGCGAACTTGATGGTAGAAAGCCAATCGCTGCCGGCAATGTCGGGGAACCAGCGGCGATCTTCCTCGGTCGGGTTCTCGCACATGCGGCGGATGTCGGTGTACATGGCAAAGCCCAGTGCATACGGGTTGATGCCGCTGTAGTACGGGCTGTCGAAGCCGGGCTGGAACACCACGCTGGTGTGCGACTGCAAGAACTCCATCATGAAGCCTTCGGTAATCAACCCCTCGTCGTACAGGTCGTTCATCAGGGTGTAGTGCCAGAACGTCGCCCAGCCTTCGTTCATCACCTGGGTCTGGCGCTGCGGGTAGAAGTACTGGGCGATCTTGCGCACGATGCGCACCACTTCACGTTGCCAGGGCTCCAGCAGCGGGGCGTTTTTCTCGATGAAATACAGGATGTTTTCCTGAGGTTCGGCGGGGAAGCGCCCGTCATAGCGGTCGTTACCCTTTTCGGCGCTTTTCGGAATGGTGCGCCACAGGTCATTGATCTGGCGCTGCAGGTGCTCCTCGCGCTCCTGTTGCCGGCGCCGCTCTTCCTCGGCGGAAATAGGGTAGGGCCGCTTGTAGCGGTCCACGCCATAGTTCATCAGGGCATGGCAGGAGTCGATCAGGTCTTCAACTGCATCAATGCCATGACGCTCTTCGCACTGGGCGATGTACTGCTTGGCGAACACCAGGTAGTCGATGATCGAACTGGCGTCGGTCCAGGTGCGGAACAGGTAGTTGCCCTTGAAGAAACTGTTATGGCCGTAGCAGGCATGGGCGATCACCAGTGCCTGCATGCACATGGTGTTTTCTTCCATCAGGTAAGCGATACACGGGTCGGAGTTGATCACGATTTCGTAGGCCAGGCCCATCTGGCCACGGCTGTACGACTTTTCCGTGCTGAGGAACTGCTTGCCGTAGGACCAGTGGTGATAGCCCAGCGGCATGCCGACCGAGGCGTAGGCGTCCATCATCTGCTCGGCCGTGATCACCTCGATCTGGTTGGGGTAGGTGTCCAGGGCGTAACGCTCGGCCAGGCGGCTGATTTCCCGATCGTAGGTCTGGATCAGCTCGAACGTCCACTCGGACCCGGTGGAAATGGGTTGGCGTCTCTGTGCTCTGGCGGTCATGTGGCTAACCTGCGCTGGAAGAGTTCACGGAAGACCGGGTAGATGTCGCCGGCCGATACCAGCTGCTGCTGAGCGAACGTGTCGGGGTAGGCTTCACCGATGCGTTCGTATTCATACCACAGCGCCTGGTGCTCACGGGGGGTGATCTCGACGTAAGTGTAGTACTGCACATGCGGCATGATCTGCTTGGAGAGGATCTCGCGGCAGATGGGCGAGTCGTCGTTCCAGTTATCGCCGTCGGAGGCCTGCGCGGCATAGATGTTCCAGTCGCTGGCCGGGTAGCGTTCGGCCATGATTTCCTGCATCAGCTTGAGTGCACTGGAAACGATGGTGCCGCCCGTTTCCCGTGAGTAGAAGAACTCCTCCTCGTCGACTTCCCGGGCGCTGGTGTGGTGGCGGATGAACACCACTTCGATGCGGTCGTAGTTACGCTTGAGGAACAGGTACAACAGGATGAAGAAGCGCTTGGCGATGTCCTTGGTGGCCTGGGTCATCGAGCCGGACACGTCCATCAGGCAGAACATCACCGCCTTCGAGCTAGGGTTGGGCTGCTTGACCAGCAGGTTGTACTTGAGGTCGAAGGTGTCGAGGAAGGGCAGGCGGTTGATGCGTGCCTTCAAGCGTTCGATTTCCTGTTCGACTTCCTGGATATCGGTGAAATTGTCCGGTTCTTCGACCCGCAGGCGGGCGAGTTCCTTTTGTGCTTCGCGCAGCAGTGCACGGCTGCTTCCGGTCAGGGCGATACGCCTGGCATGGGCCGAGCGCAGGGTACGCACGATATTGATGCGCGACGGGTTACCTTCATTGGCGATACCGGCGCGCACGGTCTTGAAGGTGTCGGCGCCTGTCAGGTGACGCTTGACCAGGTTGGGCAGTTCGAGGTCTTCGAACATGAATTCGAGAAACTCTTCCTGAGTGATCTGGAAGACGAATTCATCCATGCCTTCGCCGGAATTACCGGCCTTGCCACGGCCACCGCCGCCACCCCCGCCGCCTTGCGGCCTTGGGATGTGTTCGCCTGCTGTGAATTCCTTGTTGCCAGGATGCACGATGGTCTGTTTGCCCCCGCGACCATGGTGCAGCACCGGTTCGTCGATGTCGCGACCGGGAATGCTGATCTGCTCGCCATGTTCCATGTCCATGATGGAACGGCGGCTCACCGCCTCTTCGACGGCCTTCTTGATGTGTTCGCGGTACCGCCGCAAAAAGCGCTGGCGGTTGACCGTGCTCTTGTTCTTGCCGTTCAGGCGTCGGTCGATAACGTAGCTCATGGTCCCTCCGGTAGCTGGGAACAGCTGCACGCTTCAAGCTACGAGCTGCTGCACGTCATGGCAGCAAAGCAGCTGCCGCCGCCCAAGGCCGGCATGGCAGCCTTGGGCGCGCGGTGTATAGCTTGTCGCTTTATTGCGATTTCCTGACCCGCAGGTACCATTCCGACAGCAGGCGCACCTGTTTGTCGGTGTATCCACGCTCCACCATCCGGGTGACGAAGTCGTTGTGTTTCTTCTGGTCCTCTTTGCTGGCCTTGGCGTTGAAGCTGATGACGGGCAGCAGGTCTTCGGTGTTGGAGAACATTTTCTTCTCGATCACCACCCGCAGCTTTTCATAGCTCAGCCAGCTTGGATTCTTGCCGTTGTTGTTGGCGCGTGCGCGCAGTACGAAGTTGACGATCTCGTTGCGGAAGTCTTTCGGGTTGCTGATGCCGGCCGGTTTCTCGATCTTTTCCAGCTCCTCGTTGAGGGCGATACGGTTGAGGATTTCGCCGGTTTCCGGGTCGCGGTATTCCTGGTCCTGAATCCAGAAGTCGGCGTACAGCACATAGCGGTCGAAGATGTTCTGGCCGTATTCGCTGTAGGACTCCAGGTAGGCCGTCTGGATTTCCTTGCCGATGAACTCGATGTAGCGTGGTGCCAGGTATTCCTTCAGGTAGCGCAGGTAGCGTTCGCGCACTTCCGCAGGGAACTGTTCCTGTTCGATCTGCTGTTCCAGCACGTACAGCAAGTGCACCGGGTTGGCGGCAATCTCGTGTGGGTCGAAGTTGAACACCTTGGACAGGATCTTGAAGGCGAAGCGGGTCGAAAGGCCGTTCATGCCTTCATCAACGCCAGCGGAGTCACGGTATTCCTGGATCGACTTGGCCTTCGGATCGGTATCCTTGAGGTTTTCCCCGTCGTAAACGCGCATCTTCGAGTAGATATTGGAGTTTTCTGGCTCTTTGAGGCGGGAAAGCACCGTGAACTGAGCCAGCATCTTGAGCGTATCCGGCGCGCAATGGGCCTTGGACAGCGAGCTGTTGACCAGCAGCTTGTCGTAGATCTTGATCTCATCGCTGACGCGCAGGCAGTACGGCACCTTCACGATGTAGATCCGGTCGATGAACGCTTCGTTGTTCTTGTTGTTGCGGAAGGTGTGCCACTCCGATTCGTTGGAGTGCGCCAGCAGGATACCGGTATAGGGAATCGCCCCAAGGCCTTCGGTACTGTTGTAGTTGCCTTCCTGGGTGGCAGTGAGCAAGGGGTGCAGGACCTTGATCGGCGCCTTGAACATTTCGACGAATTCCATCAGGCCCTGGTTGGCCCGGCACAGCGCGCCCGAGTAGCTGTAAGCATCGGCGTCGTTCTGTGGGTATTCTTCAAGCTTGCGGATATCGACCTTGCCGACCAGGGCCGAGATGTCCTGGTTGTTCTCGTCGCCGGGCTCGGTCTTGGCAATGGCGATCTGGTTGAGAATCGACGGGTAGAGTTTCACTACCTTGAACTTGGAGATATCGCCGCCAAACTCCTGCAGGCGCTTGGTGGCCCATGGCGACATGATGGTGTTCAGGTAGCGCCGTGGGATGCCGAACTCTTCCTCGAGAATGGCCCCATCTTCGGTGGCGTTGAACAAACCCAAGGGTGATTCGAACACCGGCGAACCCTTGATCGCGTAGAACGGCACCTTTTCCATCAGCTGCTTGAGTTTTTCGGCCAGCGACGACTTGCCGCCGCCCACCGGGCCCAGCAGATAGAGGATCTGTTTCTTCTCTTCCAGGCCTTGGGCGGCGTGGCGGAAGTACGAAACGATCTGGTCGATGCACTCTTCCATGCCATGGAAGTCGGCAAAGGCCGGATAGCGGCGAATTACCTTGTTGGAAAAGATGCGCGACAGCCTGGAGTTGGTAGAGGTGTCGATCAGCTCTGGCTCACCGATGGCCAGCAACAGCCGTTCGGCCGCCGATGCGTAGGCACTGCGATCCTCTTTGCACAGCTCGAGGTACTCCTGCAGCGAGAGTTCTTCCTGGCGCGTAGACTCGAAACGTTGTTGGAAGTGGCTAAAAATACTCATGACGTCACCTCGCTCGATACGTGGAGACGACGCCGGATCAGTCAGCTGATGCTGGCATGCAACCGGGTTCGCCGATTGCTGTATACCCCCCAGAACACCCTGTAACGCTACCGATGACCCGCACGCCGGTGTACCGGCTCTCCCCTTTTTTGGATGGCCTGAGCTTAAGCGTAGTTGGTTATCTGCAAGGTCAAGGGGCGAGGTGGGCAGAAGTTACGAACGACCGTTCGTCAGATAAGCCGCAAGCCCGCACGGGGCGCGGGCTGCAGGAAAAATGAAAATATTTATTCGGCGCTGCCTTGGGCGGTCTCGGCCGGGTAGGTGGCGCGCCACAGTTCGAAACCGCCGTCCACGCTGTACACGTTGGAGAAGCCCTGGCCGACCAGGTAGGCGGCAGCGCTCTGGCTGGAGTTGCCGTGGTAGCAGACCACCAGGGTCGGGGCATCGAGGTCGGCATTGCGGATGAACTCGGCAACCGAGTGGTTATCCAGGTGCTGGGCACCCGTGATGTGGCCAGCGGCAAAGGCCTGCGGGTCGCGAATGTCGACGACGACCGCACCTTGCGCGCGCAGTGCCAGTGCCTGCTCGGGAGGGATGCGCTTGAATTCGCTCATGGGTACTACTTCCTTCAGGTGTGGTCGTTGAGTGTAGTGCGTTGTGCCGGTTGGCGCAGGGTGCCGTCGTCGGCGCAGTCGCAGCGGTGGTATTCGCCGCTGTCGACGTTGTACAGGGTCATGGCGCCGCCCCACACGCAGCCGGTGTCCAGGGCGATGATACCGGGCTCGTCGACGCGGCCTTCGAGGGCCGCCCAGTGGCCGAAGATGATCTTCACATGCCGCGAGCGACGGTCCTTGTGTGCGAACCAGGGCTTGTAGCCCTTGGGCGCGGTGCCCAGGCCCTCTTTGCTCTTGAGGTCGAGCTTGCCCTCGGCGGTGCAGAAGCGCATGCGGGTGAAGTAGTTGGTGATGACCCGCAGGCGTTCGACGCCGGTGAGGTTCTTGCTCCACTTGTTCGGCTCATTGCCATACATGCCATCGAGGTAGAGCTTCAGGCGGCCATCGTCGCGCAGTACTTCTTCCACCTCAGCCGCCAGGCCAAGTGCCTGGCCGAGCGTCCACTGTGGCGGGATGCCGGCGTGCGCCATGGCAATGCCGCGTGCCTCGTCGTAATGCAGCAGCTTTTGCTGGCGCAGCCAGTCGAACAGTTGATCGGCATCCGGCGCTTCGATGATTTCGCGCAGGGTGTCGCTTTTTTTCAGGCGCTCGACGTTATGCCAGGCGGCCAGCAGGTGCAGGTCATGGTTACCCAGCACGCAGACCAGCGACTGGCGGATCGAGTACAGGAAGCGCAGGGTTTCCAGCGACTCGGGGCCGCGGTTGACCAGGTCGCCGACCAGCCACAGGCGGTCGACGGCCGGGTTGAAATTGACACGTTCAAGCAGGCACTTGAGGGGTTGCAGGCAGCCTTGCAGATCGCCGACGGCGTAGGTGGCCATCAGTGCAGCGCCCCGGGCACCGCCAGGCGGAAGGGCGCGATTTCGGCGTCGAAGCGCTTACCGTCTTCGGCGAACATCTGGTAGCTGCCCTGCATGGTGCCCACGCGGGTGCTGATGACCGCACCACTGCTGTAGGTGTGGCTCTGGCCCGGGTCGATGTTGGGTTGCTGGCCAACCACACCGGCGCCGCGCACTTCCTCGACTTCGCCGTCACCGTTGGTGATCAGCCAGTGCCGCGACAACAGCTTGGCCTTGAGCGAGCCGTTGTTCTGCACGGTGATGGTGTAGGCGAACGCGAAACGACTGTTTTCCGGGTCGGATTGTTCTTTCAGGTAGCGGGTCACGACGCTGACGTCGATTTGATAGCGGGGGTCGGACATGCAAGGGCCTTGGGCGAACTGACGCAATAATGCAGTCTAGGCCATTGGGAGGGGGGAGGGCCAGCGGTGTGGGGCTTGGGGATATGTGTTACCGGTTCTGGCCCTATCGCCGGCAAGCCAGCTCCCACAGGATCGCCACAGGTCTTGAGGCCTGTGCATTGCCTGTGGGAGCTGGCTTGCCGGCGATAGGGCCGATACAGGCTGAATCAGGCTTGTTGCTGATCGGCCAACTGGTCAGCCAGGCGCACAAAGGCCGCCAGGTCCAGCTGTTCAGGGCGCAGGCTGCCATCCACGCCGGCAGCTTCGATGGCCGCGCTGTCGAGCAGGCCCTTCATGGTGTTGCGCAGGGTCTTGCGGCGCTGGTTGAACGCCTCGCGTACCACCTGCTCCAGCAGCTTGGCATCCTTGGCCGGGTGTGGCAGCACTTCGTGCGGTACCAGGCGCACGATGGCCGAGTCCACTTTCGGCGGCGGGTTGAAGGCGCCAGGGCCTACGTTGAACAGGTGCTCGACCCGGCAGTGGTACTGCACCATGATCGACAAACGCCCCCAATCACCACCACCGGGGTCGGCGGCCATGCGCTCGACCACTTCCTTCTGCAGCATGAAGTGCATGTCGCGGATCAGCCCGGCATGGCTGAGCAGGTGGAAGATGAGCGGGGTGGAGATGTTGTAGGGCAGGTTGCCCACCACCTTGAGGCTGCGCGGCGGCACGCCCAGCTGGTTGAAGTCGAACTTCAGGGCGTCACCCTGGTGCAGGCGGAAGTTGCTGCGGTCAGCGAACTTGTGCTGCAGGATCGGCACCAGGTCTTTGTCCAGTTCCACCACATCCAGCTGTGCACCGCTGCCCAGCAGGCCTTCGGTCAGGGCACCCTGGCCCGGGCCGATTTCCAGCAGGTGTTCGCCGGCCTTGGCGTTGATGGCACGCAGGATGCGGTCGATGATGCCGGCGTCGTGCAGGAAGTTCTGGCCGAAACGCTTGCGCGCCCGGTGTTGGTATTGCTCGTTCATGGTCGGTTCTCGGCCATCTGGTAGGCGGTTTCCAGCGCGACGCGCAGGCTGCCGGTGTCGACCTTGCCGGTGCCGGCCAGGTCCAGGGCGGTGCCGTGGTCGACCGACGTGCGGATGATCGGCAGGCCCAAGGTTACGTTGACCGCAGCGCCGAAGCCTTTGTACTTGAGTACGGGCAGGCCCTGGTCGTGGTACATCGCCAGCACCGCGTCGCAGTGCTCCAGATATTTGGGGGTAAACAGGGTATCGGCCGGCAGTGGCCCGCGCAGGTCCATGCCTTCGGCGCGCAGGCGGGCCAGGGTCGGCTCGATGATGTCGATTTCTTCGCGGCCAAGATGGCCGCCCTCGCCCGCATGCGGGTTGAGGCCGCACACCAGAATGCGCGGGTTGGCGATGCCGAACTTGTCGCGCATGTCGGCATGCAGGATACGGGTTACACGCTCCACGCGCTCGGTGGTGATGGCGTCGGCAATATCACGCAGCGGCAGGTGTGTGGTCACCAGGGCCACACGCAAGCCACGGGTGGCCAGCATCATCACCACCTGTGCGGTGTGGGTCAGTTCGGCAAGGAATTCGGTATGCCCGGAGAAGGCGATACCGCTTTCGTTGATAACACCCTTGTGCACAGGGGCGGTGATCATCCCGGCAAAGTGCCCGTCCAGGCAGCCTTGGCCTGCACGGGTCAGGGTCTCCAGCACGAACGCGGCGTTGGCTTTGTCGAGCTGGCCTGGCGCTACCGGGGCAGCGAGGGGGGTATCCCAGACGTAAAGGCTGCCTGCGGGTGCCGGCTGGTCGGGCCATTGGCCCGGTGCTACCGGCAGCAGGCTGACAGCCAGCCCCAGCTGCGTGGCCCGCTCGGCGAGCAGGTCACGGCTGGTGATGGCGATCAGTGGGTGGGGCTGGGCGTCTGCGGCGAGCAGCAGGCACAGGTCGGGACCTATGCCGGCTGGTTCGCCGGGAGTGACGGCGAAGCGCAGGGGCTTCACTGGGCGGCCTGGTCAGCGCCAGGCAGCTTGATTTCAACGTAGGCTTCGTCGCGGATCTGGCGCAGCCAGGTTTGCAGCTCTTCGTCGTACTTGCGGTTACGCAGAACGCTCAGGGCCTGTTGTTCGCGAGCCTGCTCGGTGCTGTCGGTGGCACGGCGGCCCAGCACTTCCAGCACATGCCAGCCGTACTGGGTCTTGAACGGCTTGGTCACCACGCCTTGCTGGGCGTTGGCCATCTGTTCACGGAACTCCGGTACCAGGCTGTTCGGGTCTACCCAGTTGAGGTCGCCGCCGTTAAGCGCCGAGCCTGGGTCTTCCGAGAAGCTCTTCGCCAGTTCGCCGAAGTCTTCGCCGTTCTTGATGCGGTCGTACAGGCGCTCGGCCAATTGCTCGGTGGCCGCATCGCTGCGGATCTCGCTTGGCTTGATCAGGATGTGGCGTACATGCACTTCGTCACGCAGCACGTTCTCGCTGCCCCCGCGCTTCTCCTCGAGCTTGAGGATGATGAAGCCGTTAGGGATGCGGATAGGCTGGGTAATTTCGCCGACCGGCATGCTGCTGAGCATCTTGGCGAAGTCGGGTGGCAGCTGGCCGGCTTTACGCCAGCCCATTTCGCCGCCTTCCAGGGCGTTTTCGCTGGCGGAGCGGGCAATGGCCAGTTGGCCGAAGTCTGCGCCTTGCTTGAGCTGCTGGTACACATCGCCAACCTGGCGCGCCGCCGCCTGGATGGCTTCCGAGTTGGCGCCTTCCGGGGTCGGGATCAGGATGTTGGCCAGGCGGTACTCTTCCGACATCTGCATCTTGCCCATGTCCGAAGCCAGGAAGTTCTTCACTTCCTGCTCCGACACCTGGATGCGCTCGGCCACACGGCGCTGGCGCACGCGGCTGATGATCATCTCGCGCTTGACCTGCTCGCGAGCGTCGTCGAACGACAGGCCGTCATGGGCCAGGGCAGCGCGGAACTGGTCCAGCGACATGCCATTGCGCTGGGCAATGGTGCCGATGGCCTGGTTCAGCTCTTCGTCGGTGATGCGGATGCCGGAGCGCTCGCCGATCTGCAGTTGCAGGTTTTCGACGATCAGGCGTTCCAGTACCTGTTGTTCCAGGGCGCCGGTTGGCGGCACACCGCCGCCGCGCTTGGCGATGGTCTGCTGCACCTCGTGGACGCGCTGGTCCAGCTGGCTTTGCATGACCACGTCGTTGTCGACGATGGCCACCACGCGATCAAGAGGTTGCACCGCGGCATGCACCGCGCCACTCAGCAATGCAACGCCCAGCAACGCCGGGCGCAGTCGATCAATAAGCTTGGTCTTCACGTTCACGGTAACCTTGAATGCCTTGGTCGAGGAAAGATTCGACCTTGTTGCCAACTACGCCACCGAGGCCTTTCAGGACGATCTGAAGGAAGACACCGTGGTCGCCTTTTTCGTTCGCCGGGAGGGCTTGGCTGAAGTCGTCGTAATCGATCCAGTAGCGGTTGATCAGGCGCAGCTTCCAGCAGCAGTTGTCGTACTCGAAACCGCCCATGGCTTCCAGGGTGCGGTTGCGGTTGTAGTCATGCTGCCAGCGAGCGATAACGTTCCACTGCGGAACGATCGGCCAGATGACCGAGAAATCGTGCTGCTGGATCTTGTAGTAATCCTTGATGTAGTTCGCGCTGCCAGGAACACCGTAGTCGCCACCGCCCACTTTCCAGGTACCAGTCGTGGAGTCGTAGGAGATGGTGTCGTTGCGGTAGCGATAACCGAGGTTGAGCACCTTGTTCGGGTTGTCTTCAGGCTGGTAGTGGAACATCGCGCTGCCCGAGCGGGTGCTGCGGCTGTCCGGGTCCCAGTTGAAGTCCGAATTGAAGCGCCAGTCGCGGTTGAAGAAGTAGTTGTACATCAGCGCGTACGGCGACACATCAGATTGCGAGTCGCTGCGAGTGCGGTAGTCGATACCCGGCAGCTGGACCTTGCGATCCTTGAAGTAGTACGCCTGACCGATGCTGAAGTTCTGGCGCTCGAAGCCGTTGTCTTCGATCCAGCGGGTAGTCACGCCCAGCGACAGTTTGTTTTCGTCGCCGATACGGTCGGTGCCGCTGAAGCGGTTGTCGCGGAACAGCGAGTCGTAACTGAACAGGGTTTCGCCCGAGTCGAACAGCGGAATGTCCTTCTGGTCCTCGTACGGGACGTAGAGGTAGAACAGGCGCGGTTCGAGAGTCTGTTTATAGTCGGTGCCGAACAACGACGTCTTGCGGTCGAAGTAGAGGCCGCTGTCCACGCTGAAGATAGGTACATCGCGGTTCAAGGAGCTGTTGTAGCTGCCATACGCCGGGTTTGCCGACTGCGCAATGGCCTGGGCTTTACCCTGGCTGTCCAGGTCCAGATCGTAGTGGGTATACGCATACTTCAGCTTGGGCGTCAGGTAACCGTAGCTGGCTTCCATCGGCAGACTGATCGACGGCGCAACGTTGTAGCGGTTGCCGTTGGCACGGGCAATGCCGCTGACGTTCTGGTCCAGGCGACGGCCAGCGGCACCGGCGGAGAAGTCGGGGTTGCCGTCTTTATCCAGGACGAAGTCGTCTTTCAGATCACGGTCGAAGCGAACCGCCTCGGTTTCGTAGGCAATGTTCAGCCCACCCGGCTCGTACGGCAGCTTACCGTTAAAGGTGATTTGCGGCAGGCGATCGTACGGCGTGATCTTCGAGATGGTCGCCATCTCGTAGGCATGCACATTCAGGCGCGCGGTGTAGCTGTCACCACGGTAGGTCAGTGCACCCTGCTGGTTCAGCAGGTCCTGGCTTTCAACACCGATCTGGTCGGACTCCAGGTCCTGGAAGTAGAACGGGTCGCTGATGTCGGTGTAGTCCACCTCGGCCATCAGGCGCTCGTCCAGCCCGCCCTTGTGCTGCCAGTTGACCATCCAGCGCTGATCTTTGTAGTCAGTCTGGTCTTTGCGGTCGTCGTTCTTGTCGTTCAGATACGCACCGCCGAACTGGCCTTCGCTCGAAGGCGTCAGGTAGCGGAACTCGCCTTCCATCAGCAGGCCGCGCTTGGCCATGTAACGCGGGTACAACGTGGCGTCGTAGTTAGGCGCCAGGTTGAAGTAGTACGGCGTCACCAGCATGAAACCGGTGTCGCTGCTGGTGCTGAACGATGGCGGCAGGAAGCCGGACTGGCGACGGTCGTCGATCGGGAAGTAGATGTACGGTGTGTAGAACACCGGGAAATCCTTGACCCGCAGCGTCACGTTGGTCGCGGTACCGAAACCGGTGGCCGGGTTCAGGGTGATGTTGTTGCCCTTCAGCTGCCAGGCGTTGCTGCCCGGTTCGCAGGTGGTGTACGTACCGTCCTTGAGGCGGATGATGGCGTTTTCGCCACGTTTGGCGTACAGGGCGCTGCCGCGGATGTGCGACTTGTGCATCACGTATTCGGCGTTATCGACCTGGGCTTCGCCAGTGTCGAGCTGAATCTGTGCCTCGTCACCGACGACCAGCGAGCCGTTGTCACGGATCTTGACGTTGCCCTTGAGCTCGCCACGGTTCTCGGTCTGGTACAGGTTGGCCTCGTCGGCTTCGGCCTGCATGCTGCCCTGGCGCATCACCACGTCACCGGCGAGGGTAGCGATCTGCTGCTCCTGCTGGTACTTGGACACCTTGGCGTTGATGTAGGTCGGCGACTCGTCCTTCGGCGTGGTGTCGGCCATGCCCGGGCGGGTTGGCTCGATGTACGCACCCCCGCAATACGGGCCGGTTTCGGCCAGCTGCGCGGCGGTGAGTTTTTCACGCGGAACCCAGTCCAGGTGGCTGTAGTCTTCGCTGCGCGACTTCAGGGCGCGGCCTTTGGCCTCGGTGACCAGCATTGGCCGGTCCGCGGTTTCGCCTTCGCTCGCGGCTTCGGTGCCAGTGCTGACAGCAGCACCCTCATGCACCGGGCGCGGCGGCAGGTTGTTGACTGGGGCCTTGGGCTTGCAGTCCCAACCACCGGCAGCGGACACTTGGCAGTCGAACTGTTCGGCTGCCACCACGTACGACGTGGCCAGAGGTTGCAGGGCCAGCAGACCGCCGGTTACCAGCAACGGAAACTTTCTACGAAACGCGGGGGATTTCAATGCCATCTTATTAGTCCGGGCTTCCTGCGTGCCATCTGCCCGCGTGTGGGGCCGCACGCCTCTCGATGGTCTGAAAAAGATGCTGGATAATAAAGCATGACCCGCTTGACGGCTAGGGCCGTCGGAGACCCTTGTAATGCCTGAACACGATGTACGCTTGCAACAACTGACGGTCTGGCTCGATGAGCAGCTCAATGATCTTTTCCGCAACAACGCCTGGGGCGAAGTGCCGGCCGGCAGCCTGACTGCGGCCAGCAGCGACGCGAGCTTCCGCCGCTACTTCCGCTGGCAGGGCGCCGGCCACAGCTTTGTGGTCATGGACGCACCGCCTCCGCAGGAGAACTGCCGACCGTTCGTCGCCATCGACCATCTGCTGGCCAGCGCTGGCGTGCATGTGCCGCTGATCCACGCCCAAGACCTGGAGCGCGGCTTCCTGCTGCTGGGTGATCTGGGCCACCAGACATACCTTGATATCATTGGTGCCGACAACGCCGACGGGTTGTTCGCGGATGCCATCGATGCACTGCTGGCCTTCCAGCGCCTGCCGATGGACGCGCCACTGCCCAGCTACGACGACGCGTTGCTGCGCCGTGAAGTGGAATTGTTCCCGGAGTGGTACGTGGGCCGTGAACTGGGCCTGACCTTCACCGATGCCCAGAAGGCTGCCTGGCAGCGTATCAGCCAGCTGCTGATCGACAGTGCCCTGGCCCAGCCCAAGGTGTTGGTGCACCGCGACTACATGCCGCGCAACCTGATGCAAAGCACCCCCAACCCCGGCGTGCTGGACTTCCAGGACGCGGTATACGGCCCGGTCACCTACGACATCACCTGCCTGTTCAAGGACGCCTTCCTTAGCTGGCCTCAGCCACGGGTCGAAGGTTGGCTGCGTGACTACTGGCAGAAGGCGCAGGTTGCCGGTATCCCGGTACAGGCCGACTTCGAGGCGTTCCAGCGTGCCAGCGACCTGATGGGCGTGCAGCGCCACCTGAAGGTGATCGGCATCTTCGCCCGTATCTGCCACCGTGACGGTAAACCCCGTTATCTGGGCGACGTGCCGCGTTTCTTCGCCTATATAGAAGAAGTGATCAGCCGCCGGCCCGAATTGGCGGAGCTGGGTGAACTGATCGCGCAGTTGCAGGCCGGAGCGCGTGCATGAAGGCAATGATCCTGGCGGCGGGTAAAGGCGAGCGCATGCGCCCGCTGACCCTGCACACCCCTAAACCGCTGGTCCCGGTGGCCGGCCAGCCGCTGATCGAGTATCACCTGCGCGCCCTGGCGGCGGCAGGCGTTACCGAGGTGGTGATCAACCATGCCTGGCTCGGCCAGCAGATCGAAGACCACCTGGGTGACGGCAGCCGCTTTGGCTTGAGCATCCGCTATTCGCCTGAGGGCGAGCCGCTGGAAACCGGTGGTGGCATCTTCAAGGCCTTGCCTTTGCTGGGTGACGCGCCATTTCTGCTGGTGAACGGCGATGTCTGGACCGACTACGACTTCGCACGCTTGCAAGCCCCCTTGCAAGGGCTTGCTCACCTGGTGCTGGTCGACAACCCGGGCCACCATGGCCGAGGTGACTTCCGCCTGCTGGGCGAACAGGTTGTCGACGGCGATGAGGTACCGGGCACGCTGACTTTCAGTGGTATTTCGGTGCTGAACCCTGCGCTGTTCGACGGCTGCCAACCGGGAGCCTTCAAGCTGGCACCGCTGTTGCGCCAGGCCATGGCGGCAGGGCAGGTCAGTGGCGAACACTACCGTGGGCACTGGGTGGATGTCGGCACGCTCGAGCGCTTGGCCGAAGCCGAGCGCCTGATTGGCGAGCGCGCCTGACATGTGGTGGCCAGGGACAGTGATTGGCGCCGGCGCCGGCTTTGCCGTGGCCAGCATTCCGGGCGCTTTGCTGGGCCTGTTGCTTGGGCAGGCCCTTGACCGCCGCTTGCGCCTGGAAGGTTGGGAAGACATGCGCGAGCGCCTGGGCGGGCGCCCGGCCTTGCGCGATGACGAGTTGCTGTTTGTGATGCTTGGGCGCCTGGCCAAGTGCGATGGTCGGGTGGGCGAGCAGCACATCCAGCAGGCGCGTCAGGAGATGGTGCGCCTGGACCTGGCCGAAGCGGCCCGGCTACGCGCTATCAATGCGTTCAACCGTGGCAAGGCGGGCAAGGACCGGCTTGGCAGGCACCTGCGGCGCATTCGCCAGCAGCCACATGCGGCGGAAGGCACCTTGCGTGCCTGTTGGCGCATGGTCTGGGCCGACGGCAAGATGGGCAACAAGGAGCGTGAGCTGCTGCTGGACTGGGGGCAGAAACTGGGCCTGAGCCGGCGGCAGGTGCAGGCCATGTCGCTGGAGTACGAGCCGCGCAAGGCTACGGGGGCGGAAGGTGTCCCCATGACCTATGCGGCTGCCTTGCGCTTGCTGGCGGTGGAGGCGGACACCGAAGGCGACAAGGTCAAGCAGGCCTATCGTCGGCTGGTCAGCCGTCACCACCCGGACAAGCTGGCGGGCACTGGTGCCAGTGAGGCGCAGGTGCGGGAAGCGACCGAGCGTACCCGTGAGTTGCACCAGGCCTATGCCATGATCCGCAAGCGGCGGGGCCTTTGATGGCCTCATCGCCGGCAAGCCAGCTCCCACAGGTAATACACAAGTCCTGAATTTTGCGGGATACCTGTGGGAGCTGGCTTGCCGGCGATAGGGCCATCATGGCGAATCTCAACCCTGCGGGCTCATCCACCCCCGCACCCGGCGGAACAACTGCTCTTGTTCTGTAGCCTTGTTCCCCGGCATGGCGATCAACGACAACTGCCGGTACTGGCTGTCCTTCTGCCGCTTGCTGGCCTGCAGTCGCTGTTCGGCTGCGCTGCGGTCCTGGCTGCGGGTGGCATAGTAGATATCGGCTGTCGGTACCTTCAAGGTTGGCGCCAGGCTTTCCAGGTCATGTTCCACCCGCGCTGGCGTCTGCGCAGCCACCATCACCAGTTTCTGCACTTGCGGTGGCTGTTTTTCGCTCAGGTAGCGGGCTGCCCAGTACGCACCGCTGCCATGTCCGATCAGCACGATGCTGCGGGCATTGTGCTGCTGGGCAAACGCCACGGCAGCGTCCAGGCGGGCGAAAATACGCTCGGCGTCGGCGGGGTCTGTCTGCTCGCTGGCCTGTTCGGCGTCGGTGCTTTCCGCCGTATCGGCATCGGCAGCAGTGGCCTGGGCGACATTGGCATTGGCGTCGGCGGGTACGTCCTTGGCTGGCGCACTTTCACCCTTGGTTTTTTCGGGTTCGGCAGCCGGCTTGGCTTCGACCCGCGCCTGCGGGCTGTCGGCCAGCAGATCCGGCAGGCTAAGGCTCAGGCTGTGCCAGCCGACATCCGGGAATTTTTGCCGCAGGGGGCCTACGGCATTTGGCCAGTCGGCCGTTTCACCAGCCCCCGGGACGATGATCACCGCCCCTTGCGGGTCGCTGTCGTTGGCCGGCTTCCACAAGGCCAGGAAGCTGTCGGCGCCCGCCTGCAATGTCTGCTGCTCGGCCTTGGGTACCAGCCGCTCCAGCGCCAGGGCATCTTCCTGGCTGCGCTCCAGCAGGGGCGGGCGCGGGGTTTCGGCAGCGGGTGCCTCGGTTGTGGCGGGTGCTTTTTCTGCATCGGCGGCCAAGGCGGCGAGCGGAAGGATCGAGGCCAGGCAGCACATTGCCAGCGTCGTGCGATAAAGTGTGGACATGCGTCAACCCAAGGCCAGAATGATACCGGCAGCCTAATAGTATTTGCCCGTGACGGCCATGCTGCATGGCCGCCTTTGCCAAGACGAGCGTGTAGATGAAGCGAGTGCGTCGCCTGTTGGTTATCGGCTGCTTGTGGCTGCCCTTGATAGCCTTGGCCAGGACCGAGGCGCAGCCCACGGTTGTACTGGAACCTGCGCAGCAGCAGTGGCTGGACAGCCATCGCAGCCTGCGCGTCGGCCTGGTGCTGCAGGCGCCCTACGCCCAGTTCGACCGGCGCCTGCAGCAACTGTATGGGGCCAACGTAGAGCTGGTGAACAGCCTGGCGCAGGCACTGCGCCTGGACCTTACCTGGCGCAACTTCACCGACCAGACCAGCCTTGAACATGCCCTGCAGGCCGGGGAAATCGACTTTGCCCCAGGCCTTACCCAGACACCAGCCAGCCTGCGCCTGTGGTTGTTCAGCGACCCGTACATGCGCGTGCCGCAACTGGTGGTGGGGCCGCGCACCGGGGCCATGGCGGTAGAGCTGGAAAAGCTCGAAGCCGAGCAGCGCGTGGCGGTGCGCATGCCCAGCCAACTGGCGGATTATCTGCGTGGCAACTACGGCAACCTCAACCTGCAGGGGGTACCCAACGAGCGTGAGGCCTTGCAACTGGTAGTAGGCGGCCAGGCGAGTTTCGCCGTGCTGGATGAAGCCCAGCTCAGCCGCCTGTCGCGTGAGAGCGAGTTCAGTGAGCTGGCGGTGGTTGGCGATATAGGCCTGCCACAGCTACTGCGCATTGGTTCTCGGCGTGACTGGCCACTGCTGGCCGATGTGCTGGAGCGTGGCCTGCAGGCATTGCCGGCCAAAGAGCTGGAGCAAATGCACCAGCGCTGGTTGCAGCCGAAGTACCCGCGCCTGAGCGAGTCGCCTGGCTTCTGGCAGAACCTGGCCTTGCTGTTCGGCATGCTGTTGTTGTGCGCGCTGGCCACGCTGGTGTGGCAACGCCGGCAGCAGCGCCAGCTGGAGCGCAGCCTGTTGGCCACGCGGGAAAGCCTGGTGGAGCGCCAGGTGCGCGAAGAGGCGTTGCGATTGAGCCAGTTCGCCATCGACCAGAGCACGGTGGGTATCTTGTGGGTCAACTGGGACAGCCACGTGCGCTACGCCAACCACGCTGCCGAGCGCATGCTGGGTTACGCCGAGGGGGAGCTGCTGGAGCGGCCGCTGGGTGACTTCGAGCCAAGCCTTAACATGGACCGCTGGCTGGAACTGTGGAAAGGCGCGCGTACGGGGGCAACGGGTATCGGCCAGTTCGAGACGCAATGCCGACGGGCTGACCACAGCCTGCTGCCGGTCGAGCTGTCGCTGAGTTTTCTGCGCTTTCGTGATTCCGAATACCTGGTGGTCTACCTTGCCGACGTCACCGAGCGCCACCGAGCCCTGGCGGCACTGCGCGAAAGCGAGGCGCGGCTGAAGGGCATTGCTGGCAATGTGCCGGGGCTGGTATTTCGTCTGGAGCGCGACCCGGCCGAGGGCGATCTGGAGTTTCCCTACATCAGTGAAGGCAGCGAGGCCCTGGTGGGGTATACGCCCGGCGAAATCCAGCACCCGCAGATGGGGCTGCGTAACCTGGTGCACCCTGAGGACCGCGCCGATTACCACCGGGTGCAGGACCTGGCCCTGGCCAGTGACCAGGACTGGTCCTGGCAGGGCCGCATCCTCACCCGCCAGGGCGAACAGCGTTGGGCCGACATCAAGGCCAGTACCCGGCGCCTGGGTAACGGCCAGGTGGTGTGGGATGGCGTGGTGTGGGACATCACCCAAGGCAAGCGGGCGGAAATGGCACTGGCCAAGTCCCAGGAGCAGCTACGCGAGCTGTCGGCCCATCTGGAAAGTGTGCGTGAAGAAGAGAAAGCCCGCATCGCCCGGGAAGTGCATGATGAGCTGGGGCAGATGCTGACCGTGCTCAAGCTGGAAGTGTCGATGTGCGAGCTGGCCTTCGCCGAGCTGGACCCGGGCCTGAACGAGCGCCTGGCTAGCATGAAACGCCTGATCGCCCAGCTGTTCCAGTTGGTGCGCGACGTGGCCACGGCCTTGCGTCCGCCAATTCTCGATGCCGGCATTGCCTCGGCCATCGAATGGCAGGCACGGCGTTTCGAGGCGCGCACGCAGATCCCGTGCCTGGTACAAGTGCCGGATAATCTGCCAGCATTGAGCGATGCCAAGGCCATTGGGTTATTCCGTATCCTCCAGGAGGCGCTGACCAACGTGATGCGTCATGCCCAGGCGCACAGCGTGGAGATCGAGCTGGTGCTTGCACAGGGGCAATTGCGCATGACGGTCAGCGATGATGGCCAGGGCTTTTGCCGCGAGCAGACCCGGCCCACCTCGTTTGGCCTGGTGGGCGTACGTGAGCGGGTGCTGATGCTGGGGGGCAGCATGGCGCTGGACAGCGAGCCGGGCGAAGGCACCAGCCTGAGCGTGGCCATACCGTTGGAGTAGGAGAGCGATCGTGATTCGAGTTCTGGTGGCCGAAGACCACACCATTGTCCGTGAAGGGATCAAGCAACTGATTGGCCTGGCCAAGGACATGCAGGTGGCGGGGGAGGCCGGTAACGGCGAGCAGTTGCTTGAAACCTTGCGTCATACGCCGTGCGAAGTGGTGTTGCTGGATATCTCCATGCCGGGCGTGAATGGCCTGGAGGCGATCCCGCGGATTCGTGCGTTGCACGATGCGCCGGCAATCCTGATGCTGTCGATGCACGATGAGGCGCAGATGGCGGCGCGGGCGCTGAAGGCCGGAGCGGCAGGTTATGCCACCAAGGACAGTGATCCGGCGCTGTTGCTGACCGCGATTCGCCGGGTGGCGGGTGGCGGCCGTTACATCGACCCGTCGCTGGCTGACCGCATGGTGTTCGAAGTGGGCCTGACCGAGTCGCGGCCGTTGCACACGCTGCTGTCGGAGCGCGAGTTTTCGGTGTTCGAGCGCCTGGCCCAGGGCGCCAACGTCAACGACATCGCCCAGCAGCTGGCGCTGTCGAGCAAGACCATCAGCACCCACAAGGCGCGCCTGATGCAGAAGCTGAAAGTGAACTCGTTGGCGGAGCTGGTGAAGTACGCCATGGAGCACAAGCTGGTCTGATTGCGACTATCAGAGGCGACGCCATCTTTGTGGGAGCGGCCTTGTGTCGCGAAAGGGCTGCAAAGCAGCCCCACAATTCATGCGATGCCGCAGAAACAAGGGGGCCGCTTTGCGGCCCTTTCGCGACACAAGGCCGCTCCCACAAAGACCGCATCAGTGTTCTGAATACGCCACCTGTGTAGGGCAATCCCTACAACAAATCTTCCATCCGGATGATGGCATTCTCTCAGCACCCCCGATTTTCGGGCGCTTGCGCCTCTTCTACTCTTTTGCCTACGCAGTCATCCAACAAGAAGGTGCAGGCATGAGCGAGGCGAAGTCGAACGCTGCAACCAGCGAAACGCTGGTCAGCTTCCGTGGTGTGCAGAAGAGCTACGACGGCGAGTCGCTGATCGTCAAAGACCTCAACCTGGAGATTCGCAAGGGCGAGTTCCTGACCCTGCTCGGCCCGTCCGGCTCGGGCAAGACCACCAGCCTGATGATGCTGGCCGGCTTCGAAACGCCCACCGCGGGTGAAATCCAGCTGGCCGGGCGCTCGATCAACAACGTGCCGCCGCACAAGCGCGACATCGGCATGGTGTTCCAGAACTACGCGCTGTTCCCGCATATGACCGTGGCCGAAAACCTGGCCTTCCCGCTGACCGTGCGCAACCTCAGCAAGACCGACATCAGCGAGCGGGTCAAGCGCGTGCTGAACATGGTCCAGCTCGATGCCTTCGCCAAGCGCTATCCCGGCCAGCTGTCCGGCGGCCAGCAGCAGCGCGTGGCCCTGGCCCGTGCGCTGGTGTTCGAGCCACAGCTGGTGCTGATGGACGAACCACTCGGGGCGCTGGACAAGCAACTGCGTGAACACATGCAGATGGAGATCAAGCACATTCACCAGCGCCTTGGCGTGACCGTGGTGTACGTGACCCACGACCAGGGCGAAGCGCTGACCATGTCCGACCGCGTGGCGGTGTTCCACCAGGGCGAGATCCAGCAGATCGCCGACCCGCGCACGCTGTACGAAGAACCTTGCAACACCTTCGTCGCCAACTTCATCGGCGAGAACAACCGCATCAACGGCACCCTGCTGGCCAGCGATGGCAAGCGCTGCCAGGTGCAACTGCCGCGCGGTGAGCGGGTCGAGGCGCTGGCGGTGAATGTCGGCCAGGCCGGCGAGCCGGTCACCTTGTCGATCCGCCCCGAACGCGTACGCCTGAACGGCCACAGCGAAAGCTGCGTGAACCGCTTCTCTGGCCGGGTGGCCGAATTCATTTACCTGGGCGACCACGTGCGGGTGCGCCTGGAAGTTTGCGGCAAGGGCGACTTCTTCGTGAAACAGCCGATTGCCGAGCTCGACCCGGCGTTGGCCGTGGGCGATGTAGTACCGCTGGGCTGGGAGGTGGAGCACGCCCGCGCGCTCGATCCGATTGCCGAAGCCCATTGATGGATTGCTTCACCAACCCTGTACTGTGGAGAGAATAAGAATGCGCAAGCAGTTGAAACTGACCGCCCTGGCCTTGGGGCTGTTCGCCGCTGGCCAGGTCATGGCCGCAGACCTCACCGTGATCTCGTTCGGGGGCGCCAACAAGGCGGCCCAGGTAAAGGCGTTCTACGAGCCATGGGAGAAGGCGGGTAATGGCAAGATCGTCGCCGGTGAGTACAACGGCGAAATGGCCAAGGTCAAGGCGATGGTCGACACCAAGAGTGTGTCGTGGAACCTGGTAGAGGTTGAGTCGCCAGAGCTGGCGCGTGGTTGCGATGAGGGCATGTTCGAAGAGCTCGACCCAGCCCTGTTTGGCAATGAGGGTGACTACGTGCCGGGTGCCATCCAGCCGTGCGGCGTGGGCTTCTTCGTCTGGTCCACGGTCATGGCCTACAACGCCGACAAGCTGAAAACCGCACCTACCAGCTGGGCTGATTTCTGGGACACCAAGAAATTCCCGGGCAAGCGCGGCCTGCGCAAAGGTGCCAAGTACACCATGGAATTCGCACTGATGGCCGATGGCGTTGCGCCCAAGGACGTCTACAAAGTGCTGGCCACCAAGGAAGGCCAGGACCGCGCCTTCAAGAAACTCGATGAGCTCAAGCCCAGCATCCAGTGGTGGGAAGCGGGTGCACAGCCACCGCAGTTCCTGGCTTCGGGTGACGTGGTCATGAGTTCTGCGTACAACGGCCGTATTGCCGCTGTGCAGAAAGAGAGCAACCTCAAGGTGGTGTGGAACGGCGGCATCTACGACTTCGATGCCTGGGCCATTCCGAAAGGTGCCAAGGATGCCGACGAAGCGAAGAAATTCATCGCTTTCAGCGTGCAGCCCGAGCAGCAGAAGACCTACTCCGAGAACATCGCCTACGGCCCGGCCAACTCCAAGGCTGTGAGCCTGCTGTCGGACGAAGTGAAGAAGGACATGCCGACCACGCCTGAAAACATCGCCAACCAGGTGCAGATCGACGTGGCCTTCTGGGCCGACAACAGCGAGCAGCTGGAGCAACGCTTCAACGCCTGGGCGGCGAAGAAGTAAACGACCGGCGTAGGGGGCCGCTTTGCGGCCCATCGCAGGCAAGCCAGCTCCCACAGGGACCGCACCGTTCCTGAGGGTAATGCAGTACCTGTAGGAGCTGGCTTGCCTGCGATGGGCTGCGCAGCAGCCCCATTTTCAGTTCGTATCGCGGAGTTCGCCATGGCCATTGCAGTGCCCCTCAACGAAGGCGCAGGTCCAAGTCTCAAGCAGCGCCTCAAGCACGCCGAGCGGGTCAACCGCTGGAAGGCGCAGGCGTTGATCGCGCCGCTGGCGCTGTTTCTTCTGCTGGTGTTCCTGGTGCCGATCGCGGCGCTGCTGTACAAGAGCGTCGGCAACCCGGAAGTGGTGGGCGGCCTGCCGCGCACGGTCGAAGTCATCAGCCAGTGGGATGGCAAGAGCCTGCCCGGCGAGGACGTGTACAAGGCGCTGAGCCAGGACCTGGCCGAGTCGCGCAAGAACCAGGCCCTTGGCGACCTTTCCAAGCGCTTGAACATGGAACTGGCCGGCTACCGCAGCTTGTTGACCAAGACCGCCCGGGCACTGCCATTCAAGGCTGAGCCTGCCTCTTATAAAGACGCGCTGCAGGCCGTCGACGAGCGTTGGGGTGATCCAGCCTACTGGCAGGCGATACGGCGCAATACCAGTTCGGTGACATCGTTCTACCTGCTGGCCTCTGTCGACCACCGCATCGATGACCTTGGCGAACTGGCCAAGGCCACCCCGGACCAGGCCATTTACCTGGACATTTTTGCCCGTACCCTGTGGATGGGTGTGGTGATCACCGCCATCTGTCTGGTGCTGGCCTACCCGCTGGCCTATTTGCTGGCCAACCTGCCGACCCGGCAGAGCAACCTGCTGATGATCCTGGTGCTGCTGCCGTTCTGGACTTCGATCCTGGTGCGGGTGGCGGCGTGGATCGTGCTGCTGCAGTCGGGCGGCCTGATCAACAGCGCGCTGATGGCCATGGGCATCATCGATCAACCGCTGGAACTGGTGTTCAACCGTACCGGCGTTTACATCTCGATGGTGCACATCCTGCTGCCGTTCATGATCCTGCCACTGTACAGCGTGATGAAGGGCATTTCGCCCAGCTATATGCGTGCGGCAATTTCGCTGGGCTGCCACCCGTTCGCCAGCTTCTGGCGGGTTTACTTCCCGCAGACTTACGCCGGTGTAGGTGCGGGTTGCCTGCTGGTGTTCATCCTGGCCATTGGCTACTACATCACCCCGGCACTGCTGGGCAGCCCGAACGACCAGATGGTCAGCTACTTCGTTGCCTTCTACACCAACACCAGCATCAACTGGGGCATGGCCACCGCGCTGGGCGGGCTGTTGCTGCTGGCGACCGTGCTGTTGTACCTGATCTATAGCTGGCTGGTCGGCGCCAGCCGCCTGCGCCTGAGCTGAGGAGCCTTGTCATGCTGAGCCCATACATGTCGCCCGTGGAGCGGGTCTGGTTCTACAGCCTGCGCATTCTTTGCGGTTTGATCCTGCTGTTCCTGATCCTGCCGGTATTGGTGATCGTGCCGCTGTCGTTCAACAGTGGCAGCTTCCTGGTGTACCCGCTGCAGGGCTTCTCGTTGCAGTGGTACCAGGACTTCTTCGGCTCGGCCGAATGGATGCGGGCGCTGAAGAACAGCATCATCGTCGCCCCGGCGGCCACGGTGCTGGCCATGGTATTCGGCACCCTGGCGGCCATCGGCCTGACCCGTGGCGACTTCCCCGGCAAGTCGCTGGTGATGGCGTTGGTGATTTCGCCGATGGTGGTGCCGGTCGTGATTATCGGTGTAGCTAGTTACCTGTTCTTTGCACCGCTGGGGATGGGCAACAGCTTCACCTCGCTGATTCTGGTGCATGCGGTGCTGGGTGTACCGTTCGTCATCATTACCGTGTCGGCCACCTTGCAGGGTTTCAACTACAACCTGGTGCGTGCGGCGGCCAGCCTGGGCGCGTCGCCACTGCTGACCTTCCGCCGGGTGACCCTGCCGCTGATTGCGCCTGGGGTTATCTCTGGTGCGTTGTTCGCCTTTGCCACATCGTTTGACGAGGTGGTGGTGACCCTGTTCCTGGCAGGGCCAGAGCAGGCGACCCTGCCACGGCAGATGTTCAGTGGTATTCGTGAAAACCTGAGCCCGACCATTGCAGCGGCAGCGACCTTGCTGATTGCCTTCTCGGTGATATTGCTGCTGACCCTGGAGTGGTTGCGTGGGCGTAGCGAGAAGCTGAGAACCCAACAGCCTGCCTGATTTTCTGGTGTCTGCACTGGCCTCATCGCCGGCAAGCCAGCTCCCACAGAGAGCTCACAGGACTCTGCATCTCTGAAGGCCTGTGGAGAATACTGTGGGAGCTGGCTTGCCGGCGATGAGGCCGGTACAGGTTGGAACAGCTGGTCGACACGGATTGATACCAATCAGCCTCTACCCGTTTGCCTGAGTTACAATGCGCGCCACCGTGATTCTGCCAACAGGTGCGCCATGCAGCCCTACGCTATTGCCCCCTCCATTCTTTCCGCCGATTTCGCCCGCCTGGGTGAGGACGTCGACAAGGTTTTGGCTGCGGGTGCCGACATCGTTCACTTCGATGTCATGGACAACCACTACGTTCCCAACCTGACCATCGGCCCGATGGTGTGCACTGCCCTGCGCAAGTACGGCGTCACCGCGCCCATCGACGTGCACCTGATGGTCAGCCCGGTTGACCGCATCATCGGCGACTTCATCGAGGCCGGCGCCACCTACATCACCTTCCACCCGGAAGCCACCCAGCACATCGACCGCTCGCTGCAGTTGATCAAGGACGGTGGCTGCAAGGCCGGCCTGGTGTTCAACCCGGCCACCAGCCTGGACGCCCTGAAGTACGTGATGGACAAGATCGACATGGTGCTGCTGATGAGCGTCAACCCAGGCTTCGGCGGGCAGAAGTTCATCCCCGGCACCCTCGACAAACTGCGCGAAGCGCGTGCGCTGATCGACGCCAGTGGCCGTGATATTCGCCTGGAAATCGACGGCGGCGTCAACGTCAACAACATCCGCGAGATCGCTGCCGCTGGCGCCGACACTTTCGTGGCCGGCTCGGCGATCTTCAACGCCCCGGACTACCAGGAAGTCATCGCCAAGATGCGCGCCGAACTGGCCCAGGCCCGCCCATGAGTGGCTTCGAGCAGCTGTTCCCGGGGACGCTGCCCAGGCTGGTGATGTTCGATCTGGACGGTACCCTGATCGATTCCGTGCCAGACCTGGCCGCCGCCGTGGACCGCATGCTGCTCGAACTGGGGCGCCCGCCTGCTGGCCTTGAGGCGGTGCGCCATTGGGTTGGCAATGGCGCCCAGGTGCTGGTGCGCCGAGCACTGGCGGGCGGTATTGAGCATGACGCTGTGGATGATGCGCTGGCCGAGCAGGGCCTGGCACTGTTCATGGAAGCCTATGCCGAAAGCCATGAGCTCACCGTGGTTTATCCCGGCGTGAAGGACACCCTGCGCTGGCTGCAGAAGCAGGGCGTGGAAATGGCGCTGATCACCAACAAGCCGGAGCGCTTCGTCGCCCCGTTGTTGGACCAGATGAAGATCGGCCGCTATTTCCGCTGGATCATCGGCGGCGACACCCTGCCGCAGAAAAAACCGGACCCGGCGGCGTTGCTGTTCGTCATGCAGATGGCCGGCGTTACCCCGCAACAATCGTTGTTTGTGGGCGATTCGCGCAGTGATGTGCTGGCGGCCAAGGCAGCTGGCGTGCAATGCGTGGGGCTGACCTACGGCTACAACCATGGCCGGCCGATCCACGACGAAACCCCCAGCCTTGTGATCGATGACCTGCGCGCCTTGCTGCCCGGTTGCGAAGACCCGGCCACTGGGATAACGTTGGCGGACCTTCAAGCCTCACAAGACAGAGAGTCCACCGTGGCGGTTACTGGCAAATTCTGGATGAAAGTCATCAAGGCCCTGGCCCGTTGGCGTTGGCGCGCCTGACTTCTGCCTGCCGGCGTGTGCCGGCCCATCCGTTTGCCTGACTTATTGCTGCTTGCCACGAGGCTACTCATGAACCGCGAAGAATTCCTGCGCCTGGCCGCTGCCGGCTACAACCGCATCCCCCTGGCCTGCGAAACCCTGGCCGACTTCGACACGCCGCTGTCGATCTACCTGAAACTGGCCGACCAACCCAACTCGTACCTGCTCGAATCGGTTCAGGGCGGCGAGAAGTGGGGCCGTTACTCGATGATCGGCCTGCCGTCGCGCACCGTGATGCGCGTTCACGGCTACCACGTCAGCATCCTGCAGGATGGCGTCGAGGTGGAAAGCCACGATGTCGAAGACCCGCTGGCGTTCGTCGAAAGCTTCAAGGACCGTTACAAGGTCGCCGACATCCCTGGCCTGCCGCGCTTCAACGGCGGCCTGGTCGGCTACTTCGGCTACGACTGCGTGCGTTATGTGGAAAAGCGCCTGGGCGCCAGCCCCAACCCGGACCCGCTGGGTGTGCCGGATATCCTGCTGATGGTGTCCGATGCCGTCGTGGTGTTCGACAACCTGGCAGGCAAGATGCACGCGATCGTGCTGGTCGACCCGGCTGAAGCGCACGCCTTCGAACAGGGCCAGGCACGGCTGCAAGGCCTGCTGGAAACACTGCGTCAGCCGATCACCCCGCGCCGTGGCCTGGACTTGAGTGGCCCGCAGGCCGCCGAGCCGGAGTTCCGCTCCAGCTACACGCGTGAGGACTACGAGAACGCGGTTGGCCGTATCAAGGAGTACATCCTGGCCGGTGACTGCATGCAAGTGGTGCCGTCGCAGCGCATGTCCATCGACTTCAAGGCAGCGCCTATCGACCTGTACCGCGCGCTGCGCTGCTTCAACCCGACGCCCTACATGTACTTCTTCAACTTCGGTGACTTCCATGTGGTTGGCAGTTCGCCCGAGGTGCTGGTGCGTGTCGAGGACAACCTGGTTACCGTGCGCCCGATTGCCGGTACTCGCCCGCGTGGTGCGACTGAAGAGGCCGACCGTGCGCTGGAAGACGACCTGCTGTCGGACGACAAGGAGATCGCCGAGCACCTGATGCTGATCGACCTGGGCCGTAACGACGTGGGCCGTGTGTCCTCGACCGGGAGCGTGCGGCTGACCGAGAAGATGGTGATCGAGCGTTATTCCAACGTGATGCACATTGTCTCCAACGTCACCGGCCAGCTGCGTGAAGGGCTGACGGCGATGGATGCGCTGCGGGCGATTTTGCCGGCTGGCACCTTGTCGGGCGCACCGAAGATTCGTGCGATGGAGATCATCGACGAACTGGAGCCGGTCAAGCGTGGGGTTTACGGTGGTGCCGTGGGGTACTTTGCCTGGAATGGCAACATGGACACCGCGATTGCCATCCGTACTGCGGTGATCAAGGACGGCGAACTGCATGTGCAGGCCGGTGGCGGCATCGTTGCCGACTCGGTACCGGCGCTGGAGTGGGAAGAAACCATCAACAAGCGCCGCGCGATGTTCCGTGCGGTCGCCCTGGCTGAGCAGACTTCAGCCAAGTAACTCACTGGCCTTTTGGGGCTGCTTTGCAGCCCATCGCGACACAAGGCCGCTCCCACAGGTGTTGCGCAGACTTCAAGCCTTGCGCTGTACCTGTGGGAGCGGCCTTGTGTCGCGAAAGGGCCGCAAAGCGGCCCCAGTAATCTAGAAGTCGATGCTAACCCCCAGGCTCACCCCCTGCTGGGTCAATTCATCACTCTTGCGCCAGTTGTAGTTCCCGCGCAAATGCACCCCTGCCACCACTTCATGGCTCACCCCCAGGCTCGCCCGGGTCAGGTCGCTGTGCGGCGTATACCCGGTCAGGGTGAAGTCATTCGCCGGTAAGCTGGTGAGGTGCATGGTCACATCCTGCCGGTCATCCTCAAACTCATGTTCCTGCGCCACTTCTGCGAACAGCCGGGTACTCGGCAGCACCTGCACACTGCCCTGCAACCCCAGGCCCAGGCGGCGTGACGTGCGCTCCTGGTCATCGAAGCCCAGCGCCGTCGAGCGCCCACTCTTCTCGTCGTAGCCATCCACCTTCACGCGCGCATAGTCGGCACTGATGAAGGGTGCCAGCTGCCAGTTGCTGCTGTCGGCCGCCAGGTTGTAGCCCAGCCGCCCGGACATCGCCCAGGCCTCGCCATCAGTGTCGCCTTTTTCGCTGCGGTCATTCACGCCAAGGGCGAAAGTGCGCTTGAGGTCGCTGTAGTCCAGGTGCCCGACGGTCAACGCGGCATCCGCCCACCAGCGGTCCTGGCGGTATTGGGCAAAGGCGCTGGCCAGATAACTGTTCAGCGTGTAGTCCGAGTCGTGTTCGCCGGCTTCCAGCTTCTGCCGGTATACGCCACCGGCCAGGCCCAGGCGCCAGGCGTCGTTCAGGCGGTAGCTGCCGCCCACGGTCAGGTTGTAGCCGCGGCCATCGCCACTGGCCGCGCTGCTCTGGCCGTCGAAGTCCAGGTCCTGGGCGCCGCTGGCGACAAAGGCTTGCCACTGGCCAACGGCCTGCCAGGGTGTCTGCCACTGGTTGCGCAGTTCGTCCTGGTGGGCACGCAGGCTTGTGTGGGCCATTTCCGGAAGCAGGGTCAGTTCCCATGGTGCGGAGAGGATCGAGTAGGCGTAATCGGCGATCAGTTGCTGGCCAGCGATGGTCGGGTGCACCAAGTCGTTGAACAGCAGCTTGGTCGGGTCTGGTGTTGTGCCGTTGATGCCGTACACCGGGTTTTCCACGCAGCCTTCGCCGCTGTAGCAGGTACCCACCAGGTTCTGGCCGGTGGCCAGGCCGAACTGGCTGGGGCTGGCCAGTGCCTCGCTCAGCAGCATGGGCACGTTCAGCGGGATGATCTCGGCGTCAATTTGCCCCAGTTGGCTGAGCAGCGACTGGTTGAAGACACCAGACAGTAATGACAGGGGGTTCTGCTGCGGCGTGCCGCTGAAATTCGGTGTTTGGCCGAGGTCCGGGAGCAGCCAGACCATGATGTAGCGGGCGCCACCTTGTTGCAGGGCCTGGGCGCTGGCGGCCAGGCGGGCACCGGCGGCTGCGGCATCGGTGGGGCTGTTGACCAGGCCCTGCAGGAAGTCATTACCACCGCCAGTCAGGTAGTACAGTGCGTTGGGGTCGGCGCGCAGGCCGTTGGCCAGATAGCCTGGCTTTTCCCGGAGCACCTGCCCGGCACCGGGGCGTCCTGGCGGGATGACGGTCTCGGAAGTGCTGGTGATCGAATCCAGGATCTGTTGGGTGGTGTAGCCACCGACTGCCCAGTTATTGCCGTCGGGAAGCCCCAATGCCGGGTTGAGAGGGGAGGTGGACGGGCCAAGCTCGGTCGGGTTCACACCCAGCCGTCCGCCCAGAATCATCGGCGACACTGGCGCATAGTTGCCATTGGCATCGAGGTTGGTGAAGCGCACGCCGCCAAACTGCCCGGCATCGCTGAGGCTGTCGCCAAACACGATCATGCTGGAGTAGGGCGAGGGTGCGGCGAATGCCTGGCTGCAGGCTAATGCCAATGAGGCGAGGGTAAAGCGCAATAACGGGGCTTTTCGCATCAGGGAACATCCTTTTCTTTGTTTTTATGAGGGACTGCCCGATCGACCTTAGCAAATCGCCGTGCATCCCTCCCAAGTCCATTCGTTTCCCCGTGTTTACAGGCATATTGCGCCCGCCGCCCCGGTAAGCTACTGTGCCGGGACGTATGAGCGAGACCTATCCTGTGTTGATCGTCAGCAAACTCTTGATGCGCGTAATCAAGGCCCACGCCCGTTGGCGTTGGCGCGCCTGACTTTATCTCTTGCCGGCCCGTCCGGCCCGCCTCCGTTTGCCTTCTTCATTTTCTGCCCTTTGTGGCGAAGCTGTGCCTGTTGCGACAGCAAGAAGGTTCGAATTCTGAAGTCAGTACGTTCAAGAGGTTTAACACCATGTTACTGATGATCGACAATTACGACTCATTCACTTACAACGTCGTTCAGTACCTGGGCGAGTTGGGTGCCGAGGTGAAGGTCATTCGCAACGACGAAATGACCATCGCCCAGATCGAAGCCCTTAACCCCGAACGCATCGTCGTATCCCCAGGCCCGTGCACGCCGAGCGAGGCTGGTGTGTCTATCGAAGCCATCCTGCATTTTGCCGGCAAGCTGCCGATCCTGGGCGTGTGCCTGGGCCATCAGTCCATCGGCCAGGCCTTTGGGGGCGACGTGGTGCGTGCCCGCCAGGTGATGCACGGCAAGACCAGCCCGGTGCACCACCGCGACCTGGGTGTGTTCACCGGGCTCAACAACCCGTTGACCGTTACCCGATACCACTCGCTGGTGGTCAAGCGCGAAACCTTGCCCGACTGCCTGGAAGTCACGGCCTGGACTGCGCATGAAGACGGCTCGGTCGATGAAATCATGGGCCTGCGCCACAAGACGCTGAATATCGAAGGGGTGCAGTTCCACCCAGAGTCGATCCTGACCGAACAGGGCCACGAGCTGTTCGCCAACTTCCTCAAGCAGACCGGCGGCCGCCGCTAAGGATCGAACATGGATATCAAGAGCGCGTTAAGCCGTATCGTCGGCCAGCTGGACCTTACTACCGAAGAAATGCGCGATGTGATGCGCCAGATCATGACTGGCCAGTGCACTGAAGCGCAGATCGGTGCCTTCCTGATGGGCATGCGCATGAAAAGCGAAAGCATCGACGAAATTGTCGGTGCGGTTTCGGTCATGCGTGAACTGGCCGACAAGGTCGAGCTGAAAAGCCTCGATGGCGTGGTCGACATCGTCGGCACCGGCGGTGATGGCGCCAATATCTTCAACGTGTCCACCGCTTCATCGTTCGTCCTGGCGGCGGCAGGCTGCACCGTGGCCAAGCACGGTAACCGCGCGGTGTCGGGCAAGAGCGGCAGCGCCGACTTGCTGGAAGCCGCCGGTATCTACCTGAACCTGACGCCCACCCAGGTGGCCCGCTGCATTGACAGCTTGGGCATCGGCTTCATGTTCGCGCAAAGCCATCATTCGGCCATGAAGCATGCTGCCGGCCCGCGTCGCGACCTGGGGCTGCGTACCCTGTTCAACATGCTCGGCCCGCTTACGAATCCGGCCGGAGTGAAGCACCAGGTGGTCGGCGTGTTCGCCCAGACCCTGTGCCGCCCGTTGGCCGAGGTACTGCAACGCCTGGGCAGCAAGCATGTGCTGGTGGTGCATTCGAAGGACGGTCTGGATGAGTTCAGCCTGGCAGCGCCTACTTTTGTTGCCGAGTTGAAGAACGGCGAAATTACTGAATACTGGGTCGAGCCGGAAGACCTTGGCATGAAGAGCCAGAGCCTGCATGGCCTGGCTGTCGAGAACCCGCAGGCATCGCTGGAGCTGATCCGCGATGCGCTGGGCCGCCGCAAGACCGAAAACGGCCAGAAGGCCGCTGAAATGATCGTGCTCAACGCGGGGGCTGCGCTCTATGCCGCCGATCACGCGATGACCCTGGCCCAGGGCGTGGAACTGGCCCACGATGTACTGCACACCGGCCTGGCCTGGGAAAAGCTGCAGGAGCTGGGTGCCTTTACTGCAGTATTCAAGGTGGAGAACGAAGCATGAGTGTGCCGACGGTGCTGGAAAGGATCATTGCCCGCAAGTTCCAGGAAGTGGCCGAGCGCAGCGCGCGCGTCAGCCTTGCCGAGCTGGAACGCCTGGCCAAAGCTGCCGATGCCCCGCGTGGCTTCGCCAATGCGCTGATCGAGCAGGCCAAGCGCAAGCAGCCAGCCGTGATTGCCGAAATCAAGAAGGCTTCGCCGAGCAAGGGCGTGATCCGCGAGCACTTCGTGCCGGCGGAAATCGCGGTTAGCTACGAGAAAGGTGGCGCAACCTGCCTGTCGGTGCTGACCGATGTCGATTATTTCCAGGGTGCCGATGAATACCTGCAGCAGGCCCGCGCTGCGGTATCGCTGCCGGTTATCCGTAAAGACTTCATGGTCGACCCCTACCAGATCGTCGAAGCCCGCGCCTTGGGTGCGGACTGTGTGCTGTTGATCGTGTCGGCACTGGATGACGTGAAGATGGCCGAGCTGGCGGCTACGGCCAAGGATGTCGGCCTCGACGTGCTGGTGGAAGTGCACGACGGCGATGAGCTGGAGCGCGCACTGAAAACTCTGGATACGCCGCTGGTGGGGGTGAACAACCGCAACCTGCATACCTTCGAGGTCAGCCTGGAAACCACCCTCGATCTGCTGCCGCGTATTCCGCGTGACCGCCTGGCAATTACCGAGAGCGGCATTCTCAACCGGGCCGATGTGGAGCTGATGGCGATCAACGAGGTTTACTCGTTCCTGGTGGGCGAAGCGTTCATGCGCGCCGAGCAGCCTGGGTTGGAGTTGCAGCGGTTGTTCTTCCCGGAGCAGGTGAAGAAGACTGTTCAGCCACTGGACTGAATAAATGAAGCCGGCGTTTTTGCCGGCTTTTTTGTATGCCTGTCATGGCCTCTCGCGCCGGACCGCCGCGAAGAGGCCATCCATAACAACATCAAAGGTGGATCAATGACCGATCAACCCCTGGCCCTGACTGTCGAACAAGGCCTGCACGCCGAACAGGAACTGCTGGCCGCTGTGTGCCGCGGCGAACGCGACAGTGGCGTGCTGTTCTGGCGCCCCACCGACCATGCCCTGGTCATGCCCCGGCGCATGAGCCGTCTGGACAACTTCGAGGCCGCCTGCTCGGAGCTGGCGATTGCCGGCTGGCCGGTGCTGCTGCGTGAGACGGGCGGTGAGCCGGTACCGCAGTCGCATTCGACCGTGAACGTTGCACTGGTCTATGTCGCCCCGCGCAGCGAAGGTGATCATGGCCGCATCGAGAACGCCTACGAACGTTTGTGCCTGCCGCTGTGCGATGTGCTGCGCGAGTGGGGTGGGGTAGCGTCGGTCGGGGAAATCGACGGGGCGTTCTGCGATGGCCGTTACAACGTCAACCTCAATGGCCGTAAGCTGGTGGGCACTGCCCAGCGCTGGCGCCAAGGGCTGGGCGGCAAGCGCCCGGTGGTGCTGGTGCACGGTGCGTTGCTGCTGGACAACGAACGGGAGTCGATGGTGGCGGCGGTCAACCGCTTCAATGAGTGCTGCGAGCTGGAGCAACGCTGCCGCGCCGACGCGCACATCGCCTTGCATGAAGTGGCACCCGAGGCGCCCTGGTTCGAGCGCCTGTCACAGGCCTACGCCAAGGTGCTGGCAGACCTGCCCAAAGACTAGCGGGTACCGTAGACCACCATGGTCTTGCCCTTGACCTGCACCAGGCTGCGCTCTTCTAGGTCCTTGAGGACGCGGCCGACCATTTCCCGCGAGCAACCGACGATACGACCGATTTCCTGACGGGTAATCTTGATCTGCATGCCGTCGGGGTGGGTCATGGCATCAGGCTGCTTGCACAGCTCTAGCAAACAGCGGGCAACCCGCCCGGTCACGTCGAAAAAGGCCAGGTCGCCGACTTTGCGCGTGGTGTTGCGCAGGCGCTGGGCCATCTGGCTGCCCAGGGCGTAGAGGATTTCCGGGTCCTGGCGCGCCAGTTCGCGAAACTTCTCGTAACTGATCTCGGCCACTTCGCACTCGGTCTTGGCCCGTACCCAGGCACTGCGCTGCTGTTCACCTTCAACGGGTTCGAACAGGCCCAGCTCGCCAAAGAAATCGCCATTGTTGAGGTAGGCAATGATCATTTCATGCCCGTCGTCGTCTTCGATGAGGATGGTCACCGAACCCTTGATGATGAACGACAGTGTCTCGGCCCGGTCGCCGGCGCAGATGATGTTGCTTTTGGCGGTATAGCGGCGGCGCTGGCAGTGCACCAGCAGCTTGTCGATATTCTTGATTTTGGCGGGTAGGGCGGAGGCAACCATCACGAAATCCTGTTCGATACGACGCATAGGCTTTTTATAGAGGTTGGCTGGCGGCAAGTGCCAGTCATTTGGCGCCAGCTTATCAGACACTACAGGATGTTTCGGTACTAAACCGACACCTCTCGTACTTTTCCCACAGGCGCACAAGGTCTAAGCTGACACCCTTTTCCGAAAATCAGGAGTCCGGGTAGATGAAGGCACGTATCCAGTGGGCCGGTGAGGCCATGTTCCTCGGCGAATCGGGGAGTGGCCATGTCGTCGTGATGGACGGCCCGCCCGAGGCCGGCGGCCGCAACCTGGGTGTGCGCCCGATGGAAATGCTGCTGTTGGGCCTGGGTGGCTGCAGCAGCTTTGACGTGGTGAGCATCCTGAAGAAATCGCGCCAGGCGGTGGAAAGCTGCGAGGCCTTTCTGGAAGCCGAGCGTGCCAGCGAAGACCCGAAGGTGTTTACCAAGATTCACATGAATTTCGTGGTGAAAGGCCGTGCGTTGAAAGAAGCCCAGGTCAAGCGGGCGGTGGAGCTGTCGGCGGAGAAGTACTGCTCGGCTTCGATCATGCTGGAGCGTGCCGGGGTTGAGATTACCCATGGGTATGAAATCGTAGAGCTGGGTTAAAGCTGAGATCTTGGGGCCGCTTTGCGGCCCATCGCAGCGGTTCGTCGCCACGACAAGCCAGCTCCCACAGGTACAGCGCCAAATTCAGGTCCGGCGCAGTACCTGTGGGAGCTGGCTTGTCGTGGCGACGAACCGCTGCGATGGGCTGCAAAGCAGCCCTGGCAATATCAGCGCCGAAGCGCCGGCAGTGCAGCTTGCACCCACCCTGGCAACCATCCTCGCATCACTTGGCTCAACCGCTCCCGCCGCTTCTGATAAACCAGCCCCAACCCGATAACTCCCAACCCGATCAGGGTCAACACCACCGGGAACAGCAGCGATTCGGCAAACACCTCGTACGATAAATACCCAAGGTAAGCCGCCACCCCCAGCGCCCCGAACACCATGAACACTGGCCGGCGCAACAGCACCGCCATCCCCATCAGCAAAATGTTGATCAGGCAGTACATGGCCTTGCCCAACTCACTGCCGCTGTCCAGCAATGTCAATCCGCCCCAAAATGCCGCCAGCCCGGCCAGGTAGCCCCAGCGGGCGTAGTCTTCACGCGTGCGGCCGTCTATTACCAGGAACACCACCAGCAGCCCCAACCCGAACCACAACGAAACCTCGCGACGTTGCTCCCAGCTGAACGGTGAGCCGAAGAACCATTCGCTCAAATCCATGGACATGAACCACAAGGCCAAGGCCATTGGCATGACGATGAACGGGTAGGGGATCAGCCGCAGCATCAGCAGCCCGGCAACTACCGTCGCTGCTTCCATCGCCAGCCAGCCGCCCTGTACGTAGGTGTAGTACTGGTGATAGTCCGCCTGTGCGTCATCCAGCGGCCACCAACCGGCCAGGCGTTCGATGGCGAACACCGCCAGCGGGACGATGCTGACGGCTACCGCCGCCAACACCCCGGCAGCGACAGGCTGGGCGCGCCGTTGCAGGTTGAGGGCAAACACTGTGAGCAACAGGATGTACAGGCTGGCGATGACCAGTAGGGCGATGTCACCGATGCGCATCCAGGCTTCGGTGAGCAACCAGCCCATCGCTGCCATGATCAGCATGGCGCCGAAGTAGAAAGCGACATGGGCCAGCTGGAAGCTGCCACGTTGGGCCGGTTGCTGGCGCAGGAAAGCCAGCAGGGCCTGGTCCTGGCCCGGCTGGAGAATGCCGGCTTGCACGGCGCGCGCCAGGTCCTTGGCGTCGAATCGATCCGTCATGGTGATGCCTTCAGATACGGTAGGTGCTCTTGGTCATGACCTTGGCCAACAGGCTCATGCCAAAGCGAACCGGGGCAGGGAAGCGATAACCGCCAGCTTCCAGTGCGGACTCGGCGTGCTGTTCCTCATCGATGCGCATCTGTTCGAGAATGGCCCGGGACTTTTCATCTTCCTGCGGGATCTGCTCCAGGTGCTCGTCGAGGTGCTTGCACACCTGGTGCTCGGTGGCGGCGACGAAACCCAGGCTTACCTTGTCGCTGACCAGCCCGGCGAGCGCGCCGATGCCGAACGACATACCGTAGAACAGGGGGTTGAGCACGCTCGGGTGGCTGTTCAGCTGGCGAATGCGTTGCTCGCACCAGGCCAGGTGGTCCACTTCTTCCTCGGCGGCATGCTCCATGGCCTTGCGCACTTCGGGCAGCTTGGCGGTCAGGGCCTGGCCCTGGTACAGCGCCTGGGCGCACACTTCACCGGTGTGGTTGATGCGCATCAGCCCGGCGATGTGGCGGGCCTGCTGCTCGTCGAGGTCGACGTCTGGCTGGACGATGGCCGGCGATGGCCGGGCGGGTTGGCCGCTGAAGGGCAGCAAGGTGCGCATGGCGGTATCGGCCTGCAGCAACAAGCGGTCGAGCGGCGAGTAGTGACGTTCGGTAGCCATCGGGCACCTCCACAAGAATGTGCCCGACAGTTTACCGCAATAGCGGCGGGGTCGCTTGCCGTGGATCAGCCCGGTGGCCAGTTCATCTGGCGCTGGCCAAGCACATGCATATGGATGTGGTAGACAGTCTGGCCGCCTTTCGGGTTGCAGTTCATGACCACGCGGAAGCCTTCCTCGCAGCCTTGCTCGACAGCCAGGCGCTGGGCGGTGAACAGGATGTGGCCAGCCAGGGCCTTGTCTTCTTCGGTCAGGTCATTGAGCGTGCGGATGTGCTTTTTCGGGATGACCAGAAAATGTACCGGTGCCGCGGGTGCAATGTCCTTGAAGGCCAGGATCTGGTCGTCTTCGTAGATGATATCCGCCGGGATTTCCCGGTTGATGATTTTGAGGAAAAGATCGTCCACAGCACTTGCTCCATGGTGAGGGTCGGGCCGAGTGTACTCAGCCGGGCGCCGCTCGCCCAGTGCCTATTCCATGCCGACCGGGCAATAGCGGCGGTGGATGGCCCCGGCCAGCTTGCGCAGCAGCCAGCGTGGCAGCAGACGCGGCGCAAACGCCAGCCAGCGGTTGCGCCGGCCGGGCATGATCAGTGCGTGGTTCTTGTCCAGTGCACGCACGGTGTACAGCGCCACTTCCTCGGGGCTCAGGCAGCGTGGTTTGCCATCGAGCCGCGGTATGCGCCGGCGCGAGGAGCGGACCGGGCCGGGGCACAGCACCGAAACCTTGATGCCGGCACGCTTGAGCTCTTCGCGCAGAGCCTGGGAAAAACTCAGTACGTACGCCTTGCTGGCAGCATAGGCTGCCATCCAGGGGCCAGGTGCGACCCCGGCCAGGCCTGCGACGTTGAGGATCTGCCCACCACCCTGCACGGCCATCAGGTTGCCGATGGCGTGGCACAGGCGGCTCAGGGCCAGTACATTGACCTCCAGCAGGTCCTGCTCGTCCGCCCACTCATGGGCCAGGAACGGCCCGTAGGTGCGCAAGCCGGCACAGTTCACCAGCAGGTCGATACGCCGTTCGCCTTCTTCCAACTCCAGCACGAAGCCAGACAGGCGTAGCGGCTGGCTGAGGTCGCAGGCGCGGAACAGCACCTCGACGCCAAAGCGTTGGGTCAGTTCGATGGCCACCGGCTCCAGCGTTTCACGCTGGCGTGCCACCAGGATCAGGTTGCGCCCGCGCCGTGCCAGAGCTTCCGCCAGGGCCAGGCCCAGGCCGCTGGAAGCACCGGTGATCATGGCGTAACGGGTCATGCAAGGCTCCTGGGGGCGGAAGAGGGCGCCTAGTGTACAGCTTGGCCGGGCAAGGTGTTGCCTTTTGCTACAAGGTGCGGGCGCGCAGGGCCTGGCAGCGTACCAGTGCCTCCCGGTACTCGTTGTGCAGGCGCTCGATCAGCGCGCGGGCACTGGGCAGGTCGTCGATACCACCGACGCCCTGGCCCGCCGACCAGACGGTCTTCCAGGCTTTGGCTTCGTCGTCGATCGGTTTGAGCTTGCCCTGTTCGTGGCCGCTCTTGAGGGCATTCATGTCATACCCGGCCTGCTCCAGGCTCGGGCGCAGGAAGCTGGCAGGGATGCCGGATACTGCCGGGGTGTGGATGATGTCTGCCGCGTGGGCGCTCAGCAGCATCTGCTTGTAGGCATTCTGGGCGTGGCTTTCTGCCGTGGCGATGAAGCGCGTGCCCATGTAGGCCAGGTCAGCGCCCAACAGTTGCGCAGCCAGGATCTCATGGCCGTGGTTCATGCAGCCGGCCAGCAGCAGGGTCTTGTCGAAGAACTGGCGAATCTCCGCAGCCAGGGCGAACGGGCTCCAGGTGCCGGCATGGCCACCCGCACCAGCGGCGACAGCGATCAACCCGTCCACGCCTGCTTCAGCAGCTTTTTCGGCGTGGCGGCGGGTGGTGACATCGTGGAACACCAGCCCACCGTAACCGTGCACCGCATCGACCACCTCCTTCACTGCGCCGAGGCTGGTGATGACGATTGGTACGCGGTGCTCTACGCACAAGGCCAGGTCGGCCTGCAGACGCGGGTTGGTCGGGTGGACGATCAGGTTGACCGCGTAGGGCGCGGGTGTCTGCAGTTGTGCCAGACCTGCCTCGATCTCTTCCAGCCACGCCTTGAAGCCGGCGCTGTCACGCTGGTTCAGGGCCGGAAAGCTGCCCACCACGCCGTTGGCGCAGCAGGCCAGCACCAGTTGGGGGTTGGAGATCAGGAACATCGGTGCGGCAACCACGGGCAGGCGCAGGCGTTGTTCGAGCGAGGCGGGTAGCGACATGGCAAGGCTCCTTGTGCGGGTGGCTATGTCAGAACGGTTTGACCACCACCAGAATTACGATACCCAGCAGGAACAGCACGGGCACTTCGTTGAACCAGCGATAGTAGACGTGGCTGCGGGTGTTGGTACCGCTGGCGAAGCGTTTGCGCTGGGCCCCGCACACGTGATGGTAGCCGGTCAGCAGGATGACAAGTGTCAGTTTGGCATGCAGCCAGCCCTGGCTCAGCCAGCCGGGGGTGAGGTAGAGCATCCACGCGCCGAACACGTAGGTGGCGATCATCGCCGGGTTCATGATGCCGCGGTACAGCTTGCGCTCCATGGTTACGAAGCGGTCCTGGCTGATGCTGTCCTGGCTTTGGGCGTGGTAGACGAACAGCCTGGGCAGGTAGAAAAGGCCGGCGAACCAGCAGACCACGCTGACGATATGCAGCGCTTTGATCCATAGGTAGAGCATGGAGGGAGTTCCTTCAGGTATTCACGGTCGTCAGATAGTAGTGGTCAAGCGCCCGAAGGGTCACCCGAAGAGTTGTTACAGGCGCCTTGCGCCCCTATTATCGTGCGCTTTCCAGACGGCTCGTTGATAAGGGGCAAGCGTTATGATCAAGGTCGGTATCGTCGGCGGCACGGGTTACACCGGCGTCGAACTGTTGCGTCTGCTGGCACAGCATCCACAGGCCGAAGTGGCGGTCATCACTTCGCGCTCCGAGGCGGGCGTGGCGGTGGCGGACATGTACCCGAACCTGCGCGGCCACTATGACGGGCTGGCGTTCAGCGTGCCGGACAGCAAGGCCCTGGCTGCCTGCGATGTGGTGTTCTTCGCCACCCCGCACGGTGTTGCCCATGCACTGGCCGGTGAGCTGCTGGCAGCCGGCACCAAGGTGATCGACCTGTCGGCCGACTTCCGCCTGCAGGATGCCACCGAGTGGGGCAAGTGGTACGGTCAGCCGCACGGTGCTCCAGAGCTGCTCAAGGACGCGGTGTACGGCCTGCCTGAAGTCAACCGCGAGAAGATCCGCCAGGCGCGCCTGATTGCAGTGCCGGGTTGCTACCCGACCGCCACCCAGCTGGGCTTCCTGCCGCTGCTGGAAGCGGGCCTGGCCGACCCGTCGCGCCTGATCGCCGACTGCAAGTCGGGTGTCAGCGGCGCTGGCCGTGGTGCGGCAGTGGGTTCGCTGTTCTGCGAAGCCGGCGAAAGCATGAAGGCCTACGCGGTCAAGGGCCATCGCCACCTGCCGGAAATCAGCCAGGGCCTGCGCCTGGCCGCTGGCAAGGACATCGGCCTGACCTTCGTGCCGCACCTGACGCCGATGATCCGTGGTATCCACGCCACCCTGTACGCAAATGTCGTCGATACCTCGGTCGACCTGCAGGCGCTGTTCGAGAAGCGCTACGCCGATGAGCCGTTCGTCGACGTGATGCCAGCGGGCAGCCACCCGGAAACCCGTAGCGTGCGCGGCGCCAACGTCTGCCGCATTGCGGTTCACCGCCCGCAGGGTGGTGACCTGGTGGTGGTGCTGTCGGTGATCGACAACCTGGTCAAGGGCGCGTCGGGCCAGGCGGTACAGAACCTGAACATCCTGTTCGGCCTGGACGAGCGCATGGGCTTGTCCCACGCTGGCCTGCTGCCGTAAGCATCCTTGCTTTGAAAAGGCCCGCGTCGTGCGGGCCTTTTTGTATGTCGCGACTAAAGCCGCACAATTCTTGACCAATTTTCTCGGAGAAGCGGATAATGCGCGTCATCGAGTTTTAAGACGGCTACCGCGCCGGGAGAATCAACATGAGCGTCGAAACCTTCACCCCTACCGGTCTGGAATTCACCCATGGGGCAGCCCAGAAAGTGAAGAACCTGGTCAATGAGGAAGGCAATGAACGTCTGAAGTTGCGGGTGTTCGTGACCGGTGGCGGTTGCTCGGGCTTCCAGTACGGCTTCACTTTCGATGAGGATGTGGCCGAAGACGACACCATCGTCGAGCGTGAGGGCGTGTCGCTGGTGGTCGACCCAATGAGCTTCCAGTACCTGGCCGGCGCCGAAGTGGACTACCAGGAAGGCCTGGAAGGCTCGCGTTTTGTGATCAAGAACCCGAATGCCGCCACTACCTGCGGTTGTGGGTCCTCGTTCTCGATCTGAGGCCTGGCCATATGAAAACGCCGCGCAATTGCGCGGCGTTTTGCTTTCTGGCGTAGCGGTTAGGCCGGGTAGATTGCGCCCAGTACGCGCAGGCCCTTGGCGGCAGTGACGCTGGGGCGGTTGGCGGGGATGCCTTCCAGACAGCAATGGGCCAGCCAGGCGAAAGCCATGGCCTCGACCCAGTCTGGGTCAACGCCGTGGGCGCCAGTGCTGGTGACGCGCGCTTCAGGCAGCAACTGGCCGAGGCGGGCCATGAGTGCACCGTTGCGTGCACCGCCACCACATACCAGCAGTGCTTCGGTGTCTTGTTGGGCGTTCACCAGCGAGTCGATGATGCTGCGTGCGGTCAGCTCAAGCAGTGTCGCCTGTACATCCTCATCGCGGTAGGCAGGCAGGCGGGCCAGGTGGCCATCCAGCCAAGGTAGGTTGAATACCTCGCGGCCCGTGCTCTTCGGGCCGCTACCGGCGAAGAACGGGTCGGCCAGCAATGCGTTGAGCAAGCCGGCCTGCACCACTCCAGACGCTGCCCAGGCACCATCGGCATCATAGGCCTGGCCGTGCTTGCGCTCGATCCAGGCATCCAGCAACACGTTACCTGGGCCGCAGTCGAAACCGTGGACCGGCTTGTCTTGCTCGATCAGGCTGAGGTTGCTGAAACCGCCCACGTTCAAGACTGCCAGACGCTTGCCGAGATGGCCGAAAAGGGTTTCGTGGAAGGCCGGCACCAGCGGCGCACCTTGACCACCGGCAGCCACATCGCGCCGGCGAAAGTCGCCGACCACGCTGATGCCGGTAAGCTCGGCGAGCAGTGCCGGGTTACCGATCTGAACGGTAAAGCCGCGCGCAGGCTCGTGGCGAATGGTCTGGCCGTGGCTGCCGATGGCGCGGATGGCATCGGCCTGCAGGCCCTGGCGAGCCAGCAGTTGGCGGATGCCTTCGCCTGCCAGGCTGGCCCAGCGATTTTCCGCCAGCGCCGCACGAGCGATCTCGTCAGGGCCGCTGCTACATAGCGCTAGCAGTTCCTGGCGCAGGTCGACGGGCATGGGCAGGTAGTGCGTGGCGAGCAGTTCAGGCTGCTCGCCTTGTTCGATCAGGGCAATGTCCAGGCCATCGAGGCTGGTACCGGACATTACCCCCAAGTAGAGCGCCATGGCTTAGCGCTTGTTCGCTGCGAGCAAGGTGGCCTTTTCCTGATCCATGCGGGCGATCAGCGGCTGGCTCTGCTGCAGGAAGCGCTGGCGCTCGTTCCTGGCGATCGGGTCGGCCATCGGTACCTTCTGGCTCAGCGGGTCGACGTGCACGCCATTGACCTGGAACTCGTAGTGCAGGTGTGGGCCGGTGGACAGGCCTGTGGTGCCGATGTAACCAATGATCTGACCCTGCTTCACGGTGCTGCCGGTCTTGATGCCTTTGGCGAAGCCCTGCATGTGGCCGTACAGCGTCTTGTAACGGTTGCCGTGCTGGATGATCACGGTGTTGCCGTAACCGCCACGGCGCCCGGCCAGCTCGATGCGGCCGTCACCCGCTGCCTTGATTGGCGTACCGCGTGGGGCGGCGTAGTCGACGCCTTTGTGGGCGCGGATCTTGTTCAGGATCGGGTGCTTGCGGCCGGCGGAAAAGCGCGAGCTGATGCGGGCAAAGTCCACCGGGGTACGGATGAATGCCTTGCGCAGGCTGTTGCCGTCGGCGGTGTAGTAGGTAGTGTTGCCCTGCTTGTTGGTGTAGCGCACGGCAGTGTAGGTTTTGCCCCGGTTGGTGAAGCGGGCGGACAGGATATTGCCGGTGCCGACGACCTTGCCGTCCATCACCTTCTGCTCGTAGACCACGTCGAATTCATCGCCTGGGCGAATATCCTGGGCAAAGTCGATGTCGTAACCCAGCACGCGGGCCATGTCCATGGTCATGCTGTGAGACAGGCCGGCGCGCTGGGCCGAAGCCGACAGAGAGCTTTTGATCACGCCATGGGCATAGGCGGTACGCACGACCGGCTTGCTGATTTCACGGTTGAAGGTGTAGCCCTTGGCGGTCTTGGTCAGGCGAATGGTTTCGAGGTTGCTGACCTTGCTGTGCAGGCTGGCCAACTGGCCGTCCTTGTCGAGTTCGAACTGCAGCACCTGGCCGTGCTTGAGCTGGCTGAACTGTTTGGCCTGCTTGTTGCTGGCCAGCAGGTCATGCACAGCATTGGCCGGCAGGCCAACCTTGGCAAACAGGGTGGACAGCGTGTCGCCACGGGCCACGGTGACTTCGCGGTGGCCAGGTTCCTTGGCTGCCTCGGCGACCGGCTCGGCGGCAGGGGCTTGCTGTTCGGCCTTCTGGGTCTCTGGGGTAGCGTCTTCGATCTGGGCGAAGGGCGAGCCTTGCTCACCTTGTGCCTGCACCAGAGGCGCAGCGCGGGATTCGTCTTTCAACTGCTCGGCAGGGCTTTCCAGCTCGAGGTTGAGGGTGGTTTTCTTGGCTTCCACTTCGCTGGAGGGAAATACCAGCAAAGCCAGGCTGAGCAGGGCGGCGATGCCGCTGGCGGCCAACAGATGGCTCTTCGGATAAAGCGGGGGCGCTTTAGGCGGTTCGTTGGTCATGGGCAAGGTGACTTTGAAAAAGGTGAAATGGAAAAGATGAATGACATGATGAAGATGAAATAACTGTATAAAATATAACCAAATCCATTTTCACGCAAGGGCGCGTAGACGCCGCAACCCCGTGTTCGGGTCACATTCCTTTGCGAAACTTGTAATTGACGGCCGATCTTGTATGGTTGGCTCCCCCTGAATCTGAGCCTTGCGGGTTTGTCTATGAAGTCGGTTGAAGAGCAGCTGGCGCTTATCAAGCGCGGTGCGGAAGAAGTACTGGTCGAGTCGGAACTGGTGGAGAAGCTCAAGCGCGGCCAACCTCTGCGCATCAAGGCCGGCTTCGACCCGACCGCGCCTGACCTGCACCTTGGCCACACGGTGCTGATCAACAAGCTGCGCCAGTTCCAGGAGCTGGGCCACCAGGTCATCTTCCTGATCGGTGACTTCACCGGCATGATCGGTGACCCGAGCGGCAAGAGCGCCACACGTCCGCCGCTGACCCGTGAACAGGTGCTGGACAATGCTGAGACCTATAAGCAGCAGGTGTTCAAGATTCTCGATCCGGCCAAGACCGAGGTCGCGTTCAACTCTACCTGGATGGACAAGCTGACCCCGGCCGACTTCATTCGCCTGGCGTCGCAGTACACCGTGGCGCGCATGCTGGAGCGCGACGACTTCGACAAGCGCTATACCACCAACCAGCCAATTGCCATTCACGAGTTCCTTTATCCGCTGGTGCAAGGCTATGACTCGGTGGCGCTGAAGGCGGACGTCGAGCTGGGGGGTACTGATCAGAAGTTCAACCTGTTGATGGGGCGCGAGCTGCAGCGCGCCTATGGCCAGGAAGCGCAGAACATCGTGACCATGCCGCTGCTCGAAGGGCTCGATGGCGTGAAGAAGATGTCCAAGTCGCTGGGCAACTATGTCGGCATCCAGGAAGCGCCGGGGGTGATGTACAGCAAGCTGGTATCGATCCCGGATACCTTGATGTGGCGCTATTTCGAGCTGCTGAGCTTCCGTTCGATGGAAGAGATCGAGCAGTTCCGTGCTGATGTCGCCAACGGTGCCAACCCGCGTGACATCAAGATCAAGCTGGCTGAAGAGATTGTGGCGCGCTTCCATGGTGAAGAGGCTGCGGCCAATGCTCACCGCGCTGCGGGTAATCGCATGAAGGAAGGTGAGCTGCCGGAAGATCTGCCGGAGATCGAAGTGGCTGCGGCCGAAGACTTGCCAATTGCTGCCGTGCTGAACCGGGCTGGCCTGGTGAAGAACTCGGCGCAGGCGCGGGATCTGCTGAGTGGCGGTGCAGTAAAGGTTGATGGCGCAGTGGTCGACAAGGACTTCATCTTTGTTCTTGGTGCCACTCACGTGTGCCAGGCGGGCAAGAAGTCGTTTGGCCGGGTTACCCTCAAGGCTGAGTGATCGTCTGATGGTGTAGCTATAATAGAAGCGGGGAGGCCGACAGGCCTCCCCGCTTTGTTTTTCAGCGATGTTAAGGTTTCTTGAAATTAAGGGTTGACGCGCTTTCGAATCCCCTTATAATGCGCCCCACTTCCAGCGACATCGGAACGAAAAACTCCTTGAGATTCAACGAGTTAACTAGTTAAGGTGAAGTTGAAAGGGCTACGATCGAATGATCGCAAGCGGTTGAAATGGTGGTTGACAGCGGTTTTAAACGCTGTATGATTCGCCTCCCGCTACGAGAGATCGCAGCGAGCCAAGTGGTTGAAGCTAA